>JAICOJ010000040.1 GCA_025930755.1 Gemmatimonadaceae bacterium
ATGGCGCGCCAGGGAGGACTCGAACCTCCGACCCACAGCTTAGAAGGCTGTTGCTCTATCCACCTGAGCTACTGGCGCTTCGCTCGGCGCTTTCCCCCCCCAAACCTCGGGACGTCCTGCCAGGTCGGGGCGACCGGATTTGAACCGGTGACCTCCTGCTCCCAAAGCAGGCGCGATACCAGGCTACGCTACGCCCCGGAAGACCGCCAAATCTAGTCGTGACACACATCTCGGTCAACCGTCGCGCATCGCGCGGAGCAACTCGCGAAACGCGCGTCCGCGATGACTCACGCGCTCCTTTTCCTGGAGAGACGCCTCACCGAACGTCTTCTCCAGCTCCGCGGCGAAGAAGAGTGGATCGTACCCGAAGCCACCGGCTCCCCGCGGCTCTTCGAGAATTTCCCCCTCCACCTCCCCCCGACGCGTGAGCTCGCCGCGCGTCCCGGCGAGCGCGGCAACGCAGACGTATCGGGCGCGACGACTGCGTTGGCCGCGCAGCGCGAGGAGCAGCCCGGCATTGTTGGCTTCGTCGAGCGCGACGCCCGAGAGGTCGGCGCGGCCGCTCCATCGCTTGCTTCGCACGCCCGGATCGCCCCCGAGCGCGTGCACCTCCAGGCCTGAATCATCGGCGAGGGTGGGAAGGCCGCAGAGAGCGTGGAAGTACCTCGCCTTGGCCAGCGCGTTCTCCTCGAACGACGAAAACACCTCGATCCCCGACTCGTCGGGCGACTCGGCGATCCCGGCCCGCTCCAGTGTGATAACCTCGATTCCGGCGCCGGCGAACAACGGCTCGAGCTCACGAAGCTTGCCGCCGCTTCGCGTCGCCAGGAGGTATGGAGAGCTCCGCGTCACCTCGCGAGGGCGGACCGTTGGATCTCGAGCAACGCGCGGATGCCATCCTCTGCGAGCTCGATGAGCCCGTCGAGCGCGGCCCGGTCGAAGGTGCCGTGCTCGCCCGTCCCCTGCACCTCGACGAACCGCCCTTCGCTCGTCATGACCAGGTTCATGTCGACCTCGGCGCGCACGTCCTCCGCGTACTCGAGATCCAGACGCACCTCCCCGTGCACGACGCCCACGCTGACGGCGGCAACATGACGCTTCACCGGTGAGGCGGCGATGCGGCCCGTTCGCATCATCCAGGCAAACGCATCGACCACCGCGACACAGGCCCCGGTGATAGCCGCGGTGCGTGTGCCTCCATCCGCCTGAAGCACGTCACAGTCGACGCGGATGGTGTACTCGCCGAACGCGAAATCGTCGAGCATGGCCCGAACGCTCCGTCCGATGAGGCGCTGAATCTCCTGAGTGCGTCCGCCGAGCTGCGCGCGCTCGCGCGGCGTGCGCGTGTGCGTCGCGCGCGGCAGCATTGCGTACTCCGCAGTGATCCAGCCCAGCCCCGACCCCTTGCGCCATCCCGGCACCCCGTCTTCGACGGACGCCGCGACGAGTACGCGCGTTGCCCCAAAGGCAACGAGACAGGACCCTTCCGCGAAGGCGGCGGCACCACGCTCGAGAGTCACCGTTCGCAGCGACCTAGGGCTGCGTCCCAAGCGAGGCGTCTGCTCAGCGTGGAGCACGAAGCTTCTCGATGATCGATGTGGTGGACTGGCCCGCGCGAAGCGGGACGATGACAACGCGCCCGCCCCAGGATTCTACGTCGTCACGGCCCACAACCGTGGCGGGCTCGTAGTCGCCCCCTTTGACCAATACGTCGGGTCGAAGATGCCGTATCAGCTCGAGGGGCGTGTCCTCCGCAAAGGTGACGACGGCGTCGACATCGGCGAGGGACGCGAGCACGTACGCGCGCTCGGCCTCGGATCGCACCGGCCGTTCGGGACCTTTGAGACGCCGGACCGACGCGTCGGCGTTCAGGCCCACGATGAGCACGTCGCCCTGATCACGCGCCTGCGCGATGACGTCGATGTGCCCCGGATGCAGAAGATCGAACACGCCATTCGTGAATACGACCCGGCCGCGAACCTGTCGTCGCCAGGCCGCTGCATCCTTCCACGTCATGATCTTGGCTTGATGGCGCGCGACGCTCAAAAGGATCTCTCGACCACGGGTCGAAACGCGATGGCGCGCGTCACGAAGGGGAAGTCGATCGTTTCGCTGTACTCGGTCCAGATCACGATTCGACTCGGGCCACGGCGCACGTTGATCCGGTGCGCGGGGCCGGGTAAGTCGAGCGAGTCCGCCTTGAGACGAAGCGTCGTAAGAATTTCGGCGTCGGATTTCCGCTCGGCGAACCGGAGCTCCTGCTGCATGGCATCGCGGAACTGGTAATACCGAAGATATGGCGCCCCGACGTTGACGCCGAAGTATATCGCCGCGACGACGACCAGCAGGCTGAAGAGGCAGCCGAGCGTCGATGCGCCGCGTCGCGGCTTCACCATTGCGACTGTGCGCCCTCGATAATGTCTCGCACGAGCTTCTCAATGGCCTGACGCCGTCCTTCCGCTTCCTGGCGCTCGTCATAATCGCCCTGCGCCACGAGCCCCCGACGGCTCCACAGCGGCTTGCCGGTCGTCTGATCGAGAATCTCGACGTCGACGGCGATTTCGAGGCGGCGACGCGCGGCCACCTGTTGATTGGGGTCGGCGCTGTACGCAACGGGAATGTCCGGATCGTAGCGAACGATCCGGCCTCGCACGATCGCGTCGGCCCGGGCTTCAGCGACCGAGCGCAAGCCGAGACGGGATTCGATGTCTGGGCGCAGGGCGTCGAGCAGCTCCCGTGGGATGACGCTCACCGGCGTGTCGTTGTCGAACGGAAGCACCGCCACCGTATCGATGTGATCGGGCAGCCCTCCGCCGACGAAGCCATAGAGGCAGGCGCTTTGCACCACCAGCAGCAGACCCGCTGCGAGCCTAACGCCAAATCGTGGCATCGAATCCAGGAACGGTATCAACACGGACGATGGTCAGGTCCAGGGCACGGTTGGCACGCAGGTGCCGATACGTGACGGTGCGCTCCGGAGTGCGTTCCATCCATTGCTGCAACCGATCTCCCTCAATGAGCTCGAGACGTCGGAGGTCGCCACCGACGAAGGTCACCCGCCACCGTGGGTCGCGTCCAATGTCGGCGCGCGTGGTGTCGCCGTCAACGCGTACCGCCGTATCGGGCGTGGGTGGAATGTGCAAACGGCCGAGTGCGGCCCACAGCATGGGTGGCGGCGGAAGGAACGAACGCACCATTGGTCCGCCCGGGGCACGGAGGTCATCGTCGATCAATACCGCGCGCCCCCCGGTGTTGCCGCCGGCGAGGAACAGATCGAGTCGCACGCTATCGGGTGGTGCGATGCGAGCGACCCCGTCACCGCGTCCGCGCAGGTCCAGGTCCTCGTACATCCACGTAAACCGGATGCGCTGGTTCACGGGAGGTAGCTCTGTCCGTGGCAATCGCAGCGGCGCGAGGGTGCCGCCGAGCGGCGCGACCCTGGGGCCGCACGCGGCTGCAGAGAGCGCCATGATGAGCGCTGCGCCAAACAGGATGCGTTGCATCAGTAGTCATACCCGAAAAACAGATCAACGAACCTTCGCTTGTAGTACGCGCGGTCGGCGGGCGACTCAGCGCCGGCGGCCACGGCGTACCGCCGTCCAACATCGACGCGCAACACGAAGCCGGGCACGAGACTCATGCGGAATCCGACTCCCAGCGAGCCGAGGACACGCTGCTCGTGCTCCCCCCGGTTCCAGGCCTGTCCCGCATCGACGAACAGCGCGCCACGCACGGGCGGGAACCGCACCGCCCCGAAGGGAAAGCCGAACGTCACGAAGTTCGCGATCGGGAACCGCCATTCGGCGTTGGCGAGCCACGCGTGCGTTCCCGACAACGAGTACCGAGGATAGCCGCGCAGCATCCACGACCCGGCCATTTGAATCGCGCGCGGTCTCGATCCCTCCGACACATAGCCGAGTGCACGCAGAGCGACGGCTGCCTGCTGGGAGGTGCGGATGTACCGCCGCACATCGACCTGGCCGAGCCAATTCTCGAATGCGCCGTGGGTCACGTCGCTCACCACCCCGCCGGTCAGGTTCCAGCGCGTTCCATCGATCGGACCGGTCTCGAGCCAGAGTGAGTTGTCCCGGACGATGACGAGGTAATTTCCCGTCAGCATCCCGCGACGGCGTGGCGATCCACGGACGAGCTCGTTCGCGAAATCGTTGCGGTTCGAGTACTCCAGGGTAGTCTGTCCCTCGAGGCGCGTGAAGCGCGACAGCGGGTACCGCGCGATCGCGTATGCTCCGGTCGATTCTTCGTCGTAGAGCTGGCGCAAATCGCTTTCGGCGAACGTTCCCGACACGCGGAACGCGCCGACGCCCCAGTTCACGCGGCGCGACTGATTGAGGTAGAAGAGGTTGCCGTTGAGGCTCCCGAGGACGTTTCGCGCCTCTCCCTGAAAGGAGGAGATGCTGAGCGCGAACTGGTGATCACCAAGCAGATCCGAAAAGACGAGCTGCGCTCCCTGCGCACCGCCGACGCCTGGCGCGGTCGCGGCGACGCCTGCTGCGAAGTCGATGGAGTACCGCCGCTCATACCGTCGTGATGCCACGCGCATGGCGGTCGTGTCGTCGAGCTCGCGCCACCGCCAGGCCGCGAGCACATCACTGGTGAGCGTGAACGAGGACTCGTCTTCCGGATCCTTGCGCACGGCGTAAAGCGACCAGGAGCGGTCAGTGTACGCGCTGACGAGCACGCGCTCCTCGTTCGGCACGGGTGCGGCGTCGAAGACGCCGCCAGTCAGTCTCGTCTCTCGACGGCCTGCTCCGAGCGTGTCGATGCTGTAGAGATCGAACGCACCGGCGCGATCGCTGGTAAAGAGGATTCGTGATGTCCGCGAGTCCCAGCGCGGTGATTCATCGGACCATGCCCCGCTCGTCAACGCAGCAATCTCGCCTGACAGCTCCACGCGATAGAGGTTGTGGGCTCCATCAGCGCCGTGTGGGCCCCGATCGGACGAAAAGACGAGCGCGTCCCCGTGCGGTAGCCAGGTGGGGTCGAGATCCTCGTACACGTCGGCGGTCACGCGCGCCAGCTCCCCCGACGGAAGCCGCAACACGTAGAGATCGGAAACGCCGCTATCGCTGAGTGCGCTGAAGGCGACCCTGTCCCCGTTGGGCGACCACTGTGGACTCAGCAGCGAGACGAGACCGTCGAACTGGTACCGCCCGGTCACCCGGCCCTGGGCGATATCCCAGAAGACGAGCGCGTCCCGCTCACCGAATCGTGAGGCGAACAGCAGGACGCCATCGCGCACGTCGATACGCGACGAAAATGGATGGAGCGACTCGAACTCGGGAGAGCGTTCCCCTTCGACGATGACTCGCGCGCGACCGTCGGGGTCGAGTGACTGGAGATAAATGTTCGTGTACCCCGACCGCGGTGAGAGGTAGGCGACGTGACTCGAGTCTCCGATCTCAACGGCGACCGGCTTGAGCGCGAGCGAGGCGAGGCGCGTCCCCGCGAGCGTGAGGGGCTCACGATCGCCGACGGAGGGAAAATGCCGGCGCCGGAGGTCGTGGTGCCATTCAGCGGAGAGCCGACCCGCGTCCCGACCATACGCGCGCTCGAGCGCCTCCCCAAACGAGGAGGCCTTCCAGAGCGCCTCGTACACGAGGGGAATGCGCCAGGACCCGAACCGCGAGGCGAGAAAACGGTGCGCATCCCCACCAACCGCGTACACGATCGGGGACACGACCGGGCCGAGCTCGACGAGCGTCGGGAGGCGACCCCCCAACACCAGGTCATGCACGACCATCTCGTCACGCGAGTCCTGGTCACCGGAGAGAAACTCGGCGAGGCCTTCCGACCACCACAGCGGAATCGCCGGCGGGCGCGACCGGGGGTGCAGCGCCGCCTCGCGCGCGAGAATCGAGAGCTCGAAGACATGCACGAGCTCGTGGCGCAGCGTGTGACGAAACTCCGAGTAGCTGCCGCGGAACGGAAGCGCGACGCGCCGCTTGAGGAACTCGGTGACGCCGAGAATCCCTTCCGGCGGTACGAAGGGAAGGATGTTGGTTTGCTCGAAGTCGACGTGGGACGCGTATACGATGAGCGGGATGCGCTCGCGGACCTCGTGACCGAATCGGCGCGCAAGGGTATCGTAGCTTTCCTCCGCGTACACGAGCGCAGCGCGCGCGATGCGCTCTTCCTCCGGATAGAAGAAGACGTCGACGTGCTTCCCGGCGAGGACGTGCCAGTCGAAATGCCGGTACTGGATCTTGTTTTGTCCGAAACCTCCTACCTGCGCCTCGAGGGCGGGCGCCGCGAGCGCCGCGAGGACCAGCGCGGCGACGTACGCGCGCGTGCTATTCCGGCAGGCCTGCTGCGCGGCGCAGCATGGGTCGAAACTCCGCGGGAATCGTGGCCACACGGCTCGTCGCGTCGAGCGAGACGAGCGTGGTGCGCGCGGTGGCCAGGCGATCGTTGGAATCCGCATTCAGGATCGCGTAGTCGAAAGTGACTGTGCGGGAGGACACATCGGCGAGCGTCGTCTCCACGCAGATGAGGTCGTCGTAGCGCGCCGGCTTCTGGTAGCGAATACTAGCCTCGGCCACGGCAAGAGAGACGCCTCGCTCCTCCATCTCTCGATAGGGCACCCCAAACTGTCGCATATGCTCGGTGCGTCCGATCTCGCACCATACGAGGTAGTTCCCATGGTACACCACGCCCATGCGATCGGTCTCGGCGTAGCGCACGCGGAACTCGACGCGCGTAACCGGCGCTGTCACGGACGCACGCTACTCGCCGTACGGCACCCAGATGTTCTTGACCTGCGTCGCCTCACGCAGGAACTCGCGCCCTTCGCCGTGGCGGGCCTCGAGCCAGTCACGGGTGTCCCAGGTCGCCCACGTTCGCTTCATGTTCACGGCGGACGCCTCCTCGACCATCGTCACCCCCTCGGCGCCGCCGAAGTACCACATCGCTTCCACATCGTCGTGCTCGGCGAGCACGCGCGCAAGCGCATCCTTCGGGCCGGTGACAATGTTGACGACTCCGCCCGGCACGTCGGAGGTCTCGAGCACGCTGTAGAAATCCGTGGCGGAAAGCGAGTGCGGCTCCGACGGGATCACTACGGTGGCATTTCCCGTTGCGATCGCCGGCGCAACGAGCGAGACGAAGCCGAGTAGCGGGCGCTCGTCGGGGCACGCGATGCCGATGACGCCGATGGGCTCGTTCATCGCCAGCGCGACTCCGCGGATGGGCACGTTGTGCACGGCGCCGTCGTACTTGTCGGCCCATGCCGCGTAGGTGAACAGCCGCGAGATCGCGACGTTGACCTCGCGCGATGCTTCGGCATGGCCGCACCCGGTCTGCTCGTCGATGCGGTGCGCAAACTCGGCGGCACGCGCCGCCAGGTTTTCCGCGATGTAGTAGAGGATCTGTCCGCGCAAATGCCCGGTGGCCTTCCCCCAGCCTTTCCAGGCGGCGTGTGCCGCCTCGACAGCATTGCGAATGTCCTTGCGGTTACCTTCGCCGACCTCACCCAGGGGCGTTCCGTCTGGCGCGAGGATCCGGCGGACGTACCCCTGATCGGGGCGGGTCTGCTTCCCACCGATGAACAGCTTGGGCGTCCGGTTGATCGCCGGGACCCGGGTCGCGCCTCGAGACCCGTTAGGTGCTGATGCTTCACGACCACCATGTCGCGATTTGGCCCGCGCCCTGGTCGGCGCCTCCACCTTGTCGGGCTTTACGTACTCCCACATTCCCTCGCGGCCACCCTCGCGTCCGAAGCCACTCTCCCGATATCCGCCGAACCCGCTCGACGCGTCGAACAGATTCGTTGAGTTGATCCACACGACCCCCGCCTTGATCTTCGGCGCGATGTCGAGCGCGAGATTGATGCTCTCGGTCCAGACGCTTGCGGCGAGCCCGAAGGGCGTGTTGTTGGCGAGCGCGACCGACTCCTCGGGAGTGCGGAACGTCATCGTCACGAGGACGGGGCCGAAGATCTCGACCTGCGCGATCGTGGACGACGGCTGGACGTCGGTGAAGAGTGTCGGGGGATAGAAGTAGCCGTCCGTCGGACAGGCCCACGACGGCTGCCACATCGTCGCTCCCTCGTCCACGCCGCGTTGCACGAGACCGCGAATACGCTCCAGCTGCACGGGTGCGACGATGGCGCCCATGTCGACCGCCTTGTCGAGGGGCCGGCCGATGCGAAGCTTCTCCATGCGCGCACGCAGTTTCGCGATGAGACGCTCCGCGATCCCTTCCTGCACGAGGAGTCGCGAGCCGGCACAGCACACCTGCCCCTGGTTGAACCAGATCGCATCTACGACACCCTCGACCACGCTGTCGAGGTCCGCATCGTCGTAGACGATGAACGGACTTTTTCCGCCAAGCTCGAGCGAGAGCTTCTTGCCGCTTCCCGCCGTGGCGCGGCGGATGACGCGCCCGACATCCGTCGATCCGGTGAAGGCGATCTTGTCGACGTCCGGATGGTCGACGATGAGCTTGCCGGTCTCGCCGTCCCCGGTGACGATGTTGAGCACCCCCGCCGGGATTCCCGCCTCGGCCGCGATCTCGGCGAAAAGAAGCGCCGTGAGGGGTGTGAACTCCGCCGGCTTGAGGATGACCGTGTTCCCCGCCGCGAGTGCCGGCGCGACCTTCCAGGCCAGCATGAGCAGCGGGAAGTTCCACGGAATGATCTGCCCGACGACGCCGACGGAAGCATAGCCGGCGAACTCGCTCTCGAAGAGCTGCGCCCAGCCGGCGTGGTGGTAGAAATGCCTGGCAACGAGTGGGATGTCGAGGTCGCGCGTCTCACGAATCGACTTGCCGTTGTCCATGCTCTCGACGACGGCGAGGAGACGCGAGTGCTTCTGGACCTCCCGAGCGAGCGCATACAGATGCCGCGCGCGCGCGTGCCCCGAAAGTTCCTTCCAGGCCGGCAACGCGCGCCGCGCAGCCGCGACCGCGGCGTCGACATCAGCCTTCGTCCCCTGCGACACCCGTGCAAGCACGGCGGCCGTGGACGGATCGATGACCTCGAACGTTTTCCCGGCCGCTGACCATGTGCCGTCGATGAAGTGGCCGAACACGCCCTTGTGCGACGCGAGCCACTTCCGCGCTTCCGCGTCCGACTCCGGCGCGGGACCATACTCCATCGTCTCGAAGATCTCTTTGACGGAAGTCATTTTTTTTCTTGTCTTAGCGCAGAGGACGCAGAGGTGCACAACGGAGCTTCAACGAGGAGCTTTGCAAAGGCCCTGGCAGCGGCAATCCTCTGCCTTCCTGCGCAGCCGCTGCGGGAAGCCAAATGCCTGATTTCATTCTCATGGCATCGGCATGCGGTACGCCGCCGCGTAGCGCCCGGTCACAAAGTGCTCGAGCTGTCGCTCGATATCGGTGAGCAGCGTGCTGGCGCCGAAGCGGAACAGGTCGGCCCGCAGCCACCGGTCGCCGAGCTCGTCCTTCATCAGGTACAGGTACTCGAGTGCCGCCTTCGCGGACCGGATGCCGCCGGCCGGCTTGAACCCGACCGCGTAGCCGGTGCGCTCGTGGAACTCGCGAATCATGCGGCACATGACGAGGGCAAAGGGGAGGGTCGCATTCACTCCCTCCTTCCCCGTGGAGGTCTTGATGAAGTCGGCGCCGGCCTGCATGGCCACCATGCTGGCGCGGGCGACGTTGCCTAACGTTCCGAGCTCGCCGGTGGCGAGAATCGCCTTCATGTGCGCATCGCCGCACGCATCGCGGAATCGGTGCACTTCGTCGTAAAGGGCCTCGTAATTCCCGGTGAGCACGTGGGCGCGCGTGATGACGACGTCGATCTCGCGCGCCCCCGCAGCGACCGAGGCGCGAATCTCCGCGACGCGCTCCTCGAGGGGGCTCAGACCGGCCGGAAAGCCCGTCGAGACGGCCGCTACCGGTATGTGCGTGCCCGCGAGCGCCTCGACGGCCGTCGGCACCATGGCGTGGTACACGCAGATCGCGGCAACCGTGATGCCGAGGTCGTCGACGCCTAACGCCCGTGCCAGGTCGTCCCGGAGGGGTCGCCGCGCCTTCGCGCAGAGGCGGCGCACCGTTCCCGGAGTATCGTCGCCCGAGAGCGTCGTCAGGTCCATGAGCGTGATCGCACGCAGCAACCACGCGGCCTGCCACTGCTTCTTTACGGTGCGCCGGGTCGGAATCGTGGCGGCCCGCCGCTCGACGGCGCTCCGGTTGACGCGGATACCGCGGACAACGTCCAGGTCCAGCGGGACGCCCGGGTTGCGCACGGGACGATCGGAGGGCTCGGCTCGGTGGAGGCGCGGCCCAGCCTCGGACGCGGCAGGCGCGGCCGGTGCGGGTGACGCGACAGTTTCGATGAACCGCTTAGCGGACATGACATCACCACGGGACTGCGGGCCGGCCGGGGGTAGCCCCTCGGAGACGAGTTCCTCTAAGGTAGGGACACGGAAGGGCGGAGTGGAGGGGCAGGCTTCGAATTTTGTAAAGGGGGCGGACGCGCGATAGAATGTGCGCGTGCTCCCCTCACCCTGCTACATCATCGGCGACACGCATCTCGGCGTCGGACCGCCTGAGCTCGAGCGTCGCCTCGTTGCCTTCCTGCGTGGCCTCCCCGACCACGCCAAGTCGCTCGTCATCAACGGGGACCTGTTCGATTTCTGGTTCGAATGGCGAACCGTGATCCCCCGGGATCACTTTCGGACGCTGGCGGCCCTTGCCGATCTGCGGGACGCCGGCGTCGACATCCTCATGGTTGCGGGCAACCACGACTGTTGGGGGGGCGAGTTCCTGTCGCGCGAAGTCGGGTTGCGGTACCAGCTGGGTGCCTGGGAGGGATCGGTCGCCGGGTGGCGTACACGCATCGATCATGGGGACGGACTGCGCGCACGCGAGGATCGAAAGTACCGCGCGCTGCGCCGCGTGTTACGCCACCCGCTGTCGATGCGCGCGTTCCGCTGGCTGCACCCGGACTGGGGAACGCGGCTGGCGCGAGGGTCGTCGACGGCCAGCCGTACCTACCGAGCGCGCGATGCCGGCGCGGGGCTGCGCTCGGTCGCTCACGCGACGCTCGCGGCGCGCCCCGAGGTCGACCTGCTCGTCTTTGGGCACTCGCACGTGCCGACGCTCGAGCGTACGGCGACGGGGAGCGTGTACGCCAACGCCGGCTCGTGGCTCGATGAGCCGACGTATCTCGTCGTGAGTCCGGAGCGCGTGGAGCTCCGCTCCTGGCGAGAGTCAGCCGAGGGTCACCGTCTCGACGCCGTCGATCGCCGTCCCGAGAAAGCGCTGGCCCATCCGTAGGAACTGCTCGGGCGCATCGGAAGCAACGAAGCGGTGCTGGCACGTGCGGCGGTCTTGAGCGCGCAGGCCGCGGTCGTCGAGCACGCGCGCCGTTTCGGCAGCCGTTTCGTGCGCACTGTCGATGAGCGCGACCTCGCGCCCCATGACGTCGGCGATGAGCGGTTTGAGCAGCGGGTAGTGCGTGCACCCGAGGACCAACGTATCCACGTCCTCTTTCCGGAGCGGGACGAGATATTCGTTGGCGATGAGCCGCGTGGCATCGCGATCGAGCCAGCCCTCCTCGACGAGCGGCACGAACAGCGGGCACGCGCGCGCGGCGATCCGCGCCTGCGGCGCGAGTGTGCGAATCGCGCGCTCGTACGCGCCCGAGCCAATGGTGCCGGCGGTGCCGATGACGCCGATGGCGCCGCCGTGGGACGCGCGGACCGCGGCGCGCGCGCCGGGCTCGACAACTCCGATAATGGGAAAGTCGAATTCCTGCGTCAGTGTCTCCAGCGCGTGCGCCGTCGCCGTGTTACATGCCACGACGATCGCCTTCACGCCCTGGTGCTGCAGCCAGGTCGCGATCTCGCGGGCGTACCGCCGCACGGTGTCCGGGCTCTTGGGTCCGTAGGGGACGCGCGCCGTGTCGCCGAAGTAGATGATGCGCTCGTCAGGCAGCTGGCGCATGATCTCGCGCACGACGGTGAGGCCGCCGATGCCCGAGTCGAAGACACCCACCGGCGCGCCCGCATTCGCGGCGGCCATCACCATCGCACGGTCGCCGTGAGCCGGGTGTCGTCCCCGTCCCGTGTCACGGAGACGCGCGCGGGGACGTCCCACAGCTGGGCAGCGACGAAGGCGTCCGCGGCCGCGAAGAGGTGATTGAAGATCAGCAGGGCGACCCAATCCTCGACGTGCTGCTTCCGAGCGCGGACGCGGCCGGCAAGCGGACTGGCGACGAAGACGGTGTCGCCGTCCGGGTCGATGCCAAAGAACACGCTGTCCGCCTCCAGACGACGCGCGACACGCAGATCCCGCTTCGATTTGATCGTCATGAGCAGCGAAAGGGCCTCGAGCGAAACGAAGATGCCGCCCGCCGTTCCGCGGTCGAGCGCCGCTTGTCCCAAGCCAGGGACGATCAGTGATCTCAGGAAGGCACTGCGCGGCGAGATGGGCGGACCGGTCACCGTATCTCGGCGAATCGCAACCGGCTCGACGATGACCGCGGACGGAGCACTATCGGCGCGGACGCTGTCCGCGCGCACCGTATCGACCGGGACCTGGGCGCCAAGCCCCGACACGGCGAGGAGGACGCCGAGCGCGGGCAGCGCGAGAATTCGCATGTCGAGAGACGGTTCGAGGATCGCGTGGCGGGAGCGTGCGGGAATCGAACCCACCCAACCCGACGTGGTCAGGTCACACTGGTTTTGAAGACCAGGGAAGCCACCAGGCCCCATCCGCCCCCACGCTTACGCGAGAATGATCGCGTGCGTCCCGCGTGTGACGACGGCGCCGATCTCCACGGCGCCGGCCACACGCGCAATGTAATCGCGCGCCGCGGCGGCGGGCAGCGCGACGAGGAGGCCGCCCGAGGTTTGCGGGTCGATGAGGAGGGCGCGATCCTCGTCGCCGGTTGTGCCCCAGCTCACGAGCGGCTCCAGATAGCGCAGGTTGCGCTCGGCGCCGCCGGTGCGGGCCCCGTCCCGCCAGGCCTCCCGCGCCCCCCGTAGCACCGGGACGTCGCGCGGCCGAATCTCGAGCGACACCGCGCTCGCACGCGCGATGTGTGACGCGTGTCCCAGCAAGCCGAAGCCGGTGACATCGGTCGCGCACGTCGCGCCGGCGGCAAGCGCGGCGCGACTCGCATCGCGATTCAGCGCGGCCATCGATGCGATCAGGTCGCGATAGATGTCCTCCTGCACGGCGCGGGATTTCGCCGCCGTCGAGAGGAGCCCGGTGCCGAGCGCCTTGGTGAGAATGAGCCGATCGCCTGGCCTGGCGGCGGCGTTGGTGAGGAGCCGGCGAGGATCGGCGCGTCCGGTGACGGCGAGACCGTATTTGATCTCCTCGTCGATGATGCTGTGGCCACCGACAATGAAGGCGCCGGCTTCGTGGACCGCGTCCTGGCCGCCGCGCAGAATTTCGGTGAGCACCTCCAGGGGGGCCACGCTGGCAGGAAACCCGACGATGTTGAGCGCCGTGAGCGGCTCGCCGCCCATCGCGTAGATGTCGGATAGCGCGTTCGCGGCGGCGATGCGGCCGAAGGTGTATGGGTCGTCGACAATCGGCGCAAAGAAATCCACGGTCTGCACCAGCGCGAGATCGTCGGACACGACGAAGACTCCCGCGTCGTCGAACGTCTCGCGCCCGACGAGCAGACGCGGATCATCGCGATGCGGAAGCGGGGCCAGGGCACGCGCGAGGTCGCCCGGACCCATCTTGGCGGCTCAACCGGCGCAGCGAGCGAACGCGGTGAGCCGGAAGAGCTGGTCGCGGGTGTTGTTGGATGGCATAGGTGGGCGAGGGTCTCGAGGTGATCCAGCTGATCTAGTGAACGGCGTCTGAAATCGAGCGTGCAGTCGCAGTCAGGGCGACGGCAACCGTGACCACAATCATACCGCAGAGAACGCGGAGAGCGCAGAGGACTGCACGCGCTGAGTCGTTGCCGAAAGCCGCTGTGGTTGACGTTTCGCTGCGTTCTCCGCGGGACAATTGCCGTTGCCCGAGCTGTTTGTTACCGACAAAGGATCCGTGTTCCTGCATGTCCAAACACTCGCGGGGGTGCGGTTCGCACGTCGCTGCGGCTCCGTGGACCTTCGCGCAGGACCTCAGACGCGGCTCACTCGGTGGAGACCCTAACGACCGCATCGATCTCTACCAGCGCGCCTCGAGGCAGCCCGGCGGCTTGCACCGTCGAACGGGCGGGACGCGCGTCGCCGAGGTGGCGGCCGTACATTTCGTTGAACGTGGGGAAGTCGGCCATGTCGTGCAGGTAGACCGTGGTCTTCACGACGTCTCCCCAGCTCGCGCCAGCGGCCTCGAGAACCGCGCTCAGGTTGGTGAGGACTCGCTGCGTCTGTTCGGCGAAGCCTCCTTCGACGAGGCGCCCGGTCTGTGGGTCGATGCCGATCTGCCCGGCGGTAAACAGCAGCCCATTCGCGATGACACCTTGCGAGTACGGACCGATCGCCTGCGGCGCGTTGGCCGTCGTGATCCGCCTAACGGTCACAGCTCCTCCTTAAAAGAGTCCGACAATCTGGCCGTCGGCCTGAATGGCCATGCGCTCGGCTGCCGGCTCCTTGGGAAGTCCCGGCATGGTCATGATATCTCCCGCCTGGGCGACGACGAATCCGGCCCCCGCCGACGGATAGACATCGTTGATCGTCACGTGAAATCCCGTCGGCCGACCGAGCTTGGTTGCGTCATCGCTCAGAGAGTACTGCGTCTTCGCCATGCAGACGGGTGTCCCGCCCAACCCAATGGCCTCAAGATACTCGATCGCGCGGTCGGCCTTGGGAGCGTAGGCCGCGCCGTCCCCGCCATACACCTTTCGCACGATCGTATCGATCTTCTCCTTGATCGGACGGGCCGCATCGTACAGCGGCGCGTAGCGCCCCTGCCGCTCAGCGAGAACGGCCTGGATCTCGCGCGCGAGCTCTTCACCTCCTGCGCCACCTTTCTCCCACACCTCCGTGAGCGCGATTCGCGCTCCCGCGGCGCGCGCGCGGTCGGCGACCATGGTGAGCTCGCGGTCGCTGTCCGTCACGAAGCGATTGAGCGCGACGACCACGGGAAGACCGAACTGGCGCACGTTCTCGATGTGCTTGTCGAGATTGGGCAACCCGCGCTCGAGCGCGCCCAGGTCCTCGGTGCCGAGCTGCTTCTTGTCGGCGCCGCCATTGAGCTTCAGCGCGCGCACGGTGGCCACGAGGGCGGCGGCCTCGGGCGTGAGACCGCCGAACCGGCACTTGATGTCGAGGAACTTCTCGGCGCCGAGGTCTGAGCCAAAGCCCGCTTCGGTAATGACGATGTCGGCAAGCGCGAGCGCCGACTTCGTGGCGAGAATGCTGTTGCACCCATGGGCGATGTTGCCGAACGGCCCCGCGTGCACGAACGCGGGACCGCCCTCGAGCGTCTGCACGAGGTTTGGCCGGATCGCGTCCTTGAGCAGCAGCGTCATCGCTCCGGCCGCCTTCAGGTCGCGTGCGCGCACGGGCGTTCGCTTGGCCCCTGCCGTGGCGCCGACGATGATGCGCCCGAGTCGCTCCTCGAGATCCTGCCGGCTCGTTGCCAGCGCGACGATGGCCATCACTTCGCTCGCCGGTATGATCACCCACCGCTCCTCCCGCGCCACCCCGTTCGCGACGCCACCCAAGCCGATCACGCAGTCTCGCAGCGCGCGGTCGTTCATGTCGATCGTGCGCGGCCAGCTGATCCGACGCGGATCGAGCCCGAGGGCGTTTCCCTGGTGGAGATGGTTGTCGATCATCGCCGAGAGCAACGCATGCGCGCTGGAGATGGCGTGAAAGTCTCCCGTGAAGTGGAGGTTGATGTCCTCCATGGGGATGACCTGCGCGAAGCCACCGCCGGCAGCGCCGCCCTTTACCCCGAACACCGGACCGAGGCTCGGCTCTCGAATGCACAGCACCGCGTTCACACCGAGACGCCGGAACGCCTGCGTCACACCGACGGTGACGGTGCTCTTCCCTTCTCCAGCTGCCGTGGGATTGATCCCCGTGACGAGAACCAGGCGGCCGCGCGGGGGCCGTGAAGAAATCTCGAGCGGGACTTTCGCCTTGTACTTGCCGTAGAGATCGAGATCATCCGGAGAGAGACCGATCTCCCTGGCGACATCGACGATCGGGCGCGGCTTCGCGCGCTGCGCAATCTCGATGTCGGTGGGAACGTTGGGCACGCGCGACCTCTGAGCAGGGTGACGGGCGGCGTAATACTAGCGCACAGGAGGTAGTCGAGGTAGTCGAGGTAGTCGACGCCTCGATCACCTCGACAGGACGAACAGGTCCCGCGCGTTCGCCGCCGTCAGCTCGGCAATGCGTTCCGGCGTCGCGCCGCGCGCGGCGGCGAGTCGCGCGATCGTCAGGGGGAGGTGTGCTGGCTCGTTGCGCGTGCCGCGATGCGGGACGGGAGCGAGATACGGCGCGTCCGTTTCGACCAGGAGGCGGTCGTCGGGAACGAGGCGCAGGAGATCGTCGTCGGTCCACCGCTTGAAGGTGATGATGCCCGCGAACGAGACGAACCACCCCGCGTCGAGCGCAGCCCGAGCGAGCTCCCGCGACCCGGTGAAGCAATGCATGACGCCGCGCACACCGGCGCGACCGGCATCGGTGACGATCGCTCGCGTGTCGTCCTCCGCTTCGCGCGTGTGCACGACCACCGGACGGCCAAGCATTGCCGCCAGGCCGATCTGCTCGGAGAACGCAGCACGCTGGCGGTCGCGCGGTGAGTGATCGTAGTGGTAATCGAGGCCGCACTCGCCGACCGCCACGGCTCCCGCGCCGACGTGCTCGCGAATCGCCGGCAGGTCGCGCTCCGCATCCCAAGAGCCCGCGTCGTGCGGGTGAACGCCAGCCGTCCACCACACGACATCGCGATGCGCCTCGGCGATCGCCCGGGCGCGGGTCGCCGAGGCGAGCGACTCGCCGATGCACACAATGGCCGCAACCCCGGCCGCTCGCGCACGGCGCACGATCTCGTCGCGTTCGCCATCGAACGCCGCGTCCGCGAGATGCGCGTGACTATCGATCATGCGCGTCCCCGATGCACGCCCGCCGCCTTTCGGCGGCGGGTGAGTGGTCCGTCAGCGAGTGCCCACCGGCTCCGGGTCACGTCGCTTCGTCTGGCCTGTCTGCTCCAGCTGGGCGTGTGAGACGCCACCCTTTTCACCCGCCTTCCGTTGCCACCGGCGCTCGATCCACAGCAGCACCGGACCGGCGACAAAGATCGAGCTGAACGTACCGACGAGAATACCGTAGGTCAGCACCCACGCGAACGGCCGAATGACTTCGCCGCCGAAGATGAGCAGCGCGAGGAGGGTCGCCAGGGTGGTCGAGCCGGTCATGACCGTGCGCGGGAGCGTCTCGTTCACCGACAGATTGAGAATGTCGTAGAGCGACATGCGCCGCTGCAGCTTGAGATTCTCCCGGACGCGGTCGAAGACCACGACCGTGTCGTTGAGCGAGTACCCGATCACGGTGAGCACCGCGCCGACGACGAACAGCGAAACCTCGAGGTTCATGTACTTCATGAACGCCAACGTGGCCAGGATGTCGTGGATCGTCGCGATGATGGCCGCGACCCCGAAGCGCCACTCGAAGCGCCAGGCGAGATAAATCAGCGTCACGGCAAACGACAGGACGATCGCGATGAGCGCCTGGCGCCGCAGCTCCGCGCCGATGCGCGGGCCGACCCCTTCCGTCCGCGTGACCTTGTAGGCATCCGCACCGTAGCGGGCGTCGAGCGCGGCACGAATCCGCTGAGCGACGGACTCGGCGCCCACGGACTGCTGCTCCACGTGCTGCGCGTCTTGCGCTCGCACCTGGAGCTCGCGCGGCGTGCCGAACGTCTGGATCTCGGCACCCGAGATCCCGGCCTCGGAAAGCGCCGTGCGGACGTCGCCGACATCGGGGGCGGTCGTGAACTCCAGCCGCATCAACGTCCCCCCCGTGAACTCGATGCTGTAGCGAAATCCGGATATCGCGATGAGGACGAGTCCCGGCACAATGAACAATGCGGTGATCGCCGTGCTCCACCGCCACAGGCGGATGAAGTCGACCTTGGTATCGTGCAGGATGCGCAGCATCAGATGCTCAGGGTTTGGGCGCCGCGCGAGCGGTTCAGCCAGATGAGGAACAGTGTACGAACGAAGAACACGGCCGTGAACAGCGACGCGACGATGCCGGCAATGAGCGCCACCGCGAAGCCGCGCACCGGCCCGGTCCCCACCTGGTAGAGAATCAGGGCCGTCAACGCGGTGGTGGCGTGCGTGTCAATGATCGCGCTCAGTGCGTGATCGAAGCCTTCGTTGATCGCGGTCCGCACCGTCTTTCCGCGGGCGAGCTCCTCGCGCGTTCGCTCGAAGATGAGGAAGTTGGCGTCGACCGCCATTCCAATCGACAGCACGAAGGCCGCGATGCCTGGTAGTGTGAGCGCCGCGTTGAAGCCGGCGAGAATCGCCAGCGTGATCACCACGTAGAGCACCAGCCCCGCGACCGCGAGGAGGCCGGAGAATCGATAGTACACGACCATGATGAGCACGACGAGGACGATGCCGAGAATGCCCGCGCGCGTTCCCTGCTCGATGGCATCCTGGCCCAGACTGGCGCCGAGGTGACCCACCTCCATGATCTGAAGCGGAACCGGGAGTGATCCGGCGCGCAGCACGAGGGCGAGATCCTGTGCTTCCTGGAGCGGCTTCCCGCGCATGGTGATCTGACCGCGCGTGCGAATCACATCCTGAATGACCGGCGGCGTCCCCATCACGACGTTGTCGAGCACGATGGCGAGGTTATCGCCGATGTGCTTGCCCGTCTCGGCGCCGAATCGTCGGCCGCCCTCATTGGTCAGCTCGAACAGGACGAGGTTCCCTTCGATCGGATCGGTGTTGGGTCGCGCATCCTTGAGGTGCTGGTCGCCCCGGATGATCGCGCGCGACTCCAGTACGTACAGCGGCCGGAACCCCGATCGCTTCGCGTTCTCGTCGAGCGCGCCCCAGCGAATGATGCGGCCGGGGGGAAAGAGCGCCTGGACCTCGGGCATATTGAGGAAGCGCGCGACAGCGCCCGTATCGGAAAGCGACACGAAGTACTCGCCAGGCATGCCCCCCGGTTGCAACAGGCGGGAGAACGCGCCGTCCCGGGTGCCGGAGAGGAGGCCGGTGTCCGACGCCGCCGAGTCCTGAGCGACGCGCGCGCCGCTGTCCCCGCTCGGCGTGAGCAAGTCGGCGAGGCCTCCCGTCCGTGCGGTATCGCCGCCAGCCACCCCGCGTGCCGCCGGCGCATCGAGCCCGCGATTCTTCAGCACCGCGTCAATCCGCGGGAGCGCGCGCTCGAGCGAATTTGCCTTGTCGACGATCTGGAAGGTGAGAAAGGCCGAGGTCTTGATGAGCGCCTCGGCGCGCGCGGGATCATCAATACCGGGAAGCTCGACGATGATGCGTTCTTCGCCGACGCGCTGCACCACAGGCTCGTTGACGCCGAACTCGTCGATGCGATTGCGCAGCACGACGAGCGCCCGTTCGAGCGCGTCGAGCTTGTCAGGCACGGCGCCCTTCGATTCGTCGACCTCGAGCGCCATGTGCATTCCGCCCTGGAGATCGAGCCCGAGCTTGAGCGGGATCCGCTTGACGGTATCGTACACGGGCGCATTGGGCGGCGAATCTTGCCGCCGCACGATGACGTCCCGGGGCCACAGCGCCGCGATCGATGCGAGGGTGAGCGCAACAATGATCGCCAGGCGGGATTTGATGTTCGACATGCGCTACTGGAGAGAGGTAAGCTGAGCGCGGAGAGTCATGAAGGTTAATGCCCCGCCGCGATGTGAGTCAACGCACGACGTGCGTGCGATTCGTCGGTGTGCAGCTGCGCGGCCAGGGCGTCAGGCGACGGAAACCGACGGATGTCGCGCAGCCGCGCCACGAATTCCATCTTGACCGTCGCTCCGTACAGCTCGATGTCGGCGTCGAACAGGTGCGCCTCCAACGTGACCGTCGTGTCCCCGAACGTGGGCCGTGTCCCGAGGTTCATCATGCCTCCGAACGGTCCGCGCGGGGTGTGGACGAGAACGGCATATACCCCTTCAGGGGGTAAAAGCTTCCTCGGGTGCGGGGAGCCGAGGTTGATGGTCGGGAAGCCGAGCAACCGGCCGCGACTCTCGCCGGGACGCACGGTGCCAGTCACCGAATAGCGGCGTCCAAGCTCGCGCGCGGCGGTTTCGAGATCCCCCCCAGCGACGGCGCGCCGAATGAGCGTCGACGAGGCGGGACGCGGCGACCCGCCATCGGAGACCGAGACGGGGGGGATCACGTGAACGAGGAACCCACGCTCCCGGCCGAGCGCGCGGAGCGTGTTCACGTTGCCCTCGCGGCCCCGGCCAAAGCCATGATCGTACCCGATGACGAGCTCCTTCATGAGGAACCGCTGCCGCAGCACCTCGTCGACGAACTGTGGGGCGCTGTACGCGGCGAGCTGCCTGTCGAAGGGAAGCACGGCGAGGAACGCCACCCCGCTCTCGGCGACGATCTCACTCTTTTCGACTCCCACGGTCAGCAGCGGTGGGGCGGCAGGTGGGTTCACCACCTCGAGCGGGTGCGGGTCGAACGTCACGAGCACGGAGCGCAGGCCTGACGCGTCCGCTCGACCGGCAACGGTGCGAAGAATGTCGAGGTGACCGCGGTGAATCCCGTCGAAGGTGCCGACGGTGAGGACTGTCCCCGGCGTATCGGGCGGAAGGCCGGAATCCTCCCAGGCCTGAAACCGGTCACGCATCGCGCAGCACCGTCCGGGGCTGCCAGCTCGTTCCGCTGCGGACCGCGACCGCAACGAGCTCGCCGTTAGGCCCGACGAGCGCCGCCCGATCGCCGACGACGGTCGCGTCGACCGGATTCCCGCGCGCGGCACGGTCGGCGCCAGCGGCGTCGAGCTGCTCGACGGCCAGGGAGGTCAGGGCATGAAGCGGTGGAAGGGCGCTACAGCGTCCGTCGCGCACCGCGTCGAGCCCGCACGCGTCGCTGACCCGGAAGGGACCGCTTCGCGTGCGGCGGAGGGTGGCGAGGTGGGCGGCGCTCCCTGCCTGGCGACCAAGATCGCGCGCGAGCGCGCGCACGTACGTTCCCCCGGAGCAGGTAATGACCACATCGAGCGTGTCGTTCGTGCGTGCCTTGAGCTCCCACGAATGCACCGTGACGCGCGAGGGCGGCAGCTTCACCGGCACTCCTCGGCGCGCCGCGTCATAGGCGCGCTGCCCGCCAACCTGCTTGGCCGAGTAGGCTGGCGGTTCCTGATCGATGGCGCCGGTGAGCGTCGCGATCGCCCGATCGACGTCAGCACGAATCGGGAGCGGCGCCTCACGCACGACGCGACCGGTCGCGTCGTCGGTATCGGTCTCGGCGCCGAACTGGATCCGCGCCTCGTAGACCTTGGGCTCACCGTCGAGGTAGGGGAGGAGCCGGGTCGTGCGGCCGGTGAGCAGCACGAGCAGCCCCGTCGCGAAGGGGTCGAGCGTTCCGGCGTGCCCGATCCGTCGCTCGCCTAACGCGCGACGGGCGATTGCGACGACATCGTGCGACGTCATGCCGGCCGGCTTGTCGACGAGCAGGAGCCCCTCAGTCGAGGGGTTCCTCGTCGGCGGGGACGCGGCCATCACGGATCTGCTCGAGGAGTGTCTCGATGCGCGCCGCGCGAGCAACGCTCGCGTCGGAGTGAAAGACGAGCTCCGGGGCGAAGCGCAGCCGGAGGGATCGGCCGAGGCGGGAGCGCAGGTGTGCCGCCGCGCTCTGCAGCCCCTCGAGCGTCGATCGCTTCTCGACGTCGGAGCCCAGCACGCTGACGAACACCTTGGCGTGACGGAGGTCCTGCGTCACGTCGACCCCCGTGACGGTCACGAGCCCGACGATGCGCGGATCCTTCGCGCCATCGGCGAGGAACGTCGCGACCTCCTCCCGGATGGCTTCGGCGACGCGATCGGCCCGGCGGGAATCGGCCATTGGTTAAGTGTCCTCAGTGTCCTCGGGGTCCTCAGGGTGCGAAACCTTACGCACCTCGCAGCCCGAGGACCCCGAGGACACTTCTTCTAAAGAAAGCTCGTCTGCGAGTCCGTAATTCGACACAGCGGATTACTCTCCACGAACCGGTCGACCTGCCGCAGCACCTTCTCGGCCTGCACGCGGTCGACCGCGACGACGCATGCGGTGAGCTCGGCGGTCTGCCACGTGTCGTGGTGTGCCGTCTCGGCCACCGACACGTTGAACTCGTTGTGCATGCGGTCCTTCATGCTCTTGATGACGCCGCGCTTGTCCTTCAACGACTGGGCGCCCGCGACGTGGAGCGCCCAGGACACCACGCCGATGACCATGACGCGTTACGAGGCGCTGGCCGCCAGCGTGCGGCTGATCTCCTCCGTGCGATACGACTCGATCACATCGCCGACCTTGATGTCGTTGAAGTTGTCGATGCCGATACCGCACTCGAAGCCCTCGCGAACCTCGCGCACATCGTCCTTGAAGCGACGCAGCGATCCAATCGTGCCCTCGTAGGCCACGACGCCGTCGCGAATGACACGCGCGCGCCCCTGTCTGGTGATGGTGCCGCTGCGCACGAAGCATCCGGCGATGACGCCGAACTTCGGCACCTTGAAAGTCTCGCGGACTTCGGCTTCGCCAAGGATGACTTCGCGCTCCTCGGGACGGAGCAGGCCTTCGAGCGCGGAGCGAACGTCGGCCACCGCTTCGTAGATGATGCGGTAGAGCTTGATCTCCACGCCTTCGCGTTCGGCCGCCGCGCGCGCATTGTTATCGGGACGCACGTGGAACCCAATGATGATCGCCCCCGACGCCTTGGCGAGCAGAATGTCGCCCTCGGTGACGGCGCCCACGCCGCGGTGCACGACTTCGACCGACACCTCGTCGTTCGAGAGCTGACCGAGCGCATCGGCGAGCGCTTCGGCCGGACCGCCCTGGTCGGCCTTGATCACGAGCCGCAGCGCGCGCTTTTCGCCGCTCGCCGCCTTCGACATGAAGTCCTCGAGCGACATGCCGCCCTTGGAGGTCCGACGGCTCTTCGCCTCGCGCTCGAGGCGCTGGCGCTTCTGCGCGATCTCGCGCGCATCGGCCGCGTCGGTGACGACGAGGAACTGATCGCCCGCCATCGGTACCCCTTCGAAGCCGAGCACTTGCACCGGCGTTCCCGGCCCCGCGTCCTTGACGTGACGACCCCGCTCGTCGTGCAGCGCCCGCACACGTCCGGAGTACATGCCGCAGATGAAGTCGTCGCCGACGTGCAGCGTGCCGTTCTGAACGAGAACGGTCGCGACGGGTCCCTTCCCCGGATCCAGCTGCGCCTCGATCACCGTGCCGATCGCGCGCTTGTCGGGATTCGCCTTGAGGTCGAGCAGCTCGGCCTGCAGCAGAATCTGGTCGAGCAGCTCGTTGACGTTCGTGCCCTTCTTGGCCGAGATCGGCGTCGAGAGCGTGCTTCCGCCGAACTGCTCGACGACGATGCCGTGCTCGAGGAGCTCCTGCGTCACCTTCCCGGGGTTCGCGCCCGGCAGATCGATCTTGTTCACGGCGACGACGACCGGCACGCCGGCGTTCCGTGCGTGCGAGATCGCCTCGACCGTTTGCGGCATGACGGAGTCGTCCGCCGCGACGACCAGCACCACGATGTCCGTCACCTGGGCACCGCGAGCCCGCATGGCGGTAAAGGCCTGGTGGCCCGGGGTATCGAGGAAGGTCAGCTCCCGCCCGTTAGGCAGCGTCACCTGATACGCGCCGATGTGCTGCGTGATGCCTCCCGCCTCGCCCGCGACCACGTTCGCCTTGCGGATGTAGTCCAGCAACGACGTCTTGCCGTGGTCGACGTGGCCCATGATGGTGACGACCGGGGGCCGAGTGCGACGATCCTCCTCGCGGTCCTCTTCGGCTTCCTCGGTGCTCTCCGCCTGGTACTCCTGCTCCCGCACCGCCTGGAAGCCGAACTCGCCGGCGATGAGCTCGATCTGGTCGAAGTCCATGCGCTGGTTGATCGTGACCATGAGCCCGAGGTTCTTGAAGGCGAAGGCCACGATCTGCGTCGCGGGAATCTTGAGGATGTCGGCCAGCTCGCTGACCGTGATGAACTCGTTCACGCGAACGGTCTTGCGCTCACGCTCGGCGGCGGCCGCGCGTATGGCCTCCATCTCCTCGCGCGACGTTCCATCCTCGCGCTGGCGCGGCCCGCCGCGGCGGCCGTGGACGCCGCGGAGCGCGCTCATCGTCTTGCTGATGTTCGCGGCCACTGCTTCCTGATCGACCGATCCACGCTTCCCCTTCTTGCGCTTCGCGCCCTTCTTGTCGTCGCGGCGTGGCGGAGCGGTGCCTGCACCCGGGGCGGCCGAGGCGATAGGCCGCGCCGTGGTGTACGGCGATCCGCTGGCGATCGGTTTCGGGCGCGGTGGGCCGGGAACTACCGGGCGCGGACGCGACCAGTCGGACACGGGCGTCGGACGCGCCGTGGACGGCGTCGCGGTTGGCGAGCTCGGCATGCTCGCCGCTGGCCGCTCGGCGGCAGGGCGGTCGACATGCGTGCGCTGTTCCCCTGGCGTCTCCGGCTCGGGGCGGCGGAAGCGCTCACGCGGCTCCACCGCGGGGGGCCGCTCGGGGGTGAGCTCACGGAATGGCTCGGGGCGCCGTTCATCAGGGGGCGCGGGCGGAACAAAGGGCTCGACCTCCACCCCCGTCGCCTCGGCCTCCGCGGCGTCGGCTTCGGCCTGGGCATCGGCGGCAGCCTGCGCTTCGGCAGCGGCGGCGACATCCGCCGCCTTGCGACGGCGCCGCTTCGGCGCGCCTGCGTCGGCCGCTTCCGGCGCCGGCGCCGGTGGGGGCGGAGGCGCAACGACACCACGCCGGCGTCGCGTCGCGGTCGCCGTGGCCGGTTTCTCCTGACGCGCGCGCTTTTCGCGCTCCCAGCGCGCGCGGAGGCGCGCCACCTGGTCGTCAGACAGCTGACTCAGATGACTCCGCACAGGCACGTCCATCTGACGAAGGAGACTCATCAGCTCATCGCTGGACACGCCGAATTCACCGGCCAGGTCGTGCACACGCAACTTGATCAAACCCTACCTCCTGTCGGGCTCCCGGGAGCCCCATCCACGATCGCGAGAATGCCTCGCGCCAAATCGCGGTCGACGACGCCCACCGCCGCCGTCGCGTCGCGCCCCACCGCACCGCCGAGCCGGACCGTACCCGGCCCTTCAATAATACGCACCCGCCTCGCCTCGAGCAGAGGCGTCACCTTGGCCAAACTATGTCGCGAGGCATCGGGCGCGACGACTGCCAGTACCAATTTGCCGCGCTTTGCCGCTTCGCGCACGTTCTCGACTCCCACCACGGCGCGCCGGCCCCGCACGCCCAGGCCCAGCAGGCCGAGCACTCTGTGAGCGACGTCCTCCCGCACTCAGACCGTGGTGCCCTCGTCAGGCTGTGAGGCCGTCTCCTCGCTGCTGCCCTCTTCGGTGAGCTCGTCCAGCATCGCCATGATGCGGTCGGCTTCCTCGGGCGCGATGCCGGGCAGACGGAGAAAATCTTCGCGCTCGAGATCGATGATGTCGTTCAGCGTGCGATAGCCAGCGTCTTCGAGGACGGCGACCGTCGCGGGTCCCAGGCCGTCGATCTCCGACAGCTTGACGTCCGCCGACGTGTCGGCCTCCTCGGGCAGCGGAGCGAACAACGGGGTTTCGCCGCCGCGCTCGAGCCACTCCCGGCTGGAGTAGAGATCGATCTTCCACGCCGTGAGCTCCGATGCAAGGCGAACGTTCTGTCCGTTCTTGCCGATGGCGAGCGAGAGCTGATCCTCGTCGACGATCGCCTGGATGGTCTTCGCCGCCGGGTCGCTGAACACACGCGCGATCCGGGCGGGAGCCAACGCCAGCTTGGCGAAGCGCTCAGGGTCGGACGACCAGGGAACGATGTCGATGCGCTCGCCGCCGAGCTCGTTCACCACGGCCTGCACACGGGACCCCTTGAGCCCCACGCACGCCCCGACTGGATCGATCGAGTCGTCACGAGAGAAGACGGCGATCTTGGTGCGGCTGCCGACCTCGCGCGCGACGGCGCGAATGTCGACGATCCCCTGCTGGATCTCGGGGACCTCGAGCTTGAACAACGCCTTCACGAAGAGTCCATCGGCCCGGCTCAGGATGAGCCGAGGACCTTTCGGCGTCTCCTCCACGCGCTTGAGCACGGCACGGATGGGCTCGCCCTGGTGGAAATGCTCGCGATGGTTCTGCTCGCGATAGGGCATGATCGCTTCCGCTTCGCGGAACTTGTTCAGCATGACGACGAGCTTGCCGCGCTCGATCTGCTGCACCTCGCCGGACAGGAGATCGCCGACGCGCGTCGCGAACTCATCGCGAATGCGGGTGCGCTCACGCTCGCGAACACGCTGAATGATGCGCTGCTTCGCGGCCTGAACCGCGTTGCGCCCGAACTGCGCGAAATCGATCTCATCCTCCATGACGTCGCCCGGCTCGAAGCTCTCATCGTAGAACTTGGCTTCCTCGAGCGAGATCTCCCGGCTGGGATCGGTGACGCCATCGACGACGGTGCGCAGGCGGACGATGTGAATGTCGCCGGTGCCCTCGTCGATCTCGACCTCCGCCTGCACGGTCGGCCCGTAGCTCTTCGCGAGTGCCGCGAAGATGCCATCGGACAACAGACCATGCAGCTCGGCCTTGTCGAGCTGCTTCGTATTCGCGAGCTCGCGAATCGCGTTCAGGATGTCGGACGAGCTGACCATCGACCACTCCTAGTGCTTACCAATGAAACGCGAGGCGCGCCTCGCGAACCTGCGCCAGCGGCACCCGGCGCTCCGCGCCGCGGCCGTCACGCACGACGACGATCTCAGCGCCCGTGTCCCCCTCGAGCGCAACGATTTCCACTTCCTCGCGGCCGCCAAGGGCGTCGCTCAGCACCTTCGCCTTCCGTCCGGCGAAGCGCTGCCAGTCCGCCGGTTTGAGCAAAGGCCGTTCGACGCCCGGCGATGACACCTCGAGCACATACCGCTCACCAAGACTTCCGTCCGCATCGAGCCGCGGTTCGAGCGCGCGCGATGCGCGCGCGCAATCATCGACCGTCACTGCCTGTCCGTCCCGCCGCTCGACACGAACGTCGATCGTCGGCCGAGACCTGGACCCGCCGCGGCGGACTTCGACGAGATCGAGCTCCATTTCGTCAAGTGTCGCTCTGACAAGCCCTTCCAGCGTGTCATTCACGTAAGATCGCAGGGTACAAGAAACAAAAAATGTGGGGGAGCTTCCCCACATTCAACTCGCCCCACGACCCGGCGAGACAACGCGAAAGGTAAGAGTTCACATGGGTTGAGTCAAGCTGAGCAGGCGAGGAGCACGGGGCGTTCTTCGTTTTCAAAAGCAAAGGAACGCTGCTCTTGTCCGCGTACAGACTCTCGGGGCCAGGAATGATCCGGCCTTTGTGCGCGTCTCAATTGAGCCGGGATGCCGTCCGGAGACGCGGCTACGCCGAAAGGACTCAAACCTCGGCCGCTAGAACGGCGATCTGCCTCCCCGTGTCCCCCGCTCGGTGCGAGAAAAAGCGGTCGTTGTGGCATCGCGTGCACCAGGGACTGGTCGACACGTGGCGAATCCCCAGATCTCGCGCGGCGGCAGCGAGAAGCGCCCGGAGGTCGACCGTGGTCGGGACAGCGACCTCGCGTCCAGTCAGCACTCGATACACATCGGGGCTCACTTCATAGCAAGTGCCGCAGATCGCCGGGCCGAGATGAACGCGCAGCTCCGATGCGACGAAGCCCCGGTGGGCGAGAGCCGTGACACCCTGGTCGAGAATCCGCGCCGCGGTGCCTCGCCATCCCGAGTGGAGCAGCGCCGTCGCCCCCGACGGGTGAGCGATGAAGATGGGCACGCAGTCGGCGACGGACACTGCCGCGGCGGTTCCCCGGGCCGGGGCGGCATGGCCGTCGGCCTCCGCGATGCGAAGCCATCCTTCCCACTGCGCGGCGTGAACGACAACGCGCGCCCCATGCACCTGACGAGCGGTGGCGAACCGCGGAGCGACCGGATGGATCTCGTCGACCAGCGCATACCAGCGCGCCATCACTTCAGACACCGGCTCCGGCCCGTTCATGCCGTAGGTGCCCGCAGTCCGGGTCGTGGTGAACGCGCGAATGCCGAACGAGGCGAAGTCGTCGATGACTTCGCGCGCGACCTCAGCCGCCACGGCGTTCCTCGACGCGCGTAATCTGCGCGCCCAGCGCGCGGAGTCGCTCGTCGATGCGCTCGTACCCGCGCTCGATCTGGCCCACGTTGTTGATGGTGCTTGTTCCGCGCGCGCAGAGTGCCGCCAGCAGCATCGCCATGCCGGCGCGGATATCGGGCGATTCGACCGTCGAGCCGCGGAGCGCCGAGGGTCCCGCCACCAGCGCGCGGTGCGGATCACAGAGCACGATTCTCGCGCCCATCCCGATCAGCTTGTCGACGAAGAACATGCGCGACTCGAACATTTTCTCGTGCATCAGGATGAGACCCTTGCACTGCGTCGCGGTGACGATCGCGATCGACATGACGTCGGCCGGGAACGCCGGCCAGGGCTGGTCCTCGAGCTTCGGCACGTGTCCGCCGAGATCGCTGCGAATCTCCTTGTCCTGGTCCTTCGGCACGATGAGATCGTGTCCGTCTTCCCTGCAGACGATGCCCAGCCGCTCGAAGCCCATGCGAATCGATCGCAGATGCTCGAGTCCCGCATTCTCGATCCGGAGCTCGGAGCAGGTCACCGCGGCGAGCCCGATGAACGACCCCACTTCGATGTGATCCGGACCGATCGTATGCGTCCCGCCACGCACGGCGTGCCCGCCGTGGATGGTCAGGGTGTTGGTACCGATCCCCTCGATGTG
>JAICOJ010000268.1 GCA_025930755.1 Gemmatimonadaceae bacterium
GAGGGCGCCGCCTCGCTCGACGACTACGAGGGCAAAACGCTCGAGTGGTTGTGCCCGCGCGTCGAGCCCCTGCTCGACCGCGACCCGGCGCATCCGGGCCAGCTCGAGGTGTTCAGGAATACTGAACCGCGCCGGCTTTCCCGGAGGCTCCAGACCTTGAGAGGATGGGGCCATGCCGAGACCGACGCGATTCTCTCCGGAAGTGCGGGTGCGGGCCGTGCGGATGGTCATGGAGCACGGGGCCGCGCACGATTCCCAGTGGGCGGCGATCACCTCGATCGCCGAGAAGATCGGCTGTACCGCGGAGACCCTCCGAAAGTGGGTGCGGCAGGCTGAGCGTGATGCCGGCACCCGCCCGGGCCTAACGACTGAGGAGCGTGAGCGGCTCAAGCAGCTCGAGCGCGAGAACTTTGAGCTGCGCCGCGCCAACGAGATCCTGCGACTGGCGTCCGCGTATTTCGCCAAGGCGGAGCTCGACCGCCGACACAAGTGATGGTCGATTTCATCGATGCACACCGGGCCAAGTTCGGGGTCGAGCCGATCTGCGACGTCCTGCCGATCGCCCCGTCGGTGTACTACGAGCAGCAGGCGCGGCAGCGGTGTCCCGAGCGACGTCCGCGCCGCGTGCGCCAGGATGAGATGGTGACGGCGGAGGTCCAGCGCGTGTGGCAGGAGAACCAAGAGGTCTACGGGGTGCGCAAGGTGTGGAAACAGCTCCGCCGTGAGGGCCATGCCGTGGCCCGCTGCACCGTCGCGCGGTTGATGCACCGAGCGGGGCTGCGCGGCGCCATGCGCGGTCGGAAGTTCAAGAAGACGACGTGCCCGGACACCGCGACGCCGCGTCCGCCGGATCTCGTGACGCGTCGGTTCGCCGCGGTCCGGCCGAATGAACTGTGGGTCGCGGATCTGACGTACGTGGCGACGTGGCGCGGCTTCGCCTACGTCGCCTTCGTGATCGACGTCTTCGCCCGCCGCATCGTGGGGTGGCGCGTGTCGAGCTCGCTGCGCAGTGATCTCGCGCTCGACGCGCTCGAACAGGCGCTCTACGATCGGCAGCTCGATGGTACCGAGCGACTGATTCATCACTCGGATCGCGGCACGCAATATCTGTCTATTCGCTACACCGAGCGCCTGGCGGCCGCGGGCATCGAGCGTTCCGTCGGCAGCACCGGGGATTCGTACGACAACGCGCTCGCCGAATCGGTCATCGGGCTCTTCAAGACCGAGGTGATTCATCGGCGCGGGCCGTGGAAAGGGATCGACGAGGTCGAGTTCGCGACGCTGGAATGGGCGGCGTGGTACAACGCGCGCCGCCTGCTCGAGCCGCTCGGCTATGTGCCGCCGGACGAGTTCGAGCGCGCCTACTACAACCGCCAGACGGCTTCGGCCGAGCTGGCCGTACTCACGTAACCGAGTCTCTGGGAAAGCCGGGGCGGTTCAAGGAGCGGAACTACCAAGGACTGACTCGCTTGAACGCGAACCTGATTCAGCACGCGGCAGCGCGATCACACAGCCGACGCGTGACGCTCGACATCGACAGCTCCGAGAGCCCCGTCCACGGCACGCAAGAGCAGTCTGCGTACAACGGCCACTTCGAGTCCGTCTGCTATCACCCGCTCTTCGTCTTCAACCCGGAGGGCGACTGCCTCGCCGCGAAGCTGCGCCCGGGGAACGTCCACAGTGCAGAGGGGTGGGACGAGGTCCTGCTGCCCATCATTGATCAGTACCGTAGGCGCGGGAAGACCGTCGTTGTCCGCGGCGACGCCGCCTTTGCTCAGCCGGCGCTCTAC
>JAICOJ010000119.1 GCA_025930755.1 Gemmatimonadaceae bacterium
CGTCGTCGCGCGACGCGGCGGGAACCAGCACGGCCAGCGACGACGCGAGACGCTGCAGGATTTGGACGATGTCGCGGTCGGCATCGACGACGAGGACACGCGGAGCGGTGACGGTGGCGGGGTTCACCTCGGCGTCCGGCCGCGCGACGCATGGTAGCTCGACGACGAACGTGGTGCCCGCACCCGCGGCGGTCTGGAAGTGGATATGACCCTCGTGTCGCTCCACGATCGCCCGAGCGATCGCCAACCCCAGCCCGGTGCCGCCGTGGCGCCTGGTCGACGAGCTTTCCGCCTGCTGGAACTTGCCGAAGATGCGTGCCTGAAACTCGGCGGGAATGCCCGGACCCTGGTCGCGCACGGCGACGCGGGCGACCTCGTTCTCCACCTCGACCGCGACGACGACTTCTCCATCCGCCGGTGAAAACTTGATCGCGTTCGAGATGAGGTTCGTGAAAACCTGAATCAACCGGTCCTGGTCGCCCACGACTTCCGCGGTCGGGACCGCGCGCAGGGTGACGCGCACGCGATGCACCATGGCGTACCCGTGCACGCCCGCGATCGTGCTCTCCAGCACGGCGCGGAGGTCGCATCGGTCGCGGCGCACGGTGATCGTCCCCGACTCGATCTTTTCGATGTCGAGGATGTCGTTGATCAGTCGGATGAGCCGCTCGGTGTTCTGATTGGCGATCCGCAGCAGCTCCTGCCCCTGTGGCGACACGGGGCCGGCCGCCCCGCTCAGGACGAGCCCAAGCGCACCGCGCATCGAGGTCAGTGGAGTTCGCAGCTCGTGGCTGACCGTCGACACGAAATCGCTCTTCAGCTGCTCGTATTCCCGCAGCTGGAGAATGTCGCTTTGCAGGATCTGCTCACGCTCCTCGATGGCGAGCGCGAGCTCCCCGAACGTGTCCGCGATCTTGCGCATCTCGCGATTGCCGCCGAGCTCGGCGGGGAGCCGCACGTCGGCGTAGCGACCTTCAGCGAGCGCGCGGGCGGCCTGGGATACGGCGAGCAGCGTGCGCCGCAGCAGGAGCCCGGCGATCCCGAGCAGGAGAAGGGCGGTGACGATCGGGCCAACGCGGAGCAGGAACGACACGCGTGACGCAATGCGGGCGTGCGTCTCGATCTGCGCGAGGTGCTCGCGATGGCGCATCTCCTCGATGAGCGCGCTGCCGACCGTGCGCGCGCTGTCGGACAGCGGGCGCTCGCGTGCGATGTCCGCACGCGCGTCGCGATGCGCGTCACGCGCCGCCACGCTCGCGTGCAGCGCCGCACGCCACCGGGTGGCGAGCTCGCGGTACGCGCCAACATGCGCCAGAATGTCCTGATCGACCGCCCCGAGGGTGGACAGGGAGTCGAGCAGGGCAGCGTGTTTTCGAGCGGCGTTCTCGGCCTCGCGCCGACGCACGGTGTCACCGGTCAGGGCGTAGCCCCGTGAGGCGCCCTGCATCTCGTACGCGGCGGACGCGGCGCGCTCGGCGATCACGCCGGCGAGCTGCCAGTGCCGCACGCCGAGCGCGAGGCTCTCCTGCGGGTCGGCAATGCGATCGTACGCCCGCGTCGTGAGGACCCAGGCCAGGACCATCGCCGCCCCAAGCAGCACGAGCTGCGCGGTAAGCGGGAGCATCCGCCACCGCGTAGCGGGCGTGGCCACCAGCCGGCGGGCGACGCCGCGAAGATCCATCGTGGAGAACCGCATCGCGCGCGACGGCCGCTTACGGCGGCCCGGCCGCTCCCGTGGCTGAATCGACAGCGGGGGGCGCGCCTCCGCTGTCGCCGCTCACGGCACCGCGCACGTGCACGTACAGGAAGGCCACCAGCGCGATGACGAGCACGGCGGCGAGCGCCACGAGCAGCAGCTGATTCCCGCGAGACGCCTGCGCGGTCTTCAGCGGGGAGGCGTCCTCGCCCTTCGACTCATCGACGGGCGAAACGACGCTTCGCATCTTGCCGGTGATGCGGCGCAGCGGGGCAAGCGGCGTCGACGGCGTGGCGTTCTGCAGCTCGAAGACGGAATGTCCGACAATGTCGCCTTCGATTGGCGGCTCGAGTCCATCACCCTCGAGGTGCGCGATCACGACAGTGATGTTGTCGGGCCCGCCGTTCTCGTTCGCCCGGTCGATGAGCGTCTGGCCGGCCGTCGTGAGATCGCGCTCCTGCGCCACGATCCGCGCGATCTCCTCCTTGCGCACCTGGCCGGAGAGCCCGTCCGTGCACAGGACGAGCAGATCGCCCCTCCGCACCGCCTGGTGCGTGAGATCGATCTTCACGACCGGCTCGGGACCGAGTGCCTGCAGAATGATGTTGCGTCGCTCGCTCTGCTCGGCCTCCTCGGGTGTCAGCTCGCCGGCCTCGATGAGACGCTGCATCAGCGACTGATCCTTCGTGATCTGCTGCGCCACGCCGCCGCGTACGATGTACGCTCGCGAGTCGCCTACCTGCACGAGATAAAGTGTGTTGCCAAGGAGACCGGCGATGGTCGCCGTCGTGCCGAGTCCGCGATGGTCGGGATTCTTCATCGCATACTCGTAGATGCGGGTGTTCGCCAGCTCGCACGCCTTCTTCAGTGCGTGCGCAAACGTGTCAGGATCCGTCGCGGGCGCGCTCACCCACGTGCGGCGCACCTCCTGAAGGACGATGTCGACCGCCATCCCGCTCGCGATCTCACCGGCCGCGGCGCCACCCAGGCCGTCGGCGACCATGAAGAGCGCTCCCCGAGCGCCCAGCGTATACGTGACGGCCTCGGCTTGATCGCTGACCGTCCCCGCGGTGAGATCGGCGACGAGAAACGAGTCCTCGTTGTGCTCGCGCGTCCGGCCGACGTCAGTCCGGCCGAGGACGTGTACGGTGATGTCGCCGCGCGTAACGGTGCTCGCGGAGGGATTTGGCGTCGTCACGAAGTGGGGGAGCAGGTCGAGCGCGGATGGGCGTACAGGATAGACGTCTCCGGCGGTTGAGTTGTCACGATGCCGCCCGGCGGAACGCCACCTCCCGATCGGGTGCCGCGGCAATATAGAAATGCCGGTGAGGCGCGGCAAACCATCACAGCCTCGCCCCCCTCCGGGAGCACAGTTAGCTTGACCTCATGTTGCGTCAACCACTCGCGCGACGCCCCTCCGGCGTCGCGCTTCTCATGGCGCTCGGCGCCTGCGCCTCGGCGCCCGCGAGCCCGCCCGCGCCCGCACCCTCCCGCGCGCCGGCACTTCCCCCGGTTCCACTCGTCGAAGGTGCCTTGCGGATTCACGTGCAGTATCCGTCGCCGAATGCGCTGGTCGAGGCCCGTGATTCGAGCTTCATCTTTGGCCACGTCGGCAGTGGGCGGGCAACGTTGACGATAAACGGGATTTCCGTTCCGGTGCTGCCGAATGGAAGCTATCTGGCGTTTCTTCCTTTGCCCCGCCCGGATTCGGCCCGCTTCGATCTCGTGGCCGCGCTCGGTGCGGACACCGTCCGCGCGTCGCATCCGATCCGGCTTCCGGCTCCGCGGGTCCCGCTCACGCTGGACGGCCCGCTGGTCGTCGACTCGGCGAGCCTTTCGCCGTCGCCGGGGCTCATGCTGCGTCCCGACGAGCGGGTTCGTGTGGGTGTGCGAGCGCCCGCGAACGCGTCGGTGTGGGTAGAGCTCGACACCGCTACCACGGGACGGCGGATGCTCCTGAGTGGCGCGACCCTTCCCGGGCTCCGCGCCACCGGTCGCGACTCGACGATCCTGGCGCGCGATTCGATCACGCGGTTTCTCGGGTCCGCGGAGTCGTGGATGGTCGATGTTCCCGCGGCGGCCCTCGCTGCACCGAGACTTGTCGTCGCCGCGCGCGGCCCCGATACAGTGCGGCTCGCCCTGCCGACGATCGCGCTCACCGACACAGCGCCGCGCTTCGTGATCCTCGGCACCGACCCCGCGCCGATGAGTGATACGGATCGCGTCGTCTTCGGGCGCCCGCAGCCGGACGACACGTACAAGTGGTTCCTTCTTCCCGGCACGCGGCTGGAGCTCACCGGGGGCAACGGCAGCTTCGTGCGCGTGCGCCTCGACGGCGCGCTCGAGGCGTGGGTTCCCGCGGCTGACGCCCGCTTTCTCGAGGTTGGAGTGGCGAGCCCGCGGCGCGTCGCGCGCAACGCGCGTGTGGTGCCCGGCGAAGGGTGGTCCGACTTCGTCGTTCCCATCACGGAGCGACCCGCTCACCTCGTCACCGAGAGCGACAGGACGATTTCGCTCACGCTCTACGGAACCACGAGCAGCAGCGATGTCACGCGCTTCGTCTCGAACGACTCGCTCATCCGCATGGTGACGTGGGATCAGGAGGCGAACGATCGCGTTCGCTTCTCGTTGCACCTGGCGCGGCGACCCTTCGGATACCTGGCGTTTTGGGATGAGGCGCGCGGTGCCTTCGTGCTTCGCGTTCGTCGCCCGCCGGAGATTCGCGGTTCCGGCTCGCCGCTCCGCGGCTTGACCATTGTCGTCGATCCAGGCCACCCGCCCGCTGGCGCGACTGGGCCCACTGGCTTCTACGAAGGAGATGCCGTGCTCGCGGTGGGAGAGCGGATGCGCGGATTGCTGGAGCAGCGGGGAGCGACAGTCGTGATGACGCGTACGACGCCCGAGCCCGTTCCGCTCGCCGACCGCCCGATCATTGCCCGGCGCGCCAACGCGCATGCACTGGTCTCGATTCACCTGAATGCATTGCCCGACGGCGTGAATCCGTTCAGCGCGAACGGCACCGAGACCTACTTCCTGCATCCGCAGGCGGAGCCGCTCGCTCGTGCGGCGCAACGTCGGATGGTGGAGCGGATGGGGCTGCGGGACAACGGGGTATACTCCCGCACGCTCGCGCTCGCCCGACCGACCTGGATGCCATCGATTCTCGCCGAGGGCGCGTACATCATGATTCCGGAGCAGGAGGCCGCGCTGCGCACCCCGGGGTACCAGGAGGCCTATGCGCGCGCCCTCGTCGAAGCGCTCGAGGATTTCTTCCGGGAGATCGCGCAGTGAGGCCGCGAGCGCGCGCGACCTGTGCGGTTCTTCTTGTTCTCGCGGCGGCCGCTCCGGTGTCGGCGCAGCTCGTCCCCCACGACTCCTGGCGCACGTTATCGACCGAGCATTTTCGGGTGCACTTCACCCCGCCGCTGGAGGCCGCGGCGAGGCGGGCGGCGTCTCAGGCAGAAGTGGCATGGGAGCGGTTGGCGAGAGAGCTGCGGCCGCCGCGTGGGGTCATCGAGCTCGTCGTTGCCGACAACGTGGACTTCACGAACGGCAATGCCACACCCTTTCCGACCAACCGCATCGTCATCTACGCCAACCCGCCCACGGCGACCCGCTCACTTCGCTTCTACGATGACTGGACCGAGCTGGTGATCACCCACGAGCTCGTTCACATCTTTCATTTGGATCGGTCGGCCGGATGGTGGGGAGTGGCGCGAAAGCTGTTCGGCCGGAACCCGGTGTTCATGCCGAACGGCTTCACGCCGGCCTGGGTCACGGAGGGACTCGCGACTTACTACGAATCGCGCCTGACGAGGGCTGGCCGCGTGCGCGGTACGCATCACGAGATGATCGCACGCGCGAGTGCGCTGGCGAATGACGTCCCCCCGCCGCCGGAATGGAGCGCGGCGACGGCGCGGTACCCGTGGGGGGAGATTCCGTACGCGTTCGGCTCGCTCTTCTTCGACTACCTGGCTCGGACGCGCGGCGCCGACAAGGTGCCCGAGTTCATCGAACGGACGTCGCGGTTTCCGATCCCGTTCTTCCTCGGACGTGCCTCACGAGGCGCGTTCGGCATCTCGTTCGGCGACGCGTTTCGCGAGTGGAGAGACACCCTCGCCGCCGCGGTCGCGGGCGCGCCCGCCGGCCCGATGGTCGGGTGGCGCGATCTCACGACCGAGGGCCGCCTTGCCATGACACCGCGGTGGATCGCCGACAGCGTGCTGGTCTTTGCCGCGGTGCCCGGTGAGGAGGTGCCGGGCGTCTACGCGGTGGATCTGGCTGGACGCGTCGACCGCCTCGCCCGCCGCAACGGCAGCGACGTGAACGTTCCGCTCCCCGACGGACGCCTGCTGTTCGCGCAGCTCGAGTTCACCAGCCCGTGGCACATCCGGAGCGATCTGTGGATCGGTGCGCCGGGGAACGCGCGTCGCCTGACGAGCGACGCGCGCCTCGGCGAGCCGGATGCGCGAGATGACGGCGCGATCGTCGCGGTGCAGGGAGCGCCGGGTACCAACCGGCTCGTCCGCGTCACCATGGGCGGCGCGATCACACCGCTGACGCGCGTTCACGCTGACACGCAGTGGGCGGAGCCGAGATGGTCACCGCGTGGCGATCGCATTTCGGCCGTGCGATGGACGCATGGCGGGTTCGGGGACATCGTGGTGCTCGATACGCTCGGCGCACTCGTGGCGCGCGTCACCAGCGATCGGGCGGTCGACGCCTCGCCATCGTGGAGTCGCGACGGCCGGTGGCTCTTTTTCTCGTCGGACCGCACCGGCGTCACGCAGCTCTATGCGGTGCCGGTGGATTCCCTCGGAGCCGACGACGCCGTGAATGGGGCACTCGTGAGGCGGCTGAGCTCGGCGTCGACTGGCTTGTTCGAGCCCGAGCCGTCGCCGGATGGCGCTCACCTCGCCGCGGTGCACTATCGGAATGATGGCTTCCATGTCGGTGTGGCGCCGCTCGATACCACCGGACTCGACCGACCGGCCGCCGCGGAGCGATTTTCGGCTGACGTCGCTCGGCACCCGGAGCCCTCGCAGGCGCCGCAGCGTCGCTACTCCTCGGCGCGAATGCTCCTGCCGCGCTACTGGCTTCCCACCATTGGCGAGAGCTCTCGGGGGGCCACCTCGATCGGCGCGTTCACCGGCGCATGGGACGTCCTCCGGCGCCACGCCTGGTCGGCGGACGTCGCCTGGTCGCCAGAGGACGACGAGCTGTCGGGGGACGTCCAATGGGTGTGGCGCGGCCTCGGGCTTCCCGTCGTCGACATCGTCGGCGCGCAATCGTGGGATGCCTTCAGGATTCTCGACAACGATGACAATCCGGTGGGCGCGCTCCTCGAGCGTTCACGGGAGGTCTCGCTGGGACTGACGCTCGAGCGACCCCGCGTGCGAACGATCTCCTCGATCACGTTAGGCGGCGAATACGAGTGGCTCCGGTACACGTCCGATCCGGCGCCGGTGATCGACCGTCTCAACTTCTCCCGGGGACGCACTCCGTCCTTTCGCGGCGCCTACGTCTCGGCCGGATGGGCGAACGCGCGACGCCCGCCCCTGGCGATCTCCCTGGAGGACGGCATCCAGCTCGGTGCGTTCGGACGGCAGCGGTGGGTCGCCGGGGAGTCGCGGCCCTGGTCGAAGGAGGCGCTCGGCGTCCTCTCGACGTACAAGTCGCTGAAGCTGCCGGGCTACGCGCACCACGTGCTGGCGGCACGCGTAGCCGCGGGATGGTCCGATGGCATTGCGCCGGAGATCTTCTCCGTCGGCGGTGAGAGTGGGGCGTCGGTGGAGGTGCTGCCCGGCGTTCGCACGGGCACGCGCCGCACCTTCGGCGTGCGCGGGTGGGCCAGCGACTCCCGGGAAGGCACGCGAGCACTGGCGACATCCGTGGAGTGGCGATTCCCACTCACGCTCGCCACGCGCGGCGCTGGGCCGCTCTTCTTCGACCGTCTTTCGGGGACGGTCTTCGCCGATGCCGGCGCCGGCTGGAACCCCACCCCCGTGGCGTGGATCGCGTCCGCGGGCGCCGAGATCGCGCTCGACCTCGCGTGGGTCTACGACGATGCTTATCGGTTGCGGGTCGGAGCGGCGAGGCCTGTAGCGGGTGTCGGGCGGGACGACGGGAGTGTGTATGTGCTGCTCGGGACGTCCTTCTAGGAACTGCGAGCTGCGAACTGCGAACTGCGAACAAAGCCGTTAGTTCGCAGTTCGCAGCTCGCAGTTTGCCAGTCGCCATGCCGAATCCGGAGCAAGATGCCCCCGACCATCCACCCCACCGCCTACGTTCACCCAGCCGCCGTCGTCACCGGCGATGTCACGCTCGGGGCCCACGTCTCCGTCTGGCCCACGGCCGTCATCCGCGGCGACTCGGATCGCATCGTAATCGGCGCCGACACCAACGTGCAGGATGGGACGATCATCCACGTCGATCACGGCGTTCCCACGACCATCGGCTCGCGGGTGGGGATCGGGCACCGCGCGATCGTACACGGGGCGACGATTGCGGATGACGTCCTCATCGCCATGGGGGCGATCCTCCTCAATGGCGTGGAGGTGGGCACCGGCTCGATCATCGGGGCAGGGGCGGTGTGCCCGGAAGGGATGCGAATTCCCCCCAACTCGCTCGTCCTCGGCGTGCCTGCCCGGGTGGTTCGACAGACGACCGACGCCGAACGCGGGCGTATCCGCAGCACGGTCGAGAGCTACCTCGCGCTCCAGGAACGATACCGGAGCGCGAAGTGATGAAAACGTCAACATTCGCCCGCGTAAACCTCTCATCGAATTGAGGTGTCGCAGTTGAAGTGATCCCCATCACTTCTTCTGACGTGAGGCTTGCATGACTCGTCGTGCTGGCGGCAGTGCCCTGCGGGCAGGGTACTGCATCGTCGCCATCATCAGCGCGCTCCTCGCCGCGCCCCCGGCCTTCTCGCAGACAGTCGCTCCACGCTACACGCTCACGCCGGAGCAGTGGCGAGAAGATCTTCGGGTGATGATGGCCGAGCTGCCACGACGACACCGAAATCTCTACCACACCACGAGCGCTGAGACGTTCGACAGCGCCGCGAAGGCGCTGCACGCGCGCATTCCCTCGCTCGCGCGCCACGAGATCATCCTCGAGATGGCGAAGATCGTCGCGCTCGCGAGTGACGGTCACACCAACATCTCTCCCACGCGAGATGCAGCGATCGGGTTCCGCACCCTTCCCGTGGCCCTGTATCTGTTTCGGGACGGGCTGTACGTGCGCGCCGCGCATCGCATCCATGCCGATCTGGCTGGAGCGCGGGTGCTTCGCATTGGCGATGCGACCGCCGACGACGCTTTTGCGCGCGTTCGACCGTACATCGGTCGCGACAACGACATGGGCGTGAAGTTCTTCGCGCCGCATCTGCTTGCCATCCCCGAGGTCTTGCACGCCGCCGGCCTGGCACCGAGCCCGGACAGCGTCCTGTTCGAGCTCGCCGTCGGCGACAGCACGCGCGCCGTCTGGCTGCGTCCGGTCGGTGCGGTCGATTTGATGCCAGCCGATGCCGACGTCAGCTGGCGGCGCAAGCAGGGTTGGATCGATGCTCGGGACCGCGCGTCGACGCCTGATCCCTTCTGGCTCAGCCGCGATCCGGAGAAGGTGCTCTGGTGGTTCACGACGCTGCCCGAATCGAAGACGGTGTACGCCCAGATCAATCAGGTCCGCAACGGGCCGTCGGAAACCTTCGCCGAGTTCACCCAGCGGCTCCTGTCGGCCATCGACAGCGTGCAAGGGGATCGGCTCATTCTCGACCTGCGGCTCAATCGTGGCGGCAACGGCGTCCTGCTGCGCCCGTTGGTCAACGGCATCCTCAAGCGGCCTAACGTCAACGAGCGTGGAAGGCTGATCGTCCTGACCGGGCGGAGCACCTGGTCTGCGGCGCAGTTCCTGGTCGACGATCTGCAGAAGTATGCCGACGTCACCCTCGTCGGTGAGCCCGCGGCCTCCAAGGGCAATCACTACGGTGACTCGCGCCGCATCACGTTGCCGAACAGCGGGATCACCGTTCGCGCCGCGACGATGTATTGGCAGGCCTGGCTTCCCACTGATCAGCGCCGTTGGACGGCGCCCGATGTGGCGGCCGGTCTGTCGTTCAGTGACTACGTGCGCAACGAGGACCCGGTCCTCACGACCGCTCTGGGTTTCGTGGCCCGTCCCCGTCTTTCCGATGAGCTTCGTCAGGCGATCGCGACGGGAGACACGGCGGGGGCCCGTGAGCGACTGGCCGCGTTCCGCGAGGACTCCACCCATGCCTATGCCGATGCGCGCCTGTCCCTCGACTCGGCCGCGATGCATTTCCTGGAGCGGCGCGACTACGACCGCGCAGTCGCGATCCTCGAGCTCGCACTGATGGAGTACCCGGATGTGCCGAGGGCGTATGCGAACTTGAGTGCGGCGTATCTGGCACGCGCGCGCGCACAGGGCTCGTCGACGGTCGCCGAGCGAGCGGAGCCTGAACCGTAGGAATCGAGGCGCTGGGATAGCGCGGGGACAGCGCTAGCGCTGTTCCTGCCCCCTCAGCGCATTTCCAGCGCCCCGTTCTTCCGGGCCATCTCCAGCGCCGTCTCCAGCGCGCGCTCGTACGGCACACGGACATCGGGTTGGATGCCCGTCGCTTCCCACCCCTTGTTCGTGCGGGGGTCGTACGTGCGGCCTCGCGGGAGGAACATCGAGAAGCCGCCGGGAAGAGCGACCACGCCGCCGAAGTGGCCACCGCCGGCGGTCGGCTCACCGACGATCGTTATGCGGTCGTGGGCGTCGAGGCCGAACACGAACGACTCCGCAGCCGAAATTGTCAGCCCGCTGGTGAGGACGAACACCGGCACCGACGCGAGCCGCGGACCACGCACCTCCGACAGCGTCCATCGTTCCGATGGCTCGGCCATGCCGCGCATGACCGACGACACCAGATGCGTCGGGCGCTCGAAGAGATAGGTGGAGAGCAGGCGCACCATTTCCGGCCCGCCGCCGCGATTCCGCCCGAGATCGATGATCAGAGCGCGAACGCCGGCAAACGTCGCCATCACGGAATCTGCGAACCGCAGCGCCTCGGGATCGTTGGAGAACCCGCGCACGTCGAGATAGCCGACGTTGCCGGGCAATCGCGCGACGCGGCCAAAGCCGAAGCGTAGTGGCTCGGAGGGCGCGCTCGCGCCGGCTTCGGACGGCCGTCGTCGCACCTCGCGAGCTGGACGCCGCACGGAAGTAGCGGGAGCTGCGTCGAAGCGGATCCCGAGATGGCGGTCAGGGGTGATGCGCTGCAGGACGCCGGTTACCTCGTCGGCGAGCGCGGCGCCGCTCAATGAGTCGAAGTGTCCCCTGGCCGACAGCGCGCGCAGGCTATCGGCGAACACCCGCCC
>JAICOJ010000014.1 GCA_025930755.1 Gemmatimonadaceae bacterium
CCTGACTCCTGACTCCTGACTCCTGACTCCTGACTCCTGACTCCTGACTCCTGACTCCTGACTCCTGACTCCTGACTCCTGACCCCTACGTCTTACGGCTGCGGATTCGCCGGTGGGGGATTCCCGCCGCCCGATCCAGCCGCTGGCGTCTCCACTTCTATCCGCGTCTCGTCGCCACCGCCGCCTGGACCACCGGCGAACACGAACCACGCGATGAGCGCAACCACCACCAGTACCACGATTGCCCAGATCCAGCCGGAGCTACCAGCACTTCCGCCCCCGGGGCTCTGGTTCACTTGTACGTCGGCCATGGCTTTCCTCCTCGAATGGGCCGAACCCCGCGCCGGCCTCGCCGCGGGATGGCGTGAGCGCCCACGTGCTATGCAAGGGGAACGCCAGCGAGGGCTAGCCCTTTGCCTGCCGGGGGAAGCGCAGGAGGAAGAGGACCGCGAAAATCCCGGCATAGATCAGGGGCTCGCGGATGTCCTTCTTCACAGCCCAGAGGAAATGGATGGTTCCGAGTGCGGCAACCACCCAAACGAGCCGGTGAAGCTTCTTCCACCGGCGTCCCATGCGGCGGATCGCGCCCTTCGTCGACGTCACCGCGAGCGGGATCATCAACAGGAACGCCGTCATCCCCACCGTGATGTACAGATGCTCGGCGACATCCTCGACGATGTCGCTGACGTCGAAGAACATGTCGAGTCCGATGTACATCGAGAGGTGGAGGCAGGCATATCCGAACGTGACCAGTCCGATCGTCCGGCGGTGCCTGGCGAGCCAGTTCCACCCCGTGAAGCGGCGCAGCGGAGTGATGGCGAGGGTGAGGATCAAGAACCGGAGGGTCCAGAGTCCGGTTTGAATCTCGAGCTCCTCGATGGGGTTGGCGCCGAGATCGTCGGCGAGGGCGCTGCGCGCCAGCCAGAGGGCGGGGAGTAGACAAACGAGGACGAGCGAAAGCGTCGCCCACCGCCGGCCGTGCGATCGCTGGCCCTCGCGCGGGATGGCGGTTGCCGTCAGTAGAACTTCCTCAGATCCATCCCGGCGTAGAGGCGCGCGACCTGGTCCGCGTACCCGTTGAATGGCAGTGTCGCGCGACGGCGGAACTCGCCGATGCGACGCTCCTTCGCCTGACTCCATCGCGGGTGGTCGACCTCGGGATTCACGTTGGCGTAGAAGCCGTACTCGTCAGGCGCGGCGTCGTTCCACGCGGTGCGCGGCTGCGTCTCGACGAAGCGCATCCTGACGATCGACTTGACGCCCTTGAACCCATACTTCCATGGAACGACGAGTCGGAGCGGCGCGCCATTCTGATTGGGTAGGACCTTCCCGTACAGGCCGGCCGCGAGGATCGTCAGCGGATGCATCGCTTCGTCCATGCGAAGCCCTTCCGTGTACGGCCAATTCAACACCTGCCGCCGCTGTCCCGGCATCTGCCGGGGATCCAGCAACGTCGTGAGCTCGACGTATTTCGCTTTCGACGTCGGCTCCACGCGCTTGATGAGATCCGCCAGGGGGAACCCGAGCCAGGGAATCACCATCGACCAGGCCTCGACGCAGCGCATGCGGTAGACACGCTCCTCGAGCTTGTGCGGCTTGAGGAAGTCCTCGATCGCGTACACGGCCGGCTTTTTCACGTGCCCTTCGATCGCGATGGACCACGGCCGTGTGCGGAGGGTGTGGGCGTTCTTCGCCGGCTCGTCCTTGTCGGTACCGAACTCGTAGAAGTTGTTGTACGTCGTGACGTCCTCATACGGCGTGAGCTTGTCGTCGCCCTGGTCCTGGCCGTCGCGACCATGCAGCGCGCTCATCCCCCAGGGGACACCCGCTCCCACGGCGGCCAACCCGAGACCGGCCTTCGTGATGAACCGACGTCGATCGAGATAGGTCGCTTCATCGGTAATGTCGGAGGCGCGAAGGTCGGGCGCGCGCTTGATCAGCATTCGAGGCTCCACGAAGGGGGGCGGGCTATCTAGAATACAGCGTGCGGCGGGGCGAGTTCCAGATCCCGACGCGCTCGACACCACTCGCGCCCGCGGCTATCCTCGTGCGGGCTCACTCGAGGTACGACCATGATTCGCTCTATCGTCTTCTCGACCCTCACCTGTGCCGCGGCGGTGTCCACTCTCGCCGCGCAGCAGTCGCGCGTCGCCTGCGACGCTGACAACGGCGGCATTACTCTTCCGCAAGGGTTCTGCGCCCTTGTCGTCGCCGACAGCCTCGGCCCCGCACGCCACTTCGTCGTTGCGCCGAACGGTGATCTGTTCGTCGCGATTCGAAACACGCGCGACGTGAAGGGCGCGATCGTCGCGCTGCGCGACACGACCGGTGATGGCCGCATGGATGTGCGCGAGCGGTTTGGCGAGAACGGCGGCTCGGGCATCGCGCTCCGTGGGACCGATCTCTTCTTCGGCACCGACGATGCCGTGCTCCGGTACTCGGTCCCGCGTGGCGCGCTCCGCCCGACGGGCGCCCCGGATACCGTGGTCGGTCAGCTTCCCACCGGACGCAGTCATACGGCGAAAACCATCGCGCTGCGTGGCAACGATCTGTTCGTGAACATTGGCTCGCCCTCGAACGCCTGTCAGGTTCAGGATCGCCGTCCGCAGTCTCCCGGACAGACCCCCTGTCCGGAGCTCGACACGCGCGCAGGCATCTGGCGATTCGACGCGACCGATAAAGGTCAGACGCAGGACGATGGAGAGCGCTGGGCGACCGGCATTCGCAACGCCGTCGCGATCACGGTCCACCCATCGGGCGGTACGCTGTGGGCGGCGCAGCATGGCCGGGACAACCTGGTGCAGAACTGGCCCGCGCACTTCGACACGACGGAGAGCGCGGAGCTGCCCGCCGAGGAGCTTCTTCAGGTGGGACGCGGCGATGATTTCGGGTGGCCGTACTGCTTTTACGATGGCCAGGCGAAGCGGAAGGTGCTCGCACCCGAGTATGGCGGAGACGGCCAGCAGGTGGGACGATGCGCCAACGTGAAGGGACCCGCCGCCGCGATGCCGGCGCACTGGGCGCCTAACGGGCTCGTCTTCTACACGGCGACGCAGTTTCCCGCCCGCTACCGGAATGGCGCCTTCATCGCGTTCCACGGCTCATGGAACCGGGCGCCGCGACCGCAGGGCGGCTACAACGTGGTGTTCGTTCCCTTCGCGAATGGCCGGGCGGGGCCGTACGAGGTCTTCGCGACGGGCTTCGCGGGTGACTCGGTGCAGCCCGCCGGCGCTCGCCACCGTCCCGCGGGCGTTGCGGTCGGCCCCGACGGGTCGCTGTACATCAGTGACGATCGCGGGGGGCGAATTTGGAGGGTGATGCGAAAGGAATGAGGAACGAGGAACGGGGAAGTGGCGTGGACGCTCTGGTGCGCCGAACTCGACGGGCCACTTCCTCGTTCCTACCTCGGTTCCGTCGCCGCGACCTGTCCCGTCGCCGCGTCCCGCATCGCGCCTAACAGCGTCGCCACGTCGCTGCGGGTCAGGATGATGTAGATGCGGCGCTCGCGCGCGTTATCGACGACGTAGAGCGCATACCGCGAGACATCATCGCGGTCGATGCGGTCGATCATCATCGACATCGATGGGCCGAGCGAGAGATAGGGCGACTTGTATTCGACCTTCTTGGATCCGTCAGCGTATTCGTACGTGACGGCCGACAGCGGTACGCCGCGGTGCGAATCCACGAGCGCCCACGAGCTGTCGGTCCAGCGCGCGAGGCGCTCCGCCTCGACGTAGCCCGTGATGCGCGCCATTCCACGCCACGCTTCCACCAGCACCCTGCCGTCGACGAGCGGGCCGATCGTGAGCATCGTCGTGCTGACCCGCATGCGCGTCTGTCCGGGCACGAGCGGCTGGGAGGGCCCGAGTGACTGCGCGGACGCCGACGCGCCCCAGGCGAACATGATGATCGAAGCGGTGCGAACGAGTGTGCGGGGCATGGCCTCCTCCGGAGATACGCATAACGCGCGGGGCTTCCTCTAGAGGACGGGGTGCCGTCGGCAAACGCAACAGCTCTCGCACCATGGGGTTGAGGGCACCTTCTGCAGACATCAGGGGGTCAGGCGTCAGGAACGTCATGGCTTCTCCCCTGATTTCCGACTCCGGACCCTGACCCCCAGGATCACCGCGGCCGGCGGGCCACGTGCGCGGCTTCGCGGAGCGCCGCCAGGAAGCCGCGGGCCTGCGACTTCCGCATCGGCACCATGGCCGCGCTGTGATCGCCCACCCACGCCGTCAGGAAGAGCTGGGAGCCCCGATCGGTCACTCGGCGCGTGAATTCCAGCCCGCTGCGATACGACGAGTCGCTGTGACGCAGCACCGGCGACGAGGACTCGGTCGTGTGCCCGTTAGGCGCATCCGCATCGCGGGCGACGAACGCCGAGGCCGAGTCCAGCCAGCGCTCGACCGACCGCGAATCCAGATAGACGACGATCGCCTGCGGCCGTCGCCAGAGAAACACCTCGACGCGCGGGGCGTCGGCGCTGATGCGCAGCGTCACATCATCGACGTTGTATTCGGCGATCGTCCGCGCCGAGGGCAACGATGCTCCCTGCGCGAGCAGTGGCGACGACATGAGGACCGAGCACAGAGCGAGCGAGCGAAACGGGGGCATGGAGAGACGCGAGAAAGGTGAGAGACATCGCCGGCGCCGTGTCGTTCGACTGCGCCGCCGAGTTACTGCGGTGAACAGCAAGAAACGCGCGGTAAAAGATGGTGGCTCCAGTTGTCGCGCGCGAATCCCCCTTTCACACTGCAGTGTCGGCGGGGCGCAGTTGTTGCGAGCGCCCACAGTGTACCCTCGTATGGGGAGGCTGCATGCGTATGCTCAGACACTTCGCGTTGATGTCGCTGGCCGTCGGTCTCACGGTCGCCGCGTGCGACGACGATGACGAGACCGGTCCGTCGCCGCGGCAATTCACGGCGACGCTCGCGGGCACGAACGAGCGGCCAACGCCAGTGACGACCGGCGTCACAGGAACGGCCACGATGAGCGTGCCGAACAATAGCAACCAGATGACCTGGACGATCAACGTCGCCAACGTCCCGGCGAACGATACGATCACAGTCGCCCACATTCACAAGGGCGTCGCTGACTCTGCCGGTGGCATCGTCGTCGATTTCCAGGCCAACTTCACCCGGGGCGGCAACGGTACCACAGCGACGGCGAGCGGAACCACCGCCGTTCCCGACTCGGTATTTACGCTCATTTCGGGCAATCGCGCCTACGTCAACGTGCATTCCAGACGGTTCGGCGGCGGAGTGACCCGCGGGCAGGTGGTACAACAGCCGTAAGACTGACAGGTGGCCTCACGACTCCGCGACGGGCGCCGGTTCACCACCGGCGCCCATCGCGCGTTCAGGCACCGGCGGACGCCGAAACGCCGTATACGTCGCGGCGAGCCACAGCAGCCCCACCAGCACGCCGCCGACGATGTCAGTCGGCCAATGCACACCGAGGTAGAGGCGTGAGTACAGGCTGATGATCAGCAGTACGACGGCGGCACGCATCGGCCAGCTCCAGCCACGCTCGCGCCGGAGCAGGATGGCCACCGTCAGCAACACGGAGATGCTCGCGATCGCGTGACCGCTCGGAAACGCGGCCCAGGCGTGCTGACCGCGCTGCTCGAACAGCTCGGGCCGTGGGCGATCGAAGATGTCCTTCAACAGCGCGTTGAGCGTGAGGCTGCCCAGCTGCACCGTCACCAGGTGCGCGGCCAGGTCGGGACGCTTGCGCCTGACGAGTAGCCACAGCGACACCGCGGCGACGAGGGGAAGGAGCGTGATGTTCGTTCCCAGCCACGGGAGAACGAGCATCAGCGTGTCGAAGGGCTCCGGGAACCTTACGTGGGTGCGGATCAGCAGCGCTCGCTCCCACGCGAGTCCCTGGTCCCAGTTCCCGGTGCTGCGCATGAGCTGCGCGAAGAGAATGCCGACGAGCAGGGCGCCGAAGTAGCCGCCCACGATCCAGCTCACCGTCCAGGCCAGATCTCCGCGGCGACGAAACCATTGCCGCCGTGATCCCACCGCCATCACTGATCGAATCCTTTCGACGCTCGCTCCAGCTTGGAGAGATCCTCTTCCTGCTCGAGCACCCGCGGCCGGAACCGCAGCCCAAAGACTCGCACCGCTTCGAGGCCGGCGAGGCAGAACCCGGCCCAGGCGAGCCCAATGACCATCCCCGCGATCACATCAGAGGGGTAATGGACGCCGAGGTAGAGGCGGCTCACCGAGATGAGCCCCACCAGCAGCAGCGACGCGATGATCGTGAGCGCCCGCATCCACCGGCGCTTCTCGAGCCGCGCGATGAGATACGCGACCGTGAAGTACACGATGGCCGAGCTCATGGCGTGGCCCGAGGGGAACGAGCTGCTCGAGGGCTCGGTGAGCCACTCGAAGAGCTGCGGCCTTGGCCGGTCGAAGCTCGACTTCAGAACGGTGTTGAGCACGATGCCCCCCGCCGAGGCCACCAGCAGAAGGAACGCGGAGAAGCGGTGCTGCGTGGCGATCAGGAAGAGGGCGGAGATGAGCACGATCATCATCACCACGAGACCGGTGCCCAGCGCCGTGATCTCGAGCAGCGACCGCTCGATCCACGGGATGCGGTGCGCCCCCATCCAGCGCATCACCGCTTCATCGAACGTCTGAGTCGCTCCGCTTTGCACGTGCGAGGCGAGCTCGACGAAGAGCCAGGTGCAGGCGAGGGCAAGCACCGCTCCACCAACGAGGTAGATGCCGAGCGCGGTGTAGAAGCTGCTCGCGTGGCGGCCGATGGCGCGCAGCGTCGAGTACAACACGTCGCGCACGAGGTCGAAGCGGTTGCGCGGGTCCGCGCGCCGCTCGGGATTCCGTCTGGGGTCGGTCATTGAGGGGTCTCGTTACACACTCCGGGCCAACCTGAGGGTAGACGGCAAAGAGGTCCGAGTTCAGAATTCGGAAGTCAGATTTCAGAGACACCAACCGTGAATCCGGCCTCTCCTGGGCCGCACAGGACCTCATGACCAGGCACTTTCGCGCCGCGCTTTTCCTCCTCCTTGCCGGACCCCTGGCAGCCCAGGTCGCGGCCCCGACCCTCGCTGGGTACCGTAAGGAATTCGGTACGATGTGGACCTTCGATGCACCGCCGCTCGAATACTGGAAGGCGACGTACGACTTCGCCCCCGATCAGGCGTGGCTCGACAACGTTCGGCTCGCCTCGGTGCGCCTGCCGAACTGTTCCTCGTCGATCGTCTCGTCGCGTGGGCTCGTGCTCACCAACCACCACTGTGCGCGGTCGTGCATTTCGTCTTCCTCGCCGCGGGACACGAACTACATCGAGGTCGGCTTCGTCGCCCCGTCGATGGCGGACGAGCGAAAGTGCCAGGGCCTCTACGTCGATCAGCTGCAGTCCGTCGAGGATGTGACGGCGCGCATTCGAGCGGCCAGTCGCGCAGCGACCGCGACCGCACAAGCCGAGCGACGAGCACGTGTAATCGATTCGATTCAGACGGACTGTCAGAAGAGCACCGGCTTCCAATGTCAGGTCGTCACGCTCTATCAGGGGGGGATGTACTCACTCTACCGGTACAAGCGCTACGATGACATACGCCTGGTAATGGCGCCCGAGGAAGGCGTTGCGTTCTTCGGCGGCGATCCGGACAACTTCACCTTCCCGCGGTACTGCCTCGACATCGCGCTGCTCCGCATCTACGAGAACGGACAGCCGCTGGCCGCCCGCAACTTTCTCCGGTGGAGCTCCGAGGGCGCGCAGGATGGCGATGTCGTGTTCGTGACCGGCAATCCAGGGAGCACCGGCCGTCTCCTGACGATGGCGCAGATGGAATATCTGCGCGACGTCGTGTATCCGGAGAATCTCGCCGCATACGCCCGACAGCTCGAGGTGTTGCGCGAGATCACGAAGAACGACCCGGAGCGCGCACGCCGCTACGACAACACGATCTTCTCCCTGTCGAATTCCGAGAAGGCCGTCACCGGCTATCGCTCGGGCCTGCTCGATCCCGACCTCATGGCGAAGAAGCGGGCCTTCGAGCGTGAGTTCCGCGCTCGTATCGCAAGGGATTCCAGGTTTCGCGCGCAGTACGGAGGCGCGTGGGATGCGATCGCCGCCGCGCAGCGTGAGCTCGCGTCGTTCGACAAGGCGGCGCGTTACCGCTCCTTCGCGGGCTCGCAGCTCCTGACCATGGCGGGCCAGATCGTGCGCATTCCCGCGCAGTCCGCGCTCCCCGACAGCGCGCGCCTGCCGGAGTATCGCGGCGAGGCCATCGAGCGAATGAAGCGGCAGATCGCCACCGCCGCGCCGGTCGATACGCAGGTCGAGACGCGTTTGCTGGCCGCTCAGCTCGCCGCGGCGAAGCGTGCGCTCCCGGCCAACGACCCCTTCCTCCAGGCCGTCCTCGCGGGCCGCACCCCGGAGGCAGCCGCACGCGCGCTGATCGGCGGCACGACGCTGAACGACGCAGCCGCTCGTAAGGCGCTCGTCGATGGGGGCGCCGCGGCCGTCGCGGCCTCCAGCGACCCGCTCATCGTCGTCGCCCGCAAGATCGACCCGCTACAGCGACTTCTCTCCACGCGCGCACGGCGGTTGAACGCACTCATCGCGTCCGAGGCCGAGAAGCTCGGCCAGGCGATCTTCGCCGCATATGGCACGTCACTGCCACCCGACGCGACGTTCACGCTCCGTATCTCCGACGGACGGGTGAAGGGGTACCCGTACAACGGAACGGTCGCGCCCTACCGAACCAGCTTTTATGGTCTCTACGGCCGCTCGGCGGAATTCGGAGGCAGGCCCCCGTTCAACCTCCCGGCGCGCTGGCTCGCGCGCGCGGACAGCCTCGACCTCACCGCGCCGCTCAACTTCGTGTCGACCAACGACATCATCGGCGGGAACTCCGGCAGTCCCGTGATCAACCGCAACGCCCAGGTCGTGGGAGTGATCTTCGACAGCAACATCGAGGGCCTGCCGAACCGCTTCGTATTCACCGACGAGGTCGCGCGGTCGGTGAGCGTGCACTCGAGCGGGATCACCGAAGCGCTGCGCCGGATTTACGGGGCGGGCTGGGTGGTGGAGGAGCTCGAGGGACGGTAAGACGAGGGGTCAGGAGTCAGGGGTCCGGTTTCAGAGGGTGTCAGGGAGAAGGGATCAGGAGAGTCCCGAGCTGCTCTCTCCTACAACCCATCCCCTCACACTCCCTGATCCCTGACCCCTGACTCCTGACCCCTCGGGACTCCTGGCCTCTTTCCTGCCACTAGCTCCCGCCATGCCGCGCCAACTCGAAGCTCGCGCGCAGTCCCTCATGCGCGAGCAATTTGGGCACGCCGATTTCCAGCCGGGCCAGTGGGAGCCAATGCGAGCTCTGCTCGCCGGCCGTGACGCGATCGTCGTCATGCCCACGGGGAGCGGGAAGTCACTCATCTATCAGCTCCCGGCGCTGATGTTCGATGGGCTCACGGTCGTGGTGACCCCGCTCATCGCCCTGATGAAGGACCAGGAGGACAAGCTGAGCGCGTGCGGCGTCGACGTGATCGCCATGCACTCGCATCTCACCGACACCCAGGCTCGCGACATCCACGAGCGCGTCGGCAGCGGACAGGGTGCCATCCTCTACCTCACGCCGGAACGCTTCAAGGACCGGGAATTCTTCGAGCGGCTCCTCGAGCGGCGCGTCAGTCTCTTCGTCATCGACGAGGCGCACTGCGTCTCCCAATGGGGGCACGACTTCCGGCCGGACTACCTCACGTTAGGCTCCGTGGCGCGCCGCCTTGGCCGGCCCCCGATCCTCGCGCTCACGGCGACCGCGACCGCCGAGGTCCGCCGGGACATCGCGCGCCAGCTCGAAATGAAGGACCCGCACCTGACGATCACGGGGTTCGCGCGGCCGAATCTCCGCTTCGAGATCCGGCGCACGGTCAACGCGGCCGTGAAGGATGAGGAGGTCGAGCGGACGCTCCGCGCGCGCGAGGGCGATGGCGTCATCTACACCGCCACGATTCGCGAAGCCGAACGGCTGTACGAGCGCCTCCGGCACGACCATCCCGTCGGGATCTACCACGGCAAGATGGCGCCCGGCGAACGCAAGGAAACGCAGGATCGGTTCATGAGTGGCGATCTCGGCGTCATGATCGCGACCAATGCCTTCGGACTGGGCATCGACAAGCAGGACATCCGCTTCGTGCTGCACTATCACTTCCCAGGATCGATCGAGGCGTACTACCAGGAAGCCGGTCGGGCGGGTCGGGACGGCGACCCCGCAACGTGCGCGCTCCTGTACCGTGTCGAGGATCGGCGCGTCCAGTCGTACTTCCTCGGCGGCAAGTATCCCGAGATCGAAGAGGCGGCGCGCGTCGCCATCTGCCTGGAGCAGTATCCGCTGTCCACACCAGTGGCGCTCACCGACCTGGCGAATCAAGCGGATGTGCCGGCGCGGAAGGCGCGGATCGTGCTCGCGCTGCTCAAGCGGCATGGGCTCGTGCGCGAGCATCGTGGAGGCAGCTGGGAGCGCCTCGGAAGCCAGCTGACGTCGGTCAACCTCAGCGAAGACCTGCACGACTACGAAGAGCGGCGCGCGATGGACCAGTCGAAGCTGCGCGCGATCGTTCGCTACTGCCAGACAACGGAATGCCGAACGCGCTACATCCTCGAGTACTTCGGCGAGGCGGTCGAGCCGGGATGGGCGTGCGGGAATTGCGACTCGTGCGATGCGATGGAGCGATGGGAAGAGCGAGCGACGACTGACCGAGCGTCGACTGACCGAGCAGCAGTGGCCTAGAGGCGTGAGATGCGAGTATTCGTGACCGGTGGTTCCGGAGTCGTAGGAACGGCGACCGTGCGATCGCTCGTCGCGCGCGGGCATGAGGTGCGGCTCTGCAGCCGCAACGCGCAACGCGATGTCGAGCGGTGGCCCCATGGCGTGGAGGCATGTCCCGCGAGTGTCGATGATGTTGCGTCACTGCGCGGATCGATGGAGGGGTGCGACGCAGTGATTCATGTCGCAGGCATCGTCGCCGAGGAGCCACCGGATATCACCTTTCAGCGCGTGAACGTCGACGGAACGCAGAACGTGCTGCGGGAGGCCGAGCGTGCCGATGTCGGGCGCTTCATCTACGTGTCATCGCTCGGCGCCGATCGCGGTACCTCGAATTACCACCGGTCGAAGCGTGCCGCTGAGGGTCTCGTGAGGCAGTTCCGTGGGGGATGGCTCATTCTGCGACCGGGGAACGTGTACGGTCCGGGTGACGAGGTGATCTCGCTGTTGCTGAAGACGGTTCGGACGCTTCCGGCGATTCCGGTGATCGATGGCGGCGATCAGCCCTTCCAGCCGATTTTCGCCGAGGACCTCGGCGAAGCGATCGCCGCCGCGGTAGCGCGGCCGGATCTCTCGCGAACCACCCTCGAGCTGGCGGGCGCTGAGCGGACGTCGATGAACGATCTGCTCGATCGCTTCAGCCGGATCACGGAGAAGACGCCGCTTCGCATTCCGCTGCCATCGTGGCTCGCCGAAGCGGGCACACGCGTCGCAGGCGCCTTCGGTGTCGACCTTCCGGTGAACGTCGATCAGCTGCAGATGCTGGTGGAAGAGAACGTCATCTCACCGGGCGAGACGAACGCCCTGGTGACGACGTTCAAGATCACGCCGACCCCACTCGACGACGGGCTGCGGCGGCTCGCCGACGAGATGCCCGAGCAGACTCCCGCGGACGGGACGGGGCGGCTGCACCGGCGGCGCTACTGGGCCGACATCGCCGAGTGCGAGCTCACCGCGACCGCGCTCTTCGAGCGGTTCCGCACCAACTTCAAGACCTTCATGCCCGAGGCGGCGATCGAGGTCGGCGTGGAGCGCGGAACGCCCTGCGTGCCTGACGAGGGTGAGACGCTGACCCTCGGCCTTCCCCTTCGGGGGAACGTTCAGGTGCGCGTGCTCGAGGTCGATGAGCGATGGATGACGTTCGTCACCGTCGAGGGGCATCCACTGGCGGCGGCGATCCGCTTCGTCACTGAGGACCAGGCGGACGACATCGTGCGATTCGAGATTCAAACGTACGATCGCGCCGGCTCATTGATGGACGCGGTGATGCTGGCGATCGTCGGCGATCTGCTCAAGGACGCCACCTGGCGTGCCGTCGTCCAGCGCGTGATCGACGAGAGCAACGGGCGCGCGGTCGGCGGCGTGCAGCATTCCGATGAGGTGCTGGAGGGTGAAGAGGCCGAGCTGGTCGAGCAATGGGCGGAAGCGCTGGTGATGGCCGAGCGTCGCGCCGAGGAGGCTCACCGAGCGTCGCCGTAGTCGAGCTGCTCCGGGCGGAACTGGCAGTGCTCCCCGCAGCCGAAGCGATATCGGTTGCGTGCGAACCACCGATAGAACCTGTCGGCCAGCTTCCCGACGAAGGGAAGCTTGAACACCCAGCCGATGAGCCATCCGCTGGGAAGAATGCCAAGCAGATCCTCGATCGCCTGGGCGCCCTGCGTGGTGCGACCACCCGGTCCAATGAGCTGAACGGCCTGCGCGTACGCGTCGGCGGGAATCCAGGGAAATCGCGCCTGCACGCAGGTGTTCTGCGACGGAATGCTCTCGATCCTCTTGCGGCGGTCCCAGCGCTCCAGGAGCCGCACGAGCCGGCCGCACACCTTGCAGTTGCCGTCGTAGACGAGGGTCCACGGGCGACCCTCGCCACCGCAGTCACTCGATTGCCCGGCGAAGATGAAGCGAACGACCGGATACATGCGTGCGGTCGTAGTCATGAGGCGATCGCCGTCGTAACCGTCGGGGCGGTCGCGAGCGTGTTGTGGATCGCGCAGAGGTGCGCGGCTCGCTCGGCGGCCGTTCGCCGCTCGGGAGGCAGCTGTGGCCAGATGATTTTCACGTCGATCGTGCCGACGCGGTGCGGCTTCTCGGCAAAGCGCCAGTCCACCTCGAGCGCCAGTCCGGACGCATCGAGCTTGGCATGTTCCGCCCACGAGGCGAGCACGGAGAGTACGCAGGTCGCCAGCGAGCTCGCGAGCATGTGGAAAGGCGAGTATTGCGCGTCGGGACGATCGGCCTCGATGGTCAGAGGACCAGGGGTTCCCTCGAGACGGATACGCTCCTCCGACAACAGCAGAATCTTCACGTCGTTCTCCTCGCGGCCGCGGCGCTGAGTATGCAAAGAATACGCCCCGAACCGATGGCTGGAGACTGCACGAATGACTGATACCGACTCGTCGACACCTCGCCTCGCGCGTGAGCGGGCGCGCCTCCTGATTCGCTTTCGCCAGTGGATGGAGGTTCCCCTCCTCGTCCTCGGCTTCGTGTGGCTGGTGCTACTGGTCGTCGAGCTGACGAGCGGGCTGCATCCAATGCTCGAGTCGTTGAGCACGACGATCTGGATCATCTTCATCGCTGCGTTTCTGGTCGAGCTGGCCCTCGCGCCGCGGAAGCTCGCCTATCTGCGCTCACAATGGCTCACGGTGCTGTCGCTGGCGCTTCCCGCGTTGCGCGTGCTTCGCATCGCGCGCACGCTGCGGGTGCTGCGCGCGGCGCGCGCCGTTCGGGGCGCTCGGCTGCTGCGAGTGGTGACGGGGTTGAATCGCGGGATGCGCGCGCTCGGCCGCAGCATGGGACGGCGAGGATTCGGGTACGTCAGCGCGCTCACGCTGATCGTGATCGTTGCCGGGGCCGCCGGGATGCTCGCACTCGAGCGCGACGCGAGCGGGGGGCTTCCCGACTACGCCAGCGCGCTGTGGTTCACGATCATGCTCCTGACGACGATCGGATCGGAGTATTGGCCGCGCACGCCCGAGGGGCGAGTGCTGTGTCTGCTCCTGTCGCTCTACGCGATCAGTGTGTTCGGCTACATCACGGCAGCTCTGGCGAGCTTCTTCGTCGACCGCGATCGCGAGGAGCGTGGTCCGGAGCTGGCGAGTGAAGACGCCGTACAAGCGCTACGCATGGAGATCGTCGCCTTGCGTCAGGAGCTTGGGGCGAGACGCCCGTGAGACTCGCGCGCCGCGCCACGCATCTGGGGGCGCTCCTCGCGTGTGCGTCGTGCGGTCGCGCCGACGCAGCGCGACAGTACGACGACTACATGCTCCTGCGCGGCCGGCTCGTCGCGGCGGAGACGAGCGCGGCCGGGTTTCGTGGACGATACGCGATACAGCGCGTGCGCCTCAGCAGCTCGACGGGCCTCGAGGTGACGGGACGGCTGCTGCGGCCCGCCTCGACCACGCCAGCACCGGCCATTCTGCTCAACGACGGCCGCGAGCTCGACTCGAGAGCGATCGATTACCTGCCGGCCGACTTTGGCGACGTGGTCGTCCTGTCGATCGATTACCCGGAGGCGATTCCGTACACCGTCGGCGTGAAGGACATGGTGCTCAACGGTGGCACCATTCGGAAGGCGGCACGTCTCATCCCGGCGTCCTTCTCCCTGGCCGGCGAGTGGCTCTCGATGCGAGAGGACGTGGACGCAGAACGCGTCGGCATCGTCGCCACGTCGTTTGCGGTGCCGTTCGCCACGATCGCGGCGGCCATGGACGCACGATTCCGCGACGTCGGATTGATCTATGGCGCTGGCGACTTCGCGACCGTCATGGCGGCCAACATTACGCTGCGCCCACGATTTCTGCGTCGTCCAGCGGCGTGGCTCGCGACACGAGCGTTCCGGGAATTCGAGCCGGAGCGCCACGTCGCGCAAATCGCGCCGAGGCCTCTGCTGATGATCAACGGGATCGACGACCCGCAGATGCCTCGCGAAGCGGTGCAGTCACTCTACGACGCGGCGCGCGAGCCGAAGACGGTCATCTGGCTTCGCACCGGTCATTTGCTTCCTACCGACAGCGTGCTCATCCGCGCGCTGGTCGATACTGCACTCGCGCGGCTGCCGATCCTGCGCCGTCCAGTGGCGGCACCCATCGTCCCATGACGGCACCCGCCTTGCGGCGCGTCATCCTATTACGGGCTGGCCTGGTAGCCCCGACAAGGCGAGAACCGAAGAGGGCAGATTCCGGCAACCGCAAACGTCAACAGCGTTAAACGCGGATTCCACGGATTGGAAAGCAAAACCTGCACGGAGTAACGGCAACCGCAGCAACTTGGAGACTGCAGCCGCGTGTCGGGTGTGAGTCACCCACACGCAGGACAAGAGCAACGGCATTGTTTTACCGCAGAGGTCGTAGAGGAGCTTCAGCTACAAGTGCTTTTGAAAAGGCTCCTCCAGTTGAAGTTCCCTCTGCGTCCTCTGCGGCAAGAATGCCGTTACCGCTGCCGTTGTTGCATCCGTGTCGTTTTGCCGTTCAAACCGCCGGATCCGCGTCACACGCTTTTCCCGATGCAGTTGCCGGTGCTCTTGTGCGGCCGTCTGCGGTTCCTTCATCGGTCTTGCATCTGCATGACGGGGATAGGCCACGAGTCCTGAGGAAGAGACATGGCGGCAGTGATGAGCGGGCGCGACGTGATGGTCACGAGCGACTCGGCGACGATGCGCGGCCTCCTCGGCATTCCCAAGGGTGCGCGCGGTGTCGTCCTGTTCGCGCACGGGAGCGGTAGCGGGCGACTCAGCTCGCGGAACAACTTCGTCGCGCGCGCCCTCCAGGACGCCGGGCACGCGACGCTTCTCATTGACCTCCTGAGCGAGGAAGAGGAGCGCATCGACGCCGGGACGGGTCACCTGCGCTTCGACATCCCCTTTCTCGCGAAGCGTGTCGAGGCAGCAACCACCTGGCTCGCGGACACGGCGGAGACGCGAACGCTCGGAGTAGGGTACTTCGGCGCGAGCACTGGGGCCGCGGCGGCGCTGGTCGCGGCGGCCGAGTTGCAGGACCGTGTCGATGCGGTCGTGTCGCGCGGAGGGCGTCCCGATCTGGCGGGAGAGCATCTCGCCAGGGTGACGGCGCCAACGCTCCTGATCGTCGGCAGCCGCGACGTGCCGGTGATCCCGCTCAACGAGGACGCGTTCGCGCAGCTGCGGTGCGCGAAGAAGCTCGAGATCGTCCCCGGCGCCTCGCATCTGTTCGAGGAGCCCGGGACGCTCGAGGTGGTGTCCCGATTGGCGGCGTCGTGGTTCACCAGGTACCTCGGTACGACCGACTGATGCTGTTTCCAGATCGCGCGGTGGCGGGGCAACGACTGGCGTCGGAGCTCGTGCGTCGCCTGCCGCAGATCCGCCACGAAGATCCACTCGTGCTCGCGATCCCGCGTGGCGGGGTGCCCGTGGGCTACGAAGTCGCGCGCGCGATCGACGCTCCGCTCGACCTCTTCATCGCGCGCAAGCTCGGGGCGCCCGGCCATGAAGAGCTGGGTATCGGCGCCGTTGCCCCGGGCGGGACGCGGTTTCTCGATGCGGACGCGATCCGTATGCTCGGCGTGAGCGACGAGTACATCGAGGAAGTCACGCGCAAGGAGCTGGCGGAGCTGGAGCGACGCCTTCGTCGTTTTCGCGGGGATCGGCCTCCCGCGCGCATCGAGGGCCGATCGGTGGTCCTCGTCGATGATGGTCTTGCCACCGGCGTGACGGCGCTCGCGTCACTGACCGCGCTCCGTCTCCAGCGCCCGCGCCGGCTCGTCTTCGCGGCACCGGTGTGCTCGGTCGAGGGCGCGCAGGCGGTGGCTCGTCAGGCGAACGACGTCGTGTGCGTCGCGACCCCTGACCGCTTCTTCGGCGTCGGCGCGTGGTATGATGACTTCACGCAGACGACGGACGAGGAAGTGGTGGAACTACTCCACAGGGGTCAGGAGTCCGGGGTCAGGGATCAGGGGGTGTCGGGGGGCAGGTGACAGGAGAGCTGCGGTGTTGCCGTTCTCTCCCGAAACCCACTCGCTGACACCCTGACCCCTCACTCCTGACTCCTGGTCATCGAGTCGAGAACCTGACGAGAGATCGGGTCTCCAGCACCTCGCCTCCGTGCTCGATGATCGACACGAAGCGCTCGCGACTGCGAAACTGCAGTGAGCCCCCCATGCGGAAATAGGTGCGCTCGACGCCCATGCGGGGCGCGCGCACATACCACCGGCGAACGATCCACACGCCCGAGGCAAGCTGCTCGAACTCCACACGCCCGCCCACACGCGACGTCGCGACTCCCCACGGCATCTTCGTGTAGGTGAACTCGAGATGCCGGAGCTCGGCCGTCTCGGGATCCAGCCACAGCACTCCTTTCACATCCGCGACTCTCCGCTTCCGCGCCGGCTCGAACGCGAGCCCGATCAGGCCGTCCTCGCCGTCCGTCACACGAAAGCAATGATTCCGGAGGAAGGCTTCGGACAGCAGCACGTCGGCGTCGGGCGCGTAGAAGTACCAGGTGTCACGCCCCTTTCGCTCGATGAACCCGACACGCTCGAGGTGATCGGCGGGGAGCGCGACGAAGGGTCGCTGCGCCATGCCACTGAGCATCCAGCTCGAGTCGGCATGGACGAATCGCGCGAGCGTGTCGAGCTCGCGAGTCCACCGGCGGGCGGTCGTCTGGAAGAGGTCGCCGCGCTGTGCGAGCTGCGTCTGGTAGAGGGCGGTGCGAACCTCCTCCCACAGATGGAACGCCGGAGCGCCATCGCCGGGCCGGACCACGCAATGACGCTGCGCGTGCACGGTCACCGAGGGCAGGCTCACGCGAATCGTCGGCGCGAGGATGTCGTGGACTCGCACCTCCCCCTGGGCGACCCCGAAGGGATGCGACTGCACGGCGCGATAGCCGATGCGCTTCGTGCGGATCGAGTACCGTCCGGGAGCCGGCGCGACAAGGGCGTACCCGCCCGCGTCGAGTGAGAGTGCGCGTGCGCGCGCCCTGCCGTCGTCGCCGAGGAGCAGCACCAGCGCGTCGCGCACGGGCGCACCGGTCAACGAATCACGCACCGTCCCGCGAACGACCTGCGCGGTGACGCTCGTCGCGCTCAGCGCCAGCAGCGCGGAGACGAGCAGAATCTGACGTGACACCGAACCCTCCCGCCGGCGCTTCCTTCGCCGGCACCCTCATACCCCGGACGGATAGGTCTCGGGCAGGTCGCCGTTCACACGCACCGGCATGTGAAGCGGCGCGACTGCTCGCGTTTCGTCGAGGTAGATGAAGGCGTCGTAGCGCCCGGGCAGGATGGTGGGAACGTAGTTCCCGTGCTGCTCGAGCTCTGGATGATAAACGACGCCGATCGCGCGATGCCCTCGTGGCTCGCGCAGGTCGTCCATCACCGGGTGCGCCCCCCGCTCGGCGAACGGGAGGAGGAAGTCCGGGATCCCGGTGCGGTGGAGCAGCGCCTCGTAGCTATCGAAGCGCGCTTCGGGTACTCGCATCTCCTGCATCGGGTCGCCCCACTCTTCGGCGGCGATGACCGTTCCCCGGTGCGTCCCAAAGCCGACGATCACGACGTCGTCACTCCCGTGGGCCTGCCGCACGAGCTGGCCTACGTTCACCATTCCGGCGCGCGCCATGTCCGTGAACCGCGCGTCGCCGACGTGCGTGTTGTGCTCCCACACGATCGCCTTCGCGGACGGCCCATGAAACGCCATGAGCCGGTCGAGGGTCTCGACCATGTGAGTGTCGCGGACATTCCACGACGCCGGGCCGCCACGGACCATCGTGCGGTAGTACCGCTCGGCGTTGCGGGCGACCAGCGCGTTCTGTTCCGCGTTGAAGAAGGTTTCCGGGCCGTCCTCCCGGGTTTCCACGGCGCGCTCGCGCAGCAGGCGCAACGTGGCGACCGCCTCGTTCTCACACGAGGTCGGCACGAGCGCCGTCGCACGCGCGTAGTCCTCCGCGCTCTCGCCGTACGGCTCGAAGCACCGGTAGGCATGGCGCGCTTCGCGCGCGGCGTCGGGATCCACACGCTCGAGGTACGTGACCACCTCGTGCATGGAATCCCACAACGAATACACATCGAGGCCGTAGAAGCCGATTCGGCGGTCGCGCGCCAGCCCCTCGTTATGGTCGCGCAGCCAGCGGCAGAGCGCGATGACCTCCCGGTTCGCCCACATCCACGTCGGCCAGCGCTCGAACGCATGCAGGACGTCCTCCGCGCTCCGGCCACTGTCGGGATACCCCTTCACGTACCGGTTCACGCGATAGCAGTCGGGCCAATCCCCTTCGACCGCGATGAAGGAGAATCCCTTGTCGCGAATCAGCCGGCGGGAGATCGCCGTGCGCCACGTGTAGAACTCGGAGGTTCCATGCGACGCTTCGCCGAGGAGGACGAATCGCGCGTCGCCGACGAGGTCGAGCAGCGGATCGAGGTCCGCGGCATCGGTGAGTGGGTGCGCGATCTCGGCGACGCCGCGCGCTATGCGCGTGGCGTCAATCGATCCCCGGCCCCTGGTGGGCGCAGCTCGCACGGTCCACTCCGTTCACGTTCGATTCTCGGCAAAGGCAAAGGGAGTGCCGGGGAGGCGCGAGTATGGATAATCGGTGACGAACGAGGAACGAGGAACGAGGAAACGTGTTCGCGATCACTATCGGACTTCCTCGTTCCGCGGTCCTCGTTCGTCAGGTTCTGCCCGCCGGCTGCTGCTGAGTCAAACAGTGGAGCGTGCCGAGCCCCCACACGAGATCGACCGAGTTGATGCCGATGACGTCGCGACCGGGGAAGCAGTCGGCGAGGATGTTGAGGGCAACGCGATCGTTGACGTCGTTGAACGTCGGGACGATCACGACGCCGTTCGCGATGTAGAAGTTCGCGTAGCTCGCCGGCAGACGCTCGCCATCCATGATCACGGGCCGCGGGTACGGGAGATCGATGACTCGGAGGCCGCCCTCCAGCCGTCGACCGGCGTGCTCGAGTCGATGGCGGTTGTCGACGGATCGCTCGTGGTTCGCATCGGCCGGGTCGGGCTCGAACGCGAGAACGACCGTGTTCGGCGCAACGAAGCGCGCGATGTCGTCCACGTGCCCGTGCGTGTCGTCACCGACGCAGCCTTCGCCGAGCCAGATGGTGGTGTGGATGCCGAGGTACTCGCGAAACGCACGCTCGTAGCCGGCGCGATCGAGGCCGGGATTCCGCTCCTGGATGGTCGACAGAAGACACTCCTCGGTCGTCAGCAGCACGCCGGCGCCGTTCGTGTCGATCGCCCCCCCTTCGAGGACGAGACGATTGCCATCGTCAGGCCGAACGGCCTCGACGCTGGGGATTCCCGCCAGCCGCGCCACCGCCGGCGCGATCAGCGCATCGGCGCGGTGGTTGTCGTACTTCGCCCAGGCATTGAAGCGCCAGCAGACGGCCTCGACGCTCCCATCCTCGCGCCAGACCATGGTCGGTCCCGAATCGCGCAGCCACACCCGATCGCTGGGGACGCGGTGCACGCGACAGCGATCGAGCCTAACGCCGTGCGAGTGGAGCGCCGCGACAGCCTGATCCTGAATCTCCTCGGAGTGACAGAGGATCTGGACCGGCTCGTATCCGTGGAGGGCCCGCACGATCTCCGCGTAGACCCAGCGAATGGGCTCGAACTTCCCCGGCCAGTCGGGATCATGGTGGGGCCAGCCGATCCAGGTGGCAGAGTGGGTCTCCCACTCGGCGGGCCACAGTCTCGGAGTCCGGGCAGCCATCGCGCGTGGTCTCAGCGGCAAAGATGACAGAATTCAGAAGACAGAATTCAGAACTCAGAACGGAGGCTTCCGACTTCTGAATTCCGCATTTTTGAACGCTGTCATCGTTGCCGTTGCCTTACCCAATGTAGCGCTGAAGGATGGGGCCGTACGCATCTATCCGACGATCTCGCAGGAAAGGCCAGTTCCGCCTCGTGTACTCGATCAGCTTCGGGTCGCACTCGGCGATCAGAATCGTCGGCTCCGTACCCGCTTCGGCGATCAGGCGCCCGAAAGGGTCGGCCACGAAGGAATGCCCGAAGAAGTCGATGCCGTCGGTGCCCGGCTCGGGCTCGTGGCCCACCCGATTCGCTGCCGCGACGTAGATGCCGTTCGCGATCGCGTGCGCGCGCTGAATCGTGCGCCACGCGTCGGCCTGGGATTTTCCCCACTCGTCCTTCTCTTTCGGATGCCAGCCGATTGCCGTCGGATAGAGCAGAATCTGCGCGCCCATGAGCGCCGTGATCCGCGCCGCCTCCGGATACCACTGATCCCAGCAGATCAGCACCCCCAGCGTCGCATATCGAGTGCGGAAGACGCGAAACCCCGTCTGGATGGTCGGCGTCTCACCGTGCTGGTAGATCTCCCCCGGCGTGAAGTAGTACTTCTCGTGGTAGAGCGGGTCATCGGGGATGTGCATCTTGCGGTACACGCCCACGAGCGAGCCGTCGGCGTCGATGACGGCCGCGGAGTTGTGATAGACGCCCGCCGTGCGCTTCTCGAAGATCGGGACGACGATCACGAGCGCCAGCTCGCGCGCGAGCGCCTGCATCCGCTCGACGATCGGTCCGGGGATCGGCTCGGCGAGATCGAAGCGCTCCGCGTCCGTGACCTTGCAGAAGTACGGCGCGTTGAAGAGCTCCTGGAGCAAAATCACCTGCGCGCCGCGCCGAGCCGCCTCGCGGATGTCGTCCACGGCTTCGGCAACGGTGGCCTCGGCGTCGACTGCCACGCGTTGCTGAATGACGCCGAGGGTGAAGGGAGCCGTGCTCACCGGGATGGCGCGGGACGATGGCGTCCCGTCCCGCTACTTGTGGGCCGAGTCGGCAACGGCAGCGCTCTTGTCAACGGCAGCCGCGAGCTCGGTGTAGGCATCGGGTGACAACACCTTGAACGACAGCATGACGTGGGCGATGCGCCCGTCGGGCGATACCACGAAGAGGTTGCGCGTGTCGAGCTTGCGGACGGCGTCGAACGATCCATAGCGGCGTCCGGCCTCGTTGCCGACATCACTCGCGAACAACATGGGAAAGTCCGACTCCCGGGCCCATGCGGCGAGCGTGGTATCGGCATCGGCGCTGATCCCGATGACGACGACGTCGTTCCCGGCGTTGAAGAGCGTGGCGTACTGGTCACGGTACGCCTCCATTTGCACCGTTCAGCCCTTGGTTCGCGCCTGGTAGAAGAACGCGATCACAACCGTCTTGCCGCGGAAGTCGCTCAGCCGAACGGGCTCGGCGAGCCGTCCGTAGCGGGTCGCGCCGGGGAGAGTGAAGTCGGGCGCCATCGAGCCCACGGTTGGAACCGTGGCGGCTGCGGGCGCGGCAGGCGTCTGCGCGGACATCACGGAAGCCGTGGCGGTCGAGAGAAGCGCGACGGCGAGCGCGCGCCGAAAGTTCTGTAAACTCATAGCCCCCCTTGAGAGTGCAGGCGGCAAGATGGCCACCGGCAGGCCTCCCAGGCAACCTTCGTTTGTGGCCGCCGTCACAGGGAGGTTCTGCCATTCTTCGGTGGGGGACAACAGATGTCTCGGAGGTGGACGGTACCCGCGGTTATGCCCTTCCAGGGGCCGTCAATGCGTGGCACCGGCGGTGCCTATAGAGGCCCTGGTTGGACCGCCAAAAGTGCGGCGGTCGTAGCGAGGGATCCATGAGGAGGGGCCATGACCAGATTCGTTCGTTGGATGATCGTCCCGGTGGTCGCCGTCCTGGCGGCCTGCGGCGGTCAGAGTGATTCGGAGCGGCTCGACGAAGCGCTGACGCGCGATCTGGCGTTGGCCGCGTCGATGCAGTATCCGCAGCAGCAGTTCATGTCGCCGATGGAGATGGGCTACGCCCAGCCGTACGGACAGCCGCAACAGCAGCTGTATGACCAGTACGGACGGCCGGTCTATGCGCCGCAGCCGGTGGCGCAGCAGGCCATCTATCGTGCGCCGGCGCCCGCCCGCACTACGGCGCGCGCGTCGACGGCCACCACGGTTCGTCGCGAGCCGGTCCGCCACACGAAGCGTGACGCGCTAATCGGCGCGACCGCGGGTGCGGTGATTGGCAGCGTGATCTCGAGGGACGTGAAGGGCGCGCTGATCGGCGCGGCCGCGGGAGGCTTGCTGGGTGGAGTGGTGGGGCATACGATCGACGTGCAGCGATAACAACGGCGACTGCGAACTGCGAACTGCGAACAAAACCCCCGGGGGCAAAGATGCTCCCGGGGGTTTCTTCGCAGCTCGCAGTACGCAGTACGCTGTTCGGCAGTCCGCGGTTCGCAGTCCGCAGTCGCCGTTGTTATCGCCTCCTCCCAAACGTCGACGCCAGCAGCCCGGCTCCGATCGCGGCAACGGCGACCAGCAATGGCTTCGCCTGCGTTCCCCGCCGCACGCCCTCGAACAACGCCATCGCGCCGGTCTCCAACCCCTCCATGGCGTCGGCGAGTCGAGCGTTTCCCACCTCGATCGCGCGCTCGACGCGTGCGGTCGTGCTGTCGGGGGACACGCCCATCTCGAGCAGCGTGCGCGCCGCCCAGTCGTAGTGACGCACTTCGTCATCGGCCGCGCGCGCCAGCACGTCTGCCACCTCGAGATCGTCCGAGCTCTCGGCCGCACGCCGATACTTGTCTCGTCCCTGCCGCTCGTTCGCCTTGAAGGCGAGCAGCAGAGCCGTCTGCCCGCCCAGGGCTCCCGCCTTCTGCACAGCCAGCTTGAAGACACCGGTGGGAAGGTGCGGCGCTTGAATCGGCTTGCCGCCGCGATCCTGGATCAATCGCGTGAGCTCTTCGATGTGCCGCTCGTGATCGGCGCGAAACTCACGGAGCGCCTGGCGGTGGGACTCGTCCGTCAATGCCTCGATGGCGATGCCATACGCGCCGATGGCGTCGTGATCGAGCTGCAGCAGGTCGTTCAGCGTTGCGATGCGCGTCACATCGCGGGCCAAGACGAGAGCGTCCGACACGGGAGTCTCCGAGGCAAAAGGAAGGTCGGAACGACTGGCGTTCGCAGTTATGCCCTTCCAGGGGCACAATGCGCGCCGCGCCGCCTCACGAGCGTGGGCATTCAATACGACCGCCGTCGGGTGGCACGGCCCCTGCCCTCGAAACCAGACCCTTTCAGGAGCCACGATGACTGACGACAGAAATCTCGACGGCGCCGCGGAGCGCGAAGAGCTGCTGGATGAGCTGGAAGAGAACCATGAGCGCGCCCGTCGCGAGGCCGCGGGTCATCCCGAGACGGTCGAGAAGCGTGATCCCGACGAGAAGAAGAGGCAGCACGATGAGAAAAACCCGCCGCACACGACGACGGGTAAAGTGACCGCACCAAAGTTTGGCTCAGCCGGAAGCGGCGGCGCGGAGTTCGAAGGACCGCTGCCGAAGAACTAGGGCCCGCCCGCCGGCTGCGATGCAGACGGCGATGTCACAGCGAGATCGACGCCCGTCGGCGACGCGAGACGGGCGTCGGTCGATGGGGCGAGAGGCTCCGCCTCGATGGCGGGTGGCGAAGACAGGCGGCGCTCGCGTTCCCGGTGCTGCTGCACCACGACGACCGCCGCGGTCGCGGCCACCAGCACGGCAATCGTGCTGAATTCACTGCTCTTGATCACGTTCGATTCTCCAGGGGTCGCACCGATCAGCCGGCGCACGGACCCTGCGTTTTGCATAATCCGTTCCGAGGCCCGCCCACGGGCGCGACCGCTTGGCATGAGGCTCGCAATTCACACCGATACATGTACTTACCAGGCGGTCCTCTGAATGCCTGACCGACGCTCCCCATCCCGTCACCCGTCTCCGGAGCGAAGGCAGCGCGCTGTCGGGACCAATCGCGCAGTGCGCGCGCTCAAGGCGCGACACGCCGCCCGGCGGAGCCCACTCGAGACTGCGGCCGACCGCCTAACGCGCATCGCGAGCTCCGGGTACTTCCTCGCCGTCCACGCGCTCTGGTTCATGACGTGGATGCTGTGGAATACCGGGTACATTCCGGGCTGGACGCCGATCGATCCGTTTCCCTTTGGCCTCCTCACGATGATCGTGTCGCTCGAGGCGATCTTCCTCGCGATCTTCGTCTTGATGGCCCAGCGTCGCGAGTCGAGCGTCGCCGAGCTCCGCGAAGAGATCACGCTCCAGGTGCTGATGCGGGCCGAGGAAGAGGTGACGAAGACCCTTCAGCTCGTCGCTGGGTTGTACCAGCGGCTCGGTCACCAGCTGGCCGAGGATCCCGAGCTGGCGGACATGATGAAACCGCTCGACGCGGACTCCATCGAGCGGCAGCTGACGTCTCAGATCGAAAAGGCGGACGGGAACAGCAGAAGCGCTCGAGGCGCTCGAGGCGCTGGAGGGGAGTCGCCGGCGCCCCCAGCGCCCTCGGCCCCCCCCGCAGCGTCAGCGCCTTAGAATCGAAAAGCCACCTTGATGCTCCCCGACGCCTGCTTGTCCATCGCCGTCGACAGCGCGGCTCGGTAGTCGCCGAGCGAGTACACGTGGGTCAGCAGCGGTGCGAGGGCCACGCGGCGTGCGGCGATCAGGTCGGCCGCTTCGCGGAAGGCGTTGCTCCCCGGCGACCCGTGCCCGTGCTCGCCATAACATAACGAGCCACGCAGGATCAGCTCCTTGAGCCAGAGCGGCGTCCAGTCGATGCCGTCCATTTTCGCCGAGTTGCCTAACAACACGAGCGTGCCTCCCGCGCGGGTGACGCGCATGGCGTCATCGGTGGCACGGGGCCCCCCGATACAGATGAACGTCCGGTCGAAGCCACCGACGCCCACCGGCTTTCCGAGGATCGGCTTCAACAGCCGAGCGTGCCCTGCGTCGGCGAGCTCCTGCAGATAGCTCCCACGCGCGAAGACGACACCCTCCGCGCCCAGGCGCCTGGCATGCTCCGCCTGAAAGGGGTGCCGGGCGAGGACAGTCACCTGACACGCGGGGGCGAGCGCCTTCAGCGCCGCGACGGTGAGCAGCCCGATCGCGCCGGCGCCGATCACGAGCACGCGCTCGCCCGACTCGGGCATCGCAGCGCGAACGGCGTGCACGGAGCAGGCGAACGGCTCGACGAGCACGGCCTCGTTGTCCGTGATCGCGTCCGGCACGGGGACGAGCTGCGTCTCGTGCGCGACGAACATCTCTCCCCAGCTGCCGCCAAGCCCGCGCGTCGTGCCGATGAGCATCCCCGGTGCGAGCGCGCCGTCGGTGAAGCGCGCGCATCTCGAGTGGTGACCGGCCGTGCATGCGTCGCACACCGGCTCGAGTCCACGCGGCTCGCAGCAGAGCAGGGGATTGGCGACGACGCGATCCCCGAGGCGTACGTCACGAACGCCCCGTCCGACCTCGACGATCTCCCCGACGTTCTCGTGACCGATGACGAAGGGAAAGGACGAGAACGGTGATGTCGACGGCGAGGCCTTGAGGGTGATGACATTGAGATCGCTGCCGCAGATCCCGCCCATGCGCGTGCGGACTCGCACCCATCGCTCGGTCGGCAGGGCTGGCGTTTCGACGTCGCCGAGCCGCGTGCATGCGTGCGGCCCCACGTAGAAGGCGTCGCTGACTTTGCCGGCGAGCAGCGTCGCAAGGTACGTGGGGATCGGCGCCGCGAAGGAGATGGCCTTCATTAAACGGATTGCGGATTGCTGATTGCGGATTCCGGAATGAGAATATCGTGAGGCCGCGGACCTACCTGCAATCAGCTATCCGCAACCCGCGCCCACCAATCCGCAATCGCTTCACGGTGTCACGACACGCAGCGCCCGCGGAACGCATTCGACGTGCACCGCCGCCCCGGTAGCCCGGTTGTACTCGCCGTCCGTCTCGAACGCCGGCGGCACCGGGAACTCGAGCGTGAAGCTCGGGGACTGCTCGACGAGGACCTCGGGGGCCAGCACGTGCGTTCCCTTGGTGGCCGCGGCGAAGAGCCGCATCCGCGCGAGTGGCGCCGCGTCATGAATCGAGATCGCGTCGAGCTTGCCGTCCGTCACCGACGCGCCGGGCGCGATCTTGAACGAGCCGCCGAAGTTCCGCGCGTTCGCCACGATCAGCATGAGATGACGGCGCGGGTCACGCCGCCGCCGCGGCGTCGCGATGCCCACGTCGACTCCACCGTAGCTGAAGAGCTGCCGCAGGGCCGAGTACAGGTACAGCATGTCGCCCTTGAGCCAGGAGATCCGCTCGATGTCCTCGAGCACGGCGATGTCGAAGCCGAACCCGGAGACGTTCAGAAAGTGCCGGCCTTCGATGCGGCCGACGTCGACCCCCATGTCGGAACCCTCGACGGCGAGCCGAGCGGTCGTTGGGAAGTCACGCGCCGGTGCGCCGACCGTCTTCGCGAAGTCGTTCCCCGTGCCCGTCGCCACGAGTGCGAGCCTGACCTGTCCGCCCGCCCCCGCGGCGATGATGGCGTTCGCCACGTTGCCCCAGGTTCCGTCCCCGCCGCAGGCGACGATCGTGTCGAAGCCGGCATCGAGTGCCTTGCGAGCCGCCGCGGCTTCACCGCCTTTGACATCCGTGAGCCGAACGTCGGAGACGCCGACGGCCGAGAAAGCCGCGCGAATGGCGGGCAGCGCACGCGCGCCGGAGCCTCTGCCCGAGGCCGGGTTGACGATGACGCAGACGTTGTGGGCCATGAACAAAAAAAGGAGTCAGGAGTCAGGGATCAGGGGGTGCCAGGGTGAAGGTTCGAGGAGTACGGCACGCGCAGCTCCTGAAACCTGTTCCCTGACACCCCCTGATCCCTGACTCCTGACTCCTGACCCCGCTTAGCGTCGAGCGTACGAGGCGAGCTGCTGCAGCGGGTGGAACGTCTGAACCCCGTTCTTCATCCACAGCTCGCGGAAGGGCGTCGTCGTCAGCTCCCAGTCCTCGAGGAGCTCCGTCATCGCCTGCGTATGGATGACAATGCCGCCCTTCTCCTCTTCGTTCTCGGAGAATTGCCCCGCCATCACGATGGTCGACGAGTAGAAGCCCTCCTCGTCGTGCATGAACGCCTGGTACCGGTGCTCGACACGCGCCCACTCGAACTCGGTGACCGTCATGTCGACGATGGGCTGCCCGCGCTCCGTCGCGTGAATCGTCACGTGCCCGTCGCCTCGATCCCACCGCAGGTCGATGTCCTTCATGTAGTGCGGCAGGTGCCACCGCTCGATGGCGTGCTCGCGCGACTCGCGCGTCGTCGTCGCCAGGCGAAATGGGAAGAAGGCCGATCTGGGCCACGGTTGACCCGGCTCCACACGTGGTGACGTGAGGATCGACAGGATGAGCTCGCCGTACGAGCCCACCGGGCTGTCGTGGAAGTCGAATGCCATCACCGACAGGACGCTCGACCCATGGTGCGGCTCGATCGGCTGCAGGTCCTGCGGCAGCAGGGCCCGCGCGTTCTCCGTGGGAAACTCGAAGAAGCCGCCGATGGCGTCCCGATAGTGATACTGAACAAACCCGTTGTCGCTCATAGGATGATGCCCTCTTCACGAAGTACACGGCCGAGGATCGAGACGCCCTCGTCCAGTTGCTCGAAGGTGTGGGAGGCCGAGACCGACACGCGGAATCGTGACCGGTGCTTGGCGACCGCGGGATAAATGATCGGCTGCAGGTACAACCCGGCACGCAGCAATTTGTGCCCGATCTCGAACACGCGCCGATCGTTGCGGATCATGACCGGGAAGATCTGCGACGTCGAATCGCCCACGTCGACCCCTTCCTCGTCCAGCCGCTTTCGGATGTGCGCCACGTTCGTCCAGAGTGCCTCACGAAGCTGCGGCTCCCGCTGCGCGATGCTCAACGATTCCAGCACGCCGGCGGCCACCACCGGCGACAGCGAGCACGAGAAGACCCGCGACCGCGCAAACCCCTTGAGGTAGTTGTAGAGGTTGCGGGATCCAGCGACGTACCCTCCCTGACCCCCCAGGGCCTTGGAGAACGTTCCGACGTGGATGTCGATCTCGTCGTCGAGCCCGTAATGCTCGGCCACCCCGCGGCCGTTCGGCCCGTACACGAAGCAGGAATGCGCCTCGTCGAGCAGGATGCGCGCGCCGTACTTCTTGCACACGTCGACGATGTCCGGCAGCGGACAGACGTCGCCATCCATGGAGTAGATACCCTCCACGGCGACCAGCTTCTTCCCATTCGTCTGACGGAGCTTCTTCTCGAGGTCCGCCACGTTGTTGTGGCGGAAGAAGCGGACGTTCGCCTTCGAGAGAATCGCCCCGTCGACGATCGACGCGTGCGAGTTCTGGTCGGCGATGATCCAGTCGCCCGGACGCATGAGGCCGGAGATCATGCCGACGTTGGTGCTGTAGCCCGTGGGGAAGACCATGGCTGCTTCCTTCCCCTTGAACCGCGCGATCGCTTCCTCGAGCTCGACGTGAATGTCCATCGTGCCGGAAAGGATCGGCGAGCCCGCCGCGCCAAGTCCATAGCGATCGAGGGCGCGCTTGGCCGCTTCGATCACCTCGGGCCGGTACGACATCCCGAGGTAGTTGTACGACGACAGGTTGAGCAGCGGAACGGTACGGCAGTGCAGCTGCTCCTCGAGCGAGATGCGCGCCGCGGGCGGCGTCGACATGGGCTGCGCGAACAGGTAGTAGCCCTGCGGCGTTGCCCGGTTGTACCATTCATTGTACGGCTCGAGAATCGCGAACGGGTCGTCGCTCGACGAGTAGAAAAAACTGCTATAGTCGTAGTCCAGGACGTTCATGCTCGCCGGCGCTTCGACTCGTGTTGCCATTTGGTGATCTCCCAGTGAATACCATCAGCTCCGACGCCCTCGGCGACGCGCCGGCGGACTCCCCATCCCTGCCGGCACCCGCCTCACGAGTGACACGAGTCTATCGTGCCGCGCGGAGCCTCATCTTCCTGCTCGTCTTCTCCGTCTACCTCATCGTCGTCATCGCGGGGGGAAACCGACTCCTCATTCCCCCGCTGCTCACGCTCTTTCCCCGTCACAGCGTCCGCATTCGGCGCGTCTGGCTTCGCCTGCACGCCATGGTCACCACGGGCCTCGCTCGCACCTTCGGCGGCATGCGCCTCAAAGTGCAAGGCGCCATTCCCCGGGAGAGCGTGGTGGTCGTCATGAACCACCAGTCCGTCATGGACATCCCCGTCGGGGTCCTTCTGATCCCCGGGCCCTATCCCATCATCCCGACCCGCGATCGCTACGCCCGCGCCAGCGTTCCCGGTATGCCCAGCCTCATCCGGCTCCTCCGCTTTCCCGTCGTATCGCAGAAGCGCGAGAACCTGCGTGCCGAGCTCCCGGCCATTGCCGAAGCGGCTGACTCCACCGCACGCGGCGATACCTCCATGCTCATCTTCGCCGAGGGCCACCGCACGCGCGATGGTCTGATCGCCCCCTTCATGCGCACCGGGCTGCGCCTCGTGCTGGAGCGCGCGAAGCGCCCGGTGTACTGCATCGTCGCCGATGGCCTCTGGCACGCGCGAACCGCCTTCGATGCGGCGACCGGATTCGCCGGCTCGACCTGCTCCGTGCGCATCCTCGGTCCCTTCACGCCTCCGTCGAGCAACCTCGACGACTTCATCGAGGGTCTTCGCGACCGCATGGTCGTCGAGCTCGACGCGATGCGCGCGGCTCGAGCCGCCACCCACTAGGGTGCCGCGTCCGCTTCATCCGCCTGACGACCCGGCGATCCGCGCCGCCCTCCTTCGCGGCGTCGACACCCCGCCCTCCGCGGACACGGCACGCCTGGCGACCTTTCTCGGCGAATCCTTTGGCCCGACGACCGCGGCCGTCATCCACTACGGCTCCCATGCGCAAAGCTCCGACGCCAGGCCCGATAGCGCTCACGATTTCTTCGTTGTCGTGGAGAGCTATGCCGACGCCTATCGGTCGCTGAGCGCGACGGTGCGCCCGAGCTACTCGGCCCGCACGGCGACCGCGCTGGCCCATGTCCTCCCGCCCAACGTCATCTCCCTGACGCTGAGAGAGCCGAACCGCCCCCTGCGGGCGAAGTGCGCCGTGCTTTCCCTGCGCGATCTGCGGCGCCTGTGCTCCCCGCGCGCGCCCGACCACTTCACCCGCGGTCGCCTCTTTCAGCACGTCCAACTCGTCTGGACGCGCGATGCGCGCTCGCGACAGGAAGCCCTCAATGCGCTTCTCGACGCGCGGGTTGGCACCTTCGATTGGAGCCGCCCCTATCTCCCGTCAGTTTTCAATGCGGAATCGTACTGCCGACGACTGCTGGAAACTTCGTTCGCCGCGGAAATTCGCCCGGAAGGTGGTGAGCGTATCGCCGCGTTAATCGCGGCACAGCGAGATGTGGTCCTGCCAGTCTATGACAGCCTACTGCAATGGCTTGTCGGGTCAAGCATAGCCGCCCAGGAAGGGAATGTCTACCGCTTGACTAGGCGTGCGGGGGTCTCCCGGAGGGTGGCCAGCCGCCTCTGGTTTTTGAAGAGCAAGGCACGGGCGACGGCCCGCTGGCTCAAGTACGTGGCGCTGTACGAGGGATGGCTCGACTACATCGTCCAGAAGATCGCGCGGCGAAGCGGCCGGACGATCGTGTTGACGGAGCGAGAGCGCCGATGGCCGCTGATTTTTCTATGGCCGAAGGTCATCGAATACGTCAGAACGAGACCACAGCTGACGAAGAACGGGGAATGAGGAACGAGGACCGAGGAAGTAATATTCAGCCTGGTTCGTCGTTCCTCGTTCCTCGTTCTCCTTCATGGCTACCACGATTTCCTTGACCCTCGTCGGGCTTCTGCTGCTCACCATGCCCGTGTACGCGGTCGTGTCGCGGGGCAGACCCATCGACCCGGAGGTCGCGCGGCGGCCAAAAACGATCCTGCTCGGCCACTGGGTGCGCGACTGGCTCATATGGGTGATCGGGCCGATGGAGCGTGGCTTCGTTCGCGCTGGGCTCTCTCCCGACTTCTTCAATTTCCTCGGCGCAGCCCTTGGGCTTGGCGCCGGCGTCGCCTTCGCCACCGGCGACTTCGCCATTGCCGGCTGGCTGGTGCTCCTGGGTGGTGCGGCGGACATCTTCGACGGCCGTATCGCCCGCGCCCGCGGCCTGGCGAACAAATACGGTGAATTCCTCGATTCGACCCTGGACCGGTTCGCCGAAACGTTCGCCTACACCGGCCTGGCTCTCCGCCTGGCCCATACGCCGTGGATGGCCCTGTCGACGGTCCTCGCACTTGGCGGCTCGATGCTGGTGAGCTACACGCGCGCGAAGGGCGAGGCGTTAGGTGTGAGCTGCAAGGGGGGTATCATGCAGCGCGCCGAGCGGCTGGTGCTGCTGGCGCTGGCCGCCCTGCTCGATGTACCGCTGAGTGCGCGCGCCGGCTGGCGGCCGGGGACGATCCTGGGGCTGGCCGTTGCCGCGATCGGCGTCGGCAGCCTGGGGACGGCGATGTACCGGACCTGGTACATCGCCGCGCGGCTCACAAAGAACGAGGAACGAGGAACGAGGAAGTGAGTCAAGGGTTCACGTCACTTCCTCGTTCCTCGTCCCGATCGTCACCGCGCCGAGTACTCGCTCGATCTGCCCCGCGTGCCGCTCGGCGTGGGTGACCAGAATCGTGAGCGCGTCGCCGAGGTTCATCCGAAGGATCGGCGCGACCGGCGAGCGCATTTTCAGGCGGCGCCAGTCGAGGCCGCCGCTGTCCGTGATGAGCCTGCCGACATGCTCCTGCCGCTGCAGGTATTCGTCGAGCACACGCGGACGCGGCGAGGGCCCCGGCTTGTAGCTCCGGGGCGCCGGCAGCTTGCGCGGGCTTCTGAAGCTCCGGACGAGAAGGCCCCCGGCGAGCGTCGGCTTCCAGAGGGCGTCGCTGTCTCCTGTCATCCCGCCGTTCTGCTTAACGAGCGATTCGACGGCGGCCAAGTAGGAATCGGCCGAGACGATGAGGTGCTCCAGCACTTCCGCGACGCTCCATCCTCCGGTCGGTGGCTGACGACGCATCACCGCGGGGTCAACGCCAGCGACCGCGCGGCGAATTCTGGCGATGACGGCGCGATTGGCATCGAGAAGCACCGCGCCGTGCGCCGTCTGTGAGATTGCGACAGTCATGACCTCGTGTGAACGAGCTCGGTTGTCCGTCCACCAGCCATTGTTGCCGCAGAGGGCGCAGCGGACGCAGAGCCATCTCTTCTCTGCGTCCGCTGCGCCCTCTGCGGTAGGAATGGCTTCTACTCGTTGCTCATGATTTGCTCTTGACCAACTGCCTGAGCACGTAATTCAGAATTCCCCCGTGCCGGTAGTAGCTCAGCTCCTCCGGCGTATCGATTCTCGAAACGACCTGGAAGGTCTTCGGAGCAGCGCCCTCCGCGCTCGCGCGCACGGTGAGCACCGCTCGCGGTTTCATCGAGTCATCGAGACCGTCGATGTCGAAAGTCTCGAACCCGGTGAGGCCAAGCGACTGCCGCGTTTCGCCCTGCTTGAACTCGAGCGGGATGACGCCCATTCCCACGAGGTTCGAGCGGTGAATCCGCTCGAACGACTCGGCGATCACCGCCCGAACGCCTAGCAGCAGCGTTCCCTTCGCCGCCCAGTCGCGCGAGGAGCCGGTCCCGTATTCCTTGCCGGCGATGACGATCAGGGGTGTGCCCCGGCGCTGAAACTCCATCGCCGCGTCGTAGATCGATGTCGGCTCGCCTCCCCGCTCGAAGGTCGTCCAGCCCCCCTCCTTGCCTGGCACCAGCTCGTTCCGAAGTCGGATGTTCGCGAAGGTGCCCCGCATCATCACTTCGTGATTCCCGCGCCGCGAGCCGTACGAGTTGAAGTCGGCGACCTTCACGCCGTGGTCGATCAGCCAGCGACCGGCCGGGCTGGCCGCGGGAATGTTGCCGGCGGGAGAGATGTGGTCGGTCGTCACGGAGTCGCCGAGCATGGCGAGCAGGCGCGCGCCTCGAAGGGGACGCACGCCGGGCGGCTCGAGCTTGATGTCGTTGAAGAAGGGGGGGTTCTTGACGTACGTGGACTCCTCCGACCAGGCGAACGTCTCCCCGGTCGGCACGTCGAGCGCAGCCCAGCGCTCGTCGCCCTCGAACACGTTCGCGTACTGGGTGCGGAACATCTCGCTCTTCACCGATCGCAGGATCTCCTGCTCGACCTCGGCGGGCGGTGGCCAAATATCCCGCAGGAACACCGGTCCGGCCGAGCCGACACCTAACGGCTCGGTGTTCAGGTCGATGTCCATTCGGCCCGCCAGCGCATACGCGACGACGAGCGGCGGCGACGCGAGATAGTTGAACCGCGTGAGTGGGTTGACGCGGCCCTCGAAGTTCCGATTCCCCGAGAGCACCGCGGCGACGATGAGCTTGTTCTGCTCGATCGCGTCGGTGATCGGCGGGGGCAGTGGTCCCGAGTTGCCGATGCAGGTCGTGCATCCGTAGCCGACGAGGTTGAAGCCGAGCGTATCGAGCGCGTCCTGTACGCCCGCCTTGCGATAGTAGTCGGTGACGACCTTCGAGCCGGGGGCGAGACTCGTCTTGACCCATGGCTTCGTGCGCAGCCCCTTCGCGACGGCGTTGCGCGCCAGCAGGCCGGCGGCGAGCATCACGGAGGGGTTCGACGTGTTCGTGCAGCTGGTAATGGCGGCGATGACGACGGATCCGTTGCGGAGCGAGAACGTCTGCCCTTTCATCTCGACCCTGGCCCCGCCGTGCTCGTGCATTTGCTCGTCAGGCGATGCGGCGACCGCCGACATCGCGAGCTCGGGTTCGGCGGAGACGCCGAGCTTCTTGGTGGCGGCCGCGACGCCGGCGGGGGTCCCGGCGCGCTCGAGCTCGAGGCGGACCGCGTCCCGATAGCTCTGCTTGGCCATCTTCAGGGGGATGCGATCCTGCGGTCGCTTCGGTCCCGCCAGACTCGCTTCCACGCTCGACAGGTCGAGCTGAAGCGTGTCGGAGAATTCCGGATCGGGCGTCTCGTCGGTGCGAAAGAGACCCTGCTCCTTGTAGTACGCCTCGCACAGCTTCACCAAATGCTCGTCGCGACCGGTGAAGCGCATGTAGTCGATAGTGCCCTGATCGACGGGGAAGAATCCCACCGTCGCCCCATACTCCGGCGCCATGTTCGCGATCGTCGCGCGGTCGGCGAGCGAGAGGCTGGAAAGACCCGCGCCGTAGAACTCGACGAACTTCCCGACGACCTTCTTCGCGCGCAACATCTGCGTGACGGTCAGCACGAGATCGGTTGCCGTCGTTCCCGGCGGGAGCTTGCCGAAGAGCTTGAAGCCGACCACCTCCGGGATGAGCATCGAGAGTGGCTGGCCGAGCATTGCCGCTTCCGCCTCGATGCCGCCGACGCCCCAGCCGAGCACCCCGAGGCCGTTGATCATGGTCGTGTGGGAATCGGTGCCGACGAGCGAGTCGGGATAGGCCCGCCGGGTGCCGTTCACTTCGTCCGTGAACACGACGCTCGCCAGATACTCGAGGTTCACCTGGTGCACGATGCCGGTATCCGGAGGGACGACGCGGAAGTTCTGAAACGCCTCCTGCCCCCAGCGAAGGAACTGGTACCGCTCGCGGTTGCGATCGAACTCCTTCTCGGCGTTGATGAGGAACGCCGCATCCGAGCCATATTCATCCACCTGCACCGAATGATCGATGACCAGGTCCACTGGCTGAAGCGGGTTGATACGTTTCGGGGCGCCGCCGAGCCTGACGATGGCGTCCCGCATGGCGGCGAGATCCACGACCGCCGGAACCCCGGTGAAGTCCTGCAGCAGCACCCGGCTGGTCCGAAAGGCGATTTCCTGCTCGCCCTGTCCGCGCACGTTCCATCGCGCGAGCGTTTCAATGTCCGAGCGCTTGACGAAGGCGTCGTCCTCGTTCCGCAACAGATTCTCGAGGAGGATGCGAAGCGTCACGGGAAGCCGCTCGACCGTGGTGGTGGGGAGCTTGGCGAGCGCGCCCAGTCGTGAGATCGTATACGATGTCCCATCCACGCGAAGCGTGGCGCGGGCATCGAAAGAGTTGAGGGAAGCCATGTCTCGTAATCTAGAGCCGATGATGAACGCCGGAAGCGGCAGAGCCGTTCTTGACGCTGTGAGTGCACGCGCTCAGACTCGCGTCGTGCATAAATCTCGCCTCGTTGCACTCGTGCGCGTCGGTCTCGTGACGTGCGCCGCCTCGGGATGCGTGCAAACGCCCATTCCCAGCACGCCCGCGACTGCGCAGGTCATCCATTCGCACGACGCAACCACCTGGTTCGAGGAGTATTTCGCGCGTGCGACGTCCGTCGCCCCGGACGGTCGACGCCTGGTGTTCGTGAGCCGGGGCGGTGTCGCCCTCATCGATGTGCAGCACGGGCGGCTGCCCATGGAGGCGTGGGCGGGCGTCGATGAGGTCACGGGTGTCGTGATCCGTCCGTCCGGAGAGATCGCGGTGCGCGGACGGCGCGGGGAAGCCTCTGGATGGTATGAACGCGATCGCTCCGGGACGCTCCGCAGCATCGACGTTTCGGCGGCGTCCGTTCCCCAGTGGTCGGAGGACGGCGAATCGATCGCGTACCAGGAGGCTGTCGGGTCCCAGTGGATGCTGCACATGGTGACGCGGTCCGGTCGCCGCGTGGTGCCGATGCCATCGAGGGCGCAGGCGTTCGGGTGGTATCCCGACGGATCGGCGCTGCTCGTTATGGTACCGGAGAGCGCCGGTCTCGCCTCGCTGCAGCGGATGAATGCGCGCACCGGTGAAATGCGTGTCGTCGCGCGCGGCCTCGATGTCGAGCCCGGGGGAACGACGGTGGCCGTTGCCGCCGACGGTCGTCGGGCCTTCGTCGCGCTCGCGAGCGCCGGAACGCCCATGCCCGAGGAGAGACACGACCCGCGCGCCGACCGCGACCTCGACATCTACGAGCTCGATCTGGTGACCGGCACTCGGAGGGTGGTGGCCTCCACGACCGGAGATGACGCGAATCCCCTGCTCGTCGGGGGGCACTTGCACTGGACCTCGACGCGCGTGGCTGCGTCGGTGGTCGCGCTGCCCGTCAATGGAGGCGAACCCCACTCGGTGGTCACCGACGCGCAGGCTCCTACATGGCATCCCAACGGGCGCCAGATCGGATACTTCTACGGCGACTGGCGCGCCGCCGACTGGGCGCTGAACTGGGACGGAGGGGCCGTGGAGGTGGACAGCGCCGCCCGGGCGACGTCGCTGCCGGGGCCGCTGATCGTCGGGTACCACGAGGATTTCCCTCCCGTGTGGTCGCCTAACGGGCGCTGGTTCGCGTACCACTCGCATCGGTCCGACCGGCCGGTGGCCTCGTATGCCGACCCGGGCTCGACGGACGACATCTACCTGCGGGCCGCCGGCGCGCCGGTCGCGGCCGAGGTTCGCCTCACCGATTTTGGCCTCGAGGCCGGCTCGCCCGACTGGTCGCCGGACGGCACGCGACTCGTGTTCACCTCGTTCGACCGGTCGCTCGGCACGCGGCATTCATTCCCATTCGTGATCGCGCTCGACACGGCGGCGGGTCGCGCCACCTCGAGCGTTCGCTTGCCCCTTCCCGCGGCGCTGACGGGCGCCGAGATGGCGGCGTGGTCGCCGGCGGGGGAGGAGATCGCGATCGAGGAGGCGATACCCGGAGGTCGTCACGCCCTGTGGGTGGTACGGTCCGACGGGACGGGAGCGCGAAAGCTCGTCGACTACCCCATGCGCACCTATGGAGGCCTCGACTGGACTCCCGACGGCAAGACGCTGATCTACAGCGCGCTCAGCGGAGCTCGCATGCAGCTTTTCGCCATTCCTGCCGCGGGCGGGATGCCGCGGCGCCTGACGAGTGACGCCGCGCACCTGCTGCATCCCCAGGTATCCCCCGACGGCCGGTGGATCGCGGCGACGAGGCTCGTGCACGTGATCGAGGTGCGGCGGATGAGAATGTGAGAACGAGGAACGAGGAACGAGGAAGTCGATTGCGGCGAAGCTCGGCTCACCACTTCCTCATTCCTCGTTCCTCATTCCTTCCAGCTCCCCCAGGAAACTCTCCGCCCACCTGTGCACATCGTACTCCTGCACGGTATGGCGCAGGCGGCGCATTCGGTGCCGCCGCTCCGTCACTTCCATCGTCAGGGCGCGGTGAATCGCCTCCGCCGTTCCATCCACGTCGTATGGGTTCACGAGGATCGCGTCGGTGAGCTCATCCGCGGCGCCGGCGAACTCGCTGAGGATGAGGACGCCGTCGTCATCGATCCGCGAGGCGGGGAACTCCTTCGCGACGAGATTCATCCCGTCACGCAGCGGCGTCACCAGCATGACGTCGGCAGCGCGGTAGAGAGCCAGCAGCACGTCGCTCGGGATGCTGCGGTGGATGTACTGAATGGGCGTCCACGTCGGCGTCGCGAATTCTCCGTTGATCTGGCCGACGAGCGAGCTGACCTCGCGACGAAAGCGGCGGTATGCGTCGACGCGATCACGGGTCGGCACGGCGACCTGGATGAGGCGCACCTTCTCCCGCCACTCCGGATGCAGCATGAAGAGTCGCTTCAGCGCCACCAAACGACGCGGGATGCCCTTGCTGTAGTCGAGCCGGTCGATCCCGACGAGCAGTCGCAGCGACGAGGTCTGGTATTCCCTGGTCTTGAGGCCGACCTCTCGCGCGGCGGCGCGGCTCGCGAAGTCGGCGGCATCGATGCTGATCGGGAACACGCCGAGCTTCACCCGCCGCGACCGCCAGCGCGCGATGCCGTTGCTGTCCGCTTCCACCGAGAACAGTCGGCGCAGCGCGGCGCGGAAGTGCCCGTGGTAGCGCCGCGTGTGAAAGCCGACGAGGTCCGCTCCCATCATCCCCTCGACGAGCCAGTGGCGGTTCGGGAGCGTGAAGAAAATCTCCGGATTTGGAAACGGCACGTGCAGAAAGAATCCGATGCGCGCATCGGGAATTCGCTCGCGCACCAACGCGGGCACGCGAAGGAGCTGGTAGTCGTGCACCCACACCACATCGCCCGGCCGATGATGCTCCGCGACGGCGTCCGCGAACCGTGCGTTGACCGACTCGTAGACATCCCATCCCTCGACGTGCAGCGGCAACCGGTCAATGCGGTCGTGGCAGATTGGCCAGAGCACCGCGTTGGAGATCTGCTCGTAGAAGAGCGTCACTTCGCGGTCAGTGAGGCAGATCGGCACCGTTCGCAGCTCGGCCAGCTGACGGTCGACGTCGGCGCGCATCACGGGGGTAATGCCCTCGAGGTCGCCAGGCCAGCCGATCCAGAGACCGCCGGAGCGGTCATGCGGTGTCTGTAGCCCCGTGGTGAGGCCGCCGACGCTCCGGGACACGGTGGGATGCCCGTCTTCGACCTTGACGGTCACGGGGAGCCGGTTGGAGACGATGAGGAGGCGCGCATCCATGTCTCGTGAATAGCGACCTGCGGCGCATAAGAGAACCCCCAGGGCGACATCGTGGCCCTTGCGCACCGATGCGGAAGCACGCTTCCTCCACCCGTGCTCACGCCGATCGATCCGGTGGACCTGACGCTCGCGCTCATGCGCATCGACTCGACGAGTGGTCGCGAGGGCGAGGTCGTGCAGTTCGCCCAGACGATGCTCGAGTCGCGCGGATGGCGGGTGCGCCGTATCCCCGTGACTCAGGGTCGAGACAACCTGGTCGCGAGTGTGAATGAAGCTCCCCTCGTCACGCTTTCGACACACCTCGATACGGTTCCGCCCTTTCTCCCGCCGCGGCCCCAGGGGGAACGCATTTGGGGTCGCGGGGCATGTGACGCGAAAGGGATTGCAGCCGCAATGATATGCGCCGCCGAGCGGCTTGTTGCGCGCGAGGTGCCGGTTGGCCTCCTGTTCGTCGTCGGTGAGGAGACGACGCACGACGGCGCGCACGCCGCCAATGCGTGGCCTACCACGAGTCGTGCGCTCATCAATGGGGAGCCGACGGAAAGCACCCTCGCGGTCGGAACGAAAGGCGCACTCCGGCTCCTCGTGCGTGCGGAAGGCATCGCCGCCCACTCGGCCTATCCGCATCTCGGGCGATCCGCGATCGATGCCCTGCTCGACGTGCTTCACGACGTGCGCGCTCTCGAGTTCCCGACCGATCCCGTGCTTGGCGAGACGACGCTCAACATCGGTGTGATGGCCGGAGGTGTGGCGGACAACGTGGTCGCCGCCGAGGCGCACGCGCGGGTCATGATCCGCCTCGTCTCGAACGCGGATGAGGTGCTCGCCCGGGTACGGGAAACCGCGCGCGGTCGTGCCGAGATCCGCGAAGTCGTGCGTGTTCCGCCCATGCGACTCGCGACGATCGAGGGGTTTCCGACATCGGTCGTTGCGTATGCCACCGACGTTCCCGTCCTGTCGGCGTGGGGCACTCCGTACCTCTTTGGACCCGGCTCGATCAACGTCGCGCATCGTGATGATGAGCACATCGAAACCGCCGAGCTGCACGCGGCGGTCGATGCGTACGAGCGCCTGGCGCTCGCGGCTCTCGAACGCATGGCGGCGGATGGCACACCCGTTGCGCGCGTCCCCTCACATGCCCGACATCACAGAGCGTAAGCAGACGATCCTCGTCGCCGACGACCACGAGGACACCCGGGTCATCCTGCGCCATTACTTCGAGGCGATGGGTTATGACGTCCTGGAGGCGCACGACGGAGAGCAGACGCTCGCGTCGATGAAGGTGTCGCACCCCGATGCGGTGGTGCTCGACATCCAGATGCCCCGAATGGACGGGATCCAGGTGTTGCGTGCCGTCCGCGGCGACGGGACGCTCAAGGGCATCAGGATCCTGGCGCTGAGCGCGCACGCTCTCTCGGATGAGGTGAGGCAGATTCGGGAAGCCGGCGCGGACGCCTACCTCGCGAAGCCGGCGGATCCCAAAGCGGTGCTCGAAGCGGTACGCTCCCTCATGGAGCGCGACCGCGGCGCCTAGTCGGCGGCCATCTCCTCACCGGGGGTTGCGGCGCGCCGGGGACGCTCCTGCTCGTCCTCGCTCCCCACCGGCTCGGCGATGATCGCCGAGGTCGGACAATGCCGAACGAACTCTCCATCGGCGGGAGACCACTCGAGAATTTTTTCGCGGGCGATCGCCTTGCCGTGTCCGTCCATCGCCATGAGTGACGGGGCGAGCCCGACGCACGTGCGACAGCCGATGCATCGGTCGCGGTCCACGGTCAGCCTGATCCGCCGGCGCGGATGCACCCCGCCCGCCGACTGGAGCGCATGCTCCGCGTGGTCGAGCGCTCCGTTGGCCGCCTCGTATCCGGTCTGGATGAGCGATGCGGCATTCGAGAACGAGAACCACCCATGGTGCGAGACGCGCGGTCGAATCAACAGCATCGGCGGGCCCTGCCACTGCGCGAGCGGCTCCTCCTGCAGCGCGTGCATCATCACGCTTGCGGCCCGCATGTAGATCGCGGCGAAGCCCTGCGTGCTGACGTCGGTCGACGCCGACAAGTCCGAGTTGCCGACGTCGACGGCGATCACGGCATCCATGTCTACCGCCGCGATGGCGACCGGCATGTTGTCGATCGTTCCGCCATCGACGCAGGTGCGCCCATCGACTCGGCCAGGAGGGAAGAATCCGGGGAGGGCGCATGACGCGTACACCGCATCGGCGATCGAGACGTGGCGAAGGCCTGGCAGGCCCCACATCACCTGTGTACCGCGCTCGATGTCGACGGTGTTGACGAGCAGCGGTGTGCCCAGCTCCTCGAAGGTGCCGCGTGGGCAAATGGCATCGCACAGCGCGCGCAGCGGCTCTTCGAGGTAGAGCGACGGCGAGCGCATGCGTTCCATGATCATCCCGAGGTGATTGATCCGGAACAGGTCGCGCCGGCGCAGCGTGCGTGCTCGCTCCGACATCTCGAGCACACTCATCCCGCCGGCGTGAGCGGCAGCGATCAGCGCGCCGATGCTCGTGCCCGCGAAGAGCACGGGTTGAATCCCGCGCTCCTCGAGGGCTCGAATTACGCCGATATGGGCGAACCCCTTGAGGCCGCCCCCGCCGAGGACGAGTGCGATGCGTTTGATGTGAGGCTCCTGTCTCCCTACTCGTACACGAGCAGGGGAGGGTGAAGTTTCACGACCCTGAGGCGCTGGAGGCGCTGGACGTGCTGGAGGCGCTGGAGGCGCTGCAACTTCACAGGAATCACAGCGCCTTCAGCGCCTTCGCGCCTCCCACGCCTACTGCAAGTACAAATACAGCCCGTAGATGCCGATACCGGCGCCACCGATCATGATGATGGTGCCGGCATCGTCGCCGATGATGGCGCCGGCGAGGAAGATCGCGCCACCGACGATCATGAGGGTCTCGCTGCGCCGGAGCTGCTGGCGGAGGTCCAGCGCTCGAGGGGTCCCGGCGTCCATTCGCAGGTCGGGGCGCACGGCGGCGCTCGCTGCGTGGACGGTCGGTCCAGACGTGCCGGGAGTCTCGCTCGCTTGCGCGCGGGCCGAGGGTGCCGCGGCGGCGGTGGCGAGCACCACCGCAGTGGTCAGCAGGTGTCGGACGTTCACGATTCTGGGGGTTGAAGGAGACAACGTTCGAATGACAGGGCGATATCCGCCATGCACATACGCGCGCCCCTCGACGTGCACGGCGCATGCCCGTTCCGGGTGTTTCCTCCGCCCGAGACCACTGTACTGGCCTGCAACCGCAGACGGCCGCATTTGGACGGGACTCTCGAGGCACAATAGCCTGGCTCCCGCCGTCCAATGGCCGCAGCACGGCAACGGCGGTCCGGCTGTCCCAGCTTTACGCAGAATTGCCGCGGCCATTGGACGAGGGGAAAAAGGGCAAACGCGTCGCAAAGTCCTCGTCCAAGCCCGCGCTTCTGCGGTTCAACGGCTCGTTGCGCGAGAGCGACTACCTGACAACGATCCCGGTGGGGCGCAGATTCCCGCCATGACTGCCCCCGCGATGCACCCCGCCGAGCGCCAGCTCGTCCGCGCGCTGGGCGTGCGCGCGCTCGCCGCCACGACGTTCAACGTGATCGTCGGGGGCGGGATTTTCGGACTTCCCTCGGAAGTCGCGCGAGGTCTCGGCGCGGCTGCACCCGTAGCCTACGTCGTCTGCGCAGTGGCGATGGGGCTCATCGTGCTGTGCTTCGCGGAGGCGGGAAGCCGCGTGTCGCTCTCGGGCGGGCCATACGCGTACGTGGAGGTCGCGCTCGGCGGCTTCGTGGGATTTCTCAGTGGCGTGCTGCTCTGGCTGGTGATCTCGTTCGCGACGGCGGCCGTGGCCAGCGTGTTCGTTGCGGCGCTCGCGGCATTCTTCCCAGCCCTGGGCGACGGATACGGGAGGGGACTCCTTCTCACGATCCTGTTTACGGTGCTCGGCGTCATCAATGTGCGTGGGGTGCGGCAGAGCACGCGCCTCATCGAGATCGTCACCGTCGCGAAGCTGTTTCCGCTCGTCGCGCTGGTGCTCGTCGGGATGTTCTACATCGACCCGGTGCAACTGGAATGGCAGCGCACGCCGGCGATGGCGGAGATCGGCCGGACGTCGATCGTGCTCTTTTTCGCCTTCGCGGGGATCGAAAGCGCGCTCGTGCCGAGCGGGGAAGTGAAGGACCCGGCGCGCACCGTCCCGAGGGCGCTCTTCATTGCGCTCATCGGCGTGACGGTGCTCTACATCGCGATTCAGCTCGTCGCGCAGGGTATTCTGGGTCCCGCGCTCGCCACCGAGTCAGCGCCGCTCACCGCCGCCGCCAGCCGCATTGCGCTTCCCTTCGGCGTGCTGCTTGGCGTGGGCGCGGCGATTTCCACCTTTGGCCACCAGAGCGGAATGATGCTGGCGACGCCGCGCGTGCTCTTCGCGTTCGGGCGTGACGGTGTGCTGCCGGCCGCGTTCGCGCGGGTGCATCCGCGCTTCCGCACGCCGCATGTCGCAATCATTACGCAGGCCGGCGTTTGTGCGGTGCTCGCGATCACCAGCTCGTTCGGGCGCCTCGCGGTGCTCGCCACTGTTTCGACGCTGGTGCTTTATCTCGTGTGCTGCATCGCTGCGTGGATCCTGCGTCGGCGGGACGTGCGCGCCGAGGGCGCGACGCCCTTCAGGGTTCCGGGAGGCGCGCTCGTTCCGATCCTGGCGGTGGCGGTCATCGTGTGGCTTCTCTCGAGCGCAACGGGGCGGGAATTCCTCGTCGTCGGCGCCGTGCTCGTCGCCGCATCGGTCGTCTATGTCCTCTCGGGCGCGCATCGCTCGCGCGGGGAGCGCGCGGCGTGATCGACTCACTTCTCAAGTTCCGCGGCGAGTTCCCCATCCTCTCGAGCACGACGTATCTCGTGTCGAACTCGCTCGGCGCCATGCCGCGCGCCGTACCCGAGCGGCTCGCGGAGTATGTCGATGAATGGGCGGAGCTCGGCGTTCGGGCGTGGGCGCGCGGGTGGTGGGAGATGCCGGTGACGGTGGGCGACGAGATCGCGACACTGCTCGGGGCGGGGAGCGGGGAAGTCGCGATGGTCGCCAACGTCACGAGCGCACAAGCCGCCGTGATCTCCGCGCTCGACTACACCCCGCCTCGCGACACGATCGTCATGACCGCGCTGGATTTCCCTTCGGTGCGCTACGTATACGACCGCCTCGCGACGCGCCTTGGCGCACGGATCAAGGTCGTCGAGAGTGACGATGGCATCGCCGTGGATGCACAGCGCGTGATCGACGCCATCGACGAGCGGACGCGTCTGGTGTCGATCTCGCACGTCCTCTTTCGTTCCGCCTACGTGATGGATGTCGACGCGATCTGCCGTGCCGCGCGCGAGCGGGGCGCGCTGGTGTCGCTCGATGCGTTTCACGCGGTGGGCGTCATGCCGGTCGACGTACGGCGCAGCGGCGCCGATTTCGTGACCGGCGGTGTGTTGAAGTGGCTGTGCGGTGGGCCGGGCGCCTGCTTTCTCTATGTCGCGCCATCGGTGCGCAATGGGCTGGAGCCGGCACTCACGGGGTGGCAGGCGCACGCCCGTCCCTTCGCATTCGAGCCGGAGATGGAATATGCCGAGGGCGTATTCCGCTGGTTGAACGGAACACCGGTCATTCCCGCGCTGTACGCGGCCATCGAGGGTCCGCGCATCGTGAAGCGCGCGGGCATCGCGGCCATTCGCGCCAAAAGCGCGCGACAGACAGCTCGACTGATCCAGCTGGCCGACGATCGCGGCTTTCGCGTGCACGCCTCCCGTGATCCGGAGCGCCGAGGGGGCACGGTGGCGATCCGGGTCCCGCACGCCTACGAGGTGTCCAAGGCGCTCCTCGCGCGCGACATCCTCGTCGACTATCGGCCCGACGCAGGCATTCGCATCGCCCCCCATTTCTACACGAGTGACGACGAGCTGGAGCTCGCGGTCGCGGCGATGGACGAGATCCTGGAGCGCGAGGAGTGGAAGAAGTTTGCGGGGGAGAGGACAGTGGTCACCTAGGGAGAAGAACGAGGAACGAGGAAGCGACGCCGAGCTCGGCGCACCAGAGCGTCCAGGCACTTCCTCGTTCCTCCGTCGTTGCCAGCCCCCCCGCGAGGCTCTATTTTCGGGGCTACCTCACACCCCGCCATTCCATGCCTTCCGCTCCCAAGAAGCTTCGCAAACAGTACGTCAACAGCGAGCATCCCGTCGTCGTGCTGCGGTTCGAAGACGGCCACGAGATCATCGTCAAGAAAGGCGGCGGCAAGACGTTCGACGCGTACGCCGGCGAGACGATCAAGGTGCTGGCGGTGTACGACAAGACCTCGGGTGAGCGGGAGCTCGTCGAGAGCCGCAAGGCCGACGAATTCCCCGACGCCTGACGAGTGCGTTGACGACGTCGCCCGGCCAGTGACCACGTCTGGCCGATCGCGGCCGCGCTTCGCGCCGCTGGCGCTGCTCGTCTTTCTGCCGGCGTGAGCTCAGGGACAAGTCGCCACCGCGGCAGCGCCGCAGCGCGCTGACACCGTCGCGCTGCGGCGCACGCTCGATTCCCTCGCCGGAGCGCATCGCGGCATCGTCGGCTATGCGGTCCGCAACGTGGACACCGGCGAGCGACTCGATCGGCGTGGCGACGAGACCTTCTCGACCGCGAGCCTCATCAAGGTCCCGATTCTCGTCGCGCTCTTCGATCTGATCGAGCAGAAGAAGATCGCGCTCGCCGATCCGCTCACCGTGCTCGCGATCGATCAGGTTCCCGGCTCGGGCGTGCTCCAGTTCTTCACGCCGGGCGCGACGATCACGGTGAACGACGCGGCGTGGCTCATGATGACGCTGAGCGACAACACCGCGACGAATCTCATCCTCGATCGCATCATCATCCGGCGGGTGTGGGAAAAGATGGAGGCGCTCGGGCTGCCGCACACGAAGGTCCACTCGAAGAGCTTTCTGCGAATCGCCAGCGTGGCCATGGACAGCTCGGTGAAGTATGGCTTCGGCGTCACCACCCCCAACGAGATGGCCACCCTCTTCGAGCTGATTGCTCGTGGAAAAGCCGTGAGTCCGGCCGCGGATTCGACGATGCTGCGCATGCTGGAGAACGGCGACAACTCGGCACTCCTGCTCCGGCACGCCGCGGGAACCCGGTCCGCGCACAAGTGGGGCGGCACCGACCAGGTGCGCACCGACTGCGCACTCTTCTTCCGCCAATCCCGCGTCGTCGCCTGCGTCCTCACGAAAGAGAACGAGGACCGAAGCTGGCGCATCGACAACGAGGCGCAGGTCACGATCGCCCGGATGGGTGAGGCGATTGTAAAGGCGTGGCCGGAGAAGCCAAGGTAGGCGACGGTCCTCCGGGTGCTCAGGGTCCTCAGGTTGCGGGTGCTCAGGGTTTCGCGCCCTGAGGACCCCGAGGACCCTGAGGACCCTGAGGACCCCGAGGACCCTTGGTATACTAAATGCCCTTTCTGGAGGCGCTGAACTCCCTCGAGAGGTTACCGTCGTGCGCATCCCGACTCTGAGCTTCATCGTCGCCGCTCTCCTCGCCGTCCCAGGCGCCTCGGCCCAGTTCACGGGGCTCGTCACGCCTCCGCCGCGACCCGCACCTCCGGTCGAAATGATCGCCGAGGGTGGGGCGGTGGCCGCCGACACCACGGCCGCGGCGCGCATGAGCGACATGAAGGCGTGGGTTGATTCCGCTGCCGTCGCCGTCGCGGCGCAGGCGCCACAGGACACGGCCACGCCCCCACCGGTGGTCATCGAGACGCCCGCGGCCGAGCCCGCACCGCAGCAGGAAGTCACGGCGTTTCAGGAAGGCGCCCCGGCTCCCGATACGGCCACCGCGCTGCCCGCGCTCCTGCTTCTCGGCGCGGCCCTGGTCGCAGGCGGCGCGGCCCTCCGGCGCCGTTAGGCAGCGTGCGCCGTCGCGTCGGCGCGCTGCTCTACGTGATCGGCGGCGCGCTCCTCCTTCACACCGGCACGACGTACGCCCGAGGCGCACTCGCGCGGAGCGACGCACGCGCCGCCTGGGAGCGCGCCGAAGCACAGCGCGCCGTTCGCGAGTCCCGGCTGATCGACTTCGGCGAGACGGCAGGCAATGTGGCGCTTGGTGCACCCGTCGCGCGTCTTGTGGTTCCGTCCATCGGCCTCGATGAGATCGTGGTCGAAGGAGTAGGGGACGCCGAGCTGAACGCGGGACCCGGCCACCTTCCAGGCTCCGTCATGCCCGGTGATGCCGGTAATGCCGTCATCTCCGCCCACCGCGACCGCCACTTCTCGACGCTCGGCGGGCTTCAGATCGGCGATACCGTGTACACGGAAACCGCCGAGGGCCGCTCGAGCTGGATCGTCACGAAGCGTCGCGTGGTCGGGGCGGGAAGGCCCGCACTGTTCTCCAGCGAGGAGCCGGTTCTCACGCTGACGACGTGCTGGCCGATTCGGTATGTCGGGACGGCGCCCGACAGACTCATCATCGAGGGCAAGCTCATCGCGGGCGAATGATGACCGAGGAACGAGGAACGAGGACGTAACCATTACGCTCCTGGCGGGTCGGACCGCGTGTCGCGCTTCCTCGTTCCTCGTTTCCTCATTCCTCGTTCGCAAGCAGCTTTCCCAGCCTTACCGCGTCCCTCGGCGCGTGGACCTTCGCGTCGTTGTCGAAGTAGACGTACACATCGAGCCCGGCATCCCTCCACCGCTCGATCCGCGCGGCCCACGTCGCGAGCTCCTCATCGGTGTAGTCGCTCGTGTAGAGCTGACGGGAGCCGTGCAGGCGCACGTAGACGAAGCGGGACGTGACGGCCTCGGAGTACGGAAACTTCCCCGCGGTGTCGGCGACGACGAAGCCCACGTCATGCTCACGCAACAGATCGTAAAACTCGTCGGAGAAGTACGAGGGATGTCGCACCTCGAAGGCGTGCCGGTACCGAATGCGCACCTCTGTCTCGACCAGCGCGCCGCGGCGAAGGCGATCGTCGTGTCCCTCGGCGAGCCTGGCGGCAGCGGTCGAATCGCGCGGGAGCATCGCGAGGAAATCGGCGATGCGTTCGCGATCGAAGCCATACATCGCGGGGAGCTGCCACAGAAAGGGGCCGGTCATGCGGCCGAGAGCGAGCACCCCGCTCGCGTAGAAATTCGCGAGCGCGGTCTTCGCGTTCCGCAGCTTGAGATTGTGCGTGATGAAGCGGCTTCCTTTGACCGCGAAGAGGAAGCCCGGGGGAACCTCGGCGGTCCATCGCCGAAAGACGTCCGGAGACTTGAGCGAGTAGAAGGTTCCGTTCAGCTCGATGGTGTCGAACACCGAGGCCGCGTACCGCAGCCAGTGCCGCGCGGAGAGCCCCTCCGGATAGAAGAGCCCGCGCCATGTCTTGTAGTCGTAGCCGCTGATGCCCACTCGAACGCGACCGACACGCGAAGGCGCTCGCGTCGGTCGCCGTCGCTGAGACCTTGCAGCTACCCCACGACGGCCATCTCGGGTGCGCCGCTGATCTCTCTCGGCGGTTCCGGCCGCTGCCCGCTATCGTCGCGCATTCCCGTCGTACGCCAGTAGAAGTAGAAGGCGAGCGCGAGCAGGGTGACGATGAGAATACCGATCGCGACGCCCGTGCGTCCGCGCGTCGCCGGTACCGTTTCGATTTCTGACACGTTGTCTCCGTTCGGAAATGGGTCGAGTCTCTGCAAAGGCAAATTCTTCGCCACCGGTGGCCGCGCCTTCCTTAACGCGTGCCCACTCGCCAAGCTACGAGCACGAAACCTCTCACCCGATTCGGATCATGATGCGCATTACGACTCTGATCTCCCTCGTCCTCGCGGCCGCCCCGGCCCTCGCGCAGTCCACGGCTGCGCCCGCGCCGATCACGCCCAACGAGATCGACGGGCACCTTCGCTTCCTGTCGTCGGATCTTCTCGAGGGCCGTGCTCCAGCGACACGCGGCGGGCGCCTCGCCGCGGAATACATCGCGGCGCAGCTGCGCGTATTCGGCGTCGAGCCGGGAGTGAATGGATCGTACTTCCAGAAGGTCCCCATCGACGTGGTGGCGGCGACGCGATCGACGATTCGCGCGGTGGCCACCAATCGCGGGGCGGGGGTGGGCAGCGCCAGCGACGCACCTCCTGCCGCTCCCGCGCTTCGTTATCCGGAGGACGTCGTGGTGTGGGCCGGGTCCGCTGTCGAGACGAGCGGCGCGAGCGGAGAGCTCGTGTTCGTCGGGTACGGATCCACCGCCCCCGAGTACCAGTGGGATGACTTCAAGGGCGCCGACGTCCGTGGCAAGGTGCTGCTCATCCTGGTAAACGACCCGCCGGCGCCGCGGAATGAACCGGATCTGTTCGGCGGTCGCGCGATGACGTACTACGGACGCTGGACCTACAAGTTCGAGGAAGCGGAACGGCGCGGCGCGGCCGGCGCGCTGATCATCCATACGACCGAGCGGGCGGGGTATCCATGGCACACCGTCGTCGGATCGTGGGCGAAGGAGCAGCGCATGCTGCCACGGGATCCCAAGCTTCCGGCTCCACTCGGGGTGCGGGGGTGGATCACCGACAGTGCCGCAACGGCGCTGCTCGCCCAGGCCGGGCTCGATCTCGCGCAGCTTCGCACCCGGGCGGAGTCGCGCGACTTCGCTCCTGTTGCCACCGGCATCAGAGCGGAAATCGCGTTCCGCAACACCGTGGAGCATCTCGAGTCGGAGAACGTGGTCGGTATCGTCCGCGGCCGCGATCCGGTGCTGCGCGACCAGTTCGTCGCCTTCAGCTCACACTGGGATCACCTGGGCATCGGCCCCGCGGTCGACGGGGATTCCATCTACAATGGCGCGCTCGACAACGCGTCAGGCGTTGCCGATCTGCTGGCGGTGGCGCGTGTCGCACAGCAGTCGTCGCCCAGGCCACGCCGCTCGCTCCTCTTCGTGTTCGTCACCGCGGAGGAATCCGGATTGCTGGGCTCCGAGTTCTTCGGACAGAATCCCACCGCCCCTGTCGACAAGATCGTCGCCAACATCAATGTCGACGGCGGCAACATCCTCGGCCGCGTGCGAGACCTGACCGTGCTGGGATTCAACAAGTCATCGCTCGGCCCGGCTCTGGCGCGGATGCTCGGCACTCGCGGAATGCGCATTACACCGGAGGAGCATCCGGAGCGTGGATACTTTTATCGCTCGGACCATTTCTCCTTCGCGAAGGTCGGCATTCCCTCGATCTCGATCGGCGCGGGGACGGATTACATCGGGCGTCCCCGAGGGTGGGGCGTCGAGCAGAACGAGGACTATACCGCGAAGCGCTACCATCAGCCCTCGGATGCCTATCGGCCCGACTTCGATCTGACGGGCGCGGCGCAGCTGGCGGAAATCATCCTGCGCTTCGGCGCGTCGGTCGCGAACTCGCCCACGGTGCCCACCTGGAACCCGGACGCGGAGTTCCGGGAGGTGCGGGAGAAGTCGTTGCGCGCCTCACTCTAGGCCGCAGGTGGGAATCGTCCGTCTTCCGAGGGCGGTCGCGGCCGCGTTGCGCGACGGTCGTCCCGTCGTCGCATTGGAAAGCTCGGTGTTGGCGCAGGGGCTCCCCGTCCCTGCAAACCGGGAATGCGCCGAGCGGATGGTGCGTGCCGTGTCCTCCCAGGGTGCGGTCCCGGCGATCACGGCTGTCGTGAGCGGTGTGGCGACTGCCGGGCTCGACGATGCGGAGCTGGAGCGGTTTCTCAGACGCGAGGGCATAGGCAAGGTGTCCGCACGCGATCTCCCGATGGCCATGGCTCGAGGCAGTGACGGCGCGACGACCGTTGCCGCCGCGATCGCGATCGCGGCGCTGGCGGGGATCGACGTATTCGCGACTGGCGGCATCGGCGGCGTGCACCGCGGAGCCAATGGCGCGACGTACGACGAATCCGCGGACCTCGTGGAGTTGGCGCGTACCCCGGCGCTCGTGGTGAGCGCAGGCGCAAAGTCCATCCTCGACGTGCCTGCGACGCTGGAACGGCTCGAGACGCTGGGCGTTCCCATTATAGGCTATCGAACGGGAGAGATGCCCGGATTCTTCACGGCCGAGACGGGACTCACCCTTTCGACGCGTGCAGAAAATGTGAAGGAAGTGGCGGCCATCTGGCGCGCTCACCGCGAGCTCGGCCGGAAGACGGCGATGCTCGTGGTGCAGCCGCCACCGGCTGATGTTGCGTTGCCGCGGCGTGCGGTCGAGGAGGCGGTGGAAAGCGCGATGCAGGCTGCGCAATCCGAAGGCGTTCATGGTGGCGCTCTTACGCCGTTTCTGCTGGCGGCCGTGGAGCGCGAGACGGGTGGACGGTCACTCGGCGCGAATCTGGCATTGCTCGAGGCCAACGCCATGCTGGCGGCAGAGATAGCAGGCGAACTGGCCCACGGCCCATGACCTTGGCCCCACAAGGTGAGCGAGGCACCCGCCTCCTAGTCGCTATTTGCTTCTATTGCTTGAACTTCGCGGTTTCGTCGTGGTAGTATAGGCGTGAGGCCTACCCTTCCGGTTGGAGGTGCCGCTGGACATGCCTTCCCCGTTCCTGAGTTCCGAAGAGTACGACGAGCGCGCCCACCAGCTCTATAA
>JAICOJ010000248.1 GCA_025930755.1 Gemmatimonadaceae bacterium
CATGCCCCGAGGGGCCGCGCGCGGTGAGCTCGATGGCGCGCGGGATCTTCTCGAGCGTCTGCACCGACGCATACTTCACCGTCCCGCCCACGCGCGTCACACCCCCACCCTCGGCGAGACACTACTCCGCCTCGATCCTGGGGAAGTGCTCGCGGGCCATGAGCTGGATGCCGACGCGCGTCGTGCCTTCTTCCCCCGCCTCGGCGAGGAAGATGACGTCGCGATCGAGCGGGACGTTCATGCGCTTGAGCATGAGCATCAGCATGAGCCCGGCAGCGACGTTGTCCTTGTCGTCCACCGCGCCGCGCCCGTAGACGTAGCCACCGGCGCGCGTTGCGCTGAATGGCGGGTGCGTCCACTTGGCGGGATCGACGTTCACGACGTCGGTATGCCCCATGATGAGCAGGGGCCGCTTGCTGCCGTTGCCCTCGAGCCGGGCCACGAGATTGGGCCGATGCGGCTCGATGGCGAACATCTCGACCGGAATCCCTTCCTTCTCGAGGACCTGCTTGAGATACTCGGCCGCCTCTCGCTCGGTGCCCGGCGGATCGGAGGTATCCATGCGCAACAGCGCCTGGAAGTGCTGCATCGTCTCCGCCTCGACCTGCTGCCAGTTCGGCACGTTAGGCTGTTGCGCGACGACAGGCGAGGCGAGCAGGAGGGCGAAGCATAGGCCGCGCATGATCAAGTCTCCGGATTGAGTGCTACGCGCCACGAGTCTAGGAACCGCAGATGGCCGCAGAAGGCCGCAAACAGGGTCCGTCACACGAAGCCGAGTCTGCGCAGGTGTAACCAAAAGAACTTTGGGAACCTCGCTTCGCACGAACCTGTCCCGGCGCCGCAAAGCTTCTGCGGCCCTCTGCGGCCATCTGCGGTTCCTTACCCCTTGCGCGATGATCTAAGGGGCCCGATCCACGAGATCAGCCTGGGCGGCGACTCGCGCCGGCAGGTAGCGCTCGAACAGCTCGAAGATGCGGCGGTACTCGTCGGTCCACGAGTCGGGGCGCACGAAGGCGTGGTCCTCGACCGGATAGACCGCCATCTCCCACTCCGTTTTCTGCAGCTCGATGAGCCGCTGCGCGAGGCGGACGACGTCCTGGAAGTGCACGTTGACGTCCACCATTCCATGCGCGATCAACAGTGGATCGCGCAGCCCTTCCGCGAAGTAGATCGGTGACGAGCGGCGGTACGACACCGTGTCGGCGTACGGGAGATTGAGGATGCGCGAGGTGTACGGGTGGTTGTAGTGCTGCCAGTCCGTCACGGCGCGCAGGGCGGCGCCCGCACCGAACCACTCGGGCTCGGTGAAGAGCGCCATCAGCGTGATGAATCCGCCGTAGCTTCCCCCGTAAATGCCGACGCGCTCCGGATCGATGCCGAACTCTTTCTGGAGATAGCGGACGCCGTCGACATGGTCCTGGAGGTCGCGTCCCCCCATGTGCCGATAGATCGCCGTGCGCCAATCGCGTCCGTAGCCGGCCGAGCCGCGGTAGTCGATGTCCAGGACCACGTAGCCGCGTGAGGCGAGGAAGTGGTTGAACATGTACTCGCGATAGTACGTCGACCACCAGTTGTGCACGTTGTGCAGATAGCCGGCGCCGTGCACGAAGATCGCGGCGGCGCCGTTAGGGGTGCCGCCGACGTCCGCGGGACGGTAGATGCGCGCCGGAACGGGCACACCGTCGGACGCGGGGATCATGACGATCTCGGGCTTGATCCAGCGGTGCGACAGCCAGTCGGCCGTCGGCGACGTCGTCAGCTGCGAGAGCGTCGCGAGCGACGTGAGGTTCCCCGTGAAGAGCTCGGGCGGGCGGTTCGCGCTCGAATGCACGTCGGCGATCAAGCGCCCATCGGGCGAGACGGTGACGTTGTGCTGGCCCACCTCACGCGTGATCCGCTCGCGGGCGCCCCCGGCCGTCGGCATGCGATAGAAATGCTGCTCGAACGGCGACACCTCGCTCGTATGCAGCCAGAACCATCGCTTGTCGGGTGACAGCTCGGCGTCCACCACCTCCCACTTCCCGCTCGTGAGCTGGCGTCGCCCCTGACCATTGGCGCCGAGTGTGTACAGGTGGGCATAGCCGTCCGCCTCGGAGATGAACCAGAGGCGCTGGTCGTCCACCCAACCCGCGCAGTTTCCGCAGGGACCACCGATCCAGGCGCTGTCGCGCAGCACGTCGACCGCCTTGAGCGCGCCATCGGTGACGCTCACGGTGTGGAGGTAGCGTGTCTTCCAGTCGTTGGTGACGGCCGAGACGAGCGCCGCGGTACCGGCGTCGTTCCAGCCGCGAACGGCGATCTGTGCCGCGACGCGTGTCGTGTCATCGGGCACGATGCGCAGCCACTTCACATCACCCGAAGGGAGCGAGACGAAGGCAACGCGTCCGGAGTCCTGGGTGTCGCCGACCTTCGTCCGGACGCGCAGCTCGTCGGTGTACCCGGTGCGCGTGACGAACTGTGGAACGATGGTCTGCCGCGCGCTGTCGGCGCCGCGAATCGCCGTCACCAGAAGGAGGGCGCGCCCGTTGGGCGAGATGCTGATCGTGGTGATGCGCTCGCCACGTTTCAACCAGAACGGCTTGGTGCGCAGCGAATCCCGACGCTCACGCTCCGCCTTCTCGATGCTGTCGCGCCGGAGCTGATCGCGGATGACGTCGAAGAGCGCGCTCTGCTCGCGCTGCAGCGCGCCGCGCATTCCGCGCGGCGTCGAGTCACGCGGTGGGGTTCCGGTGCGGATGTCGGTGAGCTGACGCACGATGCCGTCCGCGAGGTCGATGGCGAACGCGTTGTCGTTGCGCAGGAAGAACACACGCTGCCCGGTGGCATCGAAAC
>JAICOJ010000043.1 GCA_025930755.1 Gemmatimonadaceae bacterium
GAATCGTGACCCGCGGGCAATCGAGCATGTCCCGCGACGCGGGGCGCATCCACCCACCGGCGGCGCGCCAACCCGCGCGGTATCCCCGATCGGTCGCCGCCTTCGCGACGCGGGGCGATGTGAGCCCGTACGGATAGGCGATGATCGGCAGCCAGCGATCCGTGGTGCGCGCCAGCCATTCGAGCGGAAGGTCGAGCTCCTTCGCGAGCTCCGCATCGGTGACCGCCACGAGATTCGGGTGGCTCCACGAGTGAGCGCCTAACGTCAACCCCGGATGGCGCCGAAGGGCGTCCACGACATCGGACACCGTCCCGGGACGATGCCACGGAGTGAGCGTGGCGGTCTCGAGATCGGCGGCGACGCCGGGAACATCCCTCCCGCGCCCGCCCAGCTCGGTGAGGACGCGCTCACGCAGCGATGGCTCGACTTCGCCCAACGCGGGATCGGCAACCACGTCCCACCAGAAGGCGCGCTCTCCCAGGAGTGCCGGCGCGACGAAGACGGTCGCCGGAAGCCCGAGGCGCCGCAGCTCGTCCACGCCCAGCGTCAACGCGCCATGATAGGCATCATCGAAAGTGATCGCGACCCGCGGGCCGCCCGCCGGCGGCGACGGCGCCTGGAGCAGGTCACCTAACGGCACAACGTCGAAGGAGGCGCGCAGATGCTGCAGTTGGCGCGCGAAGTCGGATCGCGTGAGGTGCAGCGACCGATCCCCAGCCGGGATGACATCGTCGGGCACGACGTTGTGATACGCGAGGACGGCGGCGCCGTGCCGACGAACCGCGCGCCCCACAGATGCGATGCCGCCGGCGACGAGCGCCCGTTCGACGATTCGCTTTGCCGACTGACGAGCCGTCCGGCTCACCGCTTCGCGAGCCACGGCGAGCGGAAGGGGACGCGTACGCCACGCCGAGTGATTGGCGGGGCCGTCGGCGGAGCCAGCCGACGGTCGGCGCACGCGTAGAGAGCCGCGGTGAACGCGGTGAGGATGTAGATCGGATCCATGAAGGCGAACGAGACGAACGAGCACGTCACGATGAACCCGACGTACGCGATCGGCATGTACATCGTCGCCGTATAGATGAATCGCTCCTCCGTACTTCCCGTCGCCCAGTGTCGCGGGAGGCGCCGTCGCAGGGACAGCAGGCCGAAGATGCCGCCGACGCTCAGCGAGGACCACAGGACGAGACCGGCGATGCCAAGCTCCGCCCCGACCTGCACGAACGAGTTGTGCGCGGCGGTGAAGATCAGCCCCATCCCGTCCTCGGTCTGTTTCGCCTTCTCCGAGATCGTACCTTCCGCGCGCCCGAAGTTGGCGATCCCGAGTCCGAGCACGGGATAGCGCAACATGTACCCGATCCCGCGCTTCCACACCTTCACGCGACCATCCTGGTCGGTGAGGTTGTAGTCCGCCGAGGGCTCCAGCATGGTGCCCATCTGCTTCCAGTAGCCTTCGGGCGCGGCGAGAAAGAGGGCGCCCGCGATGACCAGGATGGCGCTCACCCTTCGAACCACCGACACCTCGCGCAACGCGAACAGGATGATCGTGAAGACGGTGATCATGCCGACGAACGAGCCGCGCGACCCACTCAAGGCCACCGTCCACCCGATCGCGATGAGCACGACGAGGCCGAAGAGCTTCGTCAGCCGCCCAGCGTTACGCGTGAGCAGGAGCACGAGAGGAATCGCGATCGTCAGAATGACGCCCATGTCGTTGGGGTCGTACATGCCCATCGCGGCATCGTTGAGACGCGCGCTGTGGCTGCCGAACTGGTCGGTGACGCCGACGACGAAGATCGCGTTCCAGCACATGAAGGCCGCGGCGAGCACGAACGACCACATGAAAAACCAGATGTCGCGCTCGTGCCGGATGGCGATCGTCAGAAGGAACCAGAACAGGACGACCTTCGAGTATTCCTCGATGAGGTACGTCGCCGACTGGCCGATGGACAGGCCAAAGGGAATCGAGAGACACGCGAGCACCACCAGCGCACAGACGACCCGGGCCGGCCAGGTTCGGAGCGCCCGCCCATCGTTGAGCTTGCGGGGATTCAGGTAGGCATAGGCGGCGGCGCAGATCGCGAGCGATAGCGCGGGACGCAGCGGCTTGAGGAACAGGAGGGTGAGGTGCACCCCTCCAATCGAAAGCATGAACATCCCCGCCATCGACAGGCGCAGCGGATCGAGGTCCAGGCGGGCAGCCCGGGCCTTGAGGCGGTCGAAGGCGGTAGACGGCAGCCGCAGCGTCCGCGTCAGCCGAACCGCGTTCGGGCGGAGAGTTGTGAGCGACAAAGTGGATCCCGAAGCCAGGCGAAGGAGGTGATCGGTGCGGCCGCAGGGTGAGCAAGTCACAGACCCCGCACAGACGCTCCAGAGGTGACGTTTCGCAGGCCGGACGCCGGCATTGCGACAGCGGTTGTCGCGCACCGGCAACGCGTGTTGTGCTGGCCCCACATCGTGCCGTCTCGAAGTGGCGCAAACCACGGTGGTTCCGTGTCATCCGCCACTCCGCGCATGGCTCACCGTTTGCTTTCCCGGGGGCCGCGAGCGCGCTCTGCTCCGCCGCGCCAAGGCCGCGCGATCTCAAAGCGGGTCCCCTCCATCACCAACCGTGAACCGTACTGACCATTCCCGTCCCTCCTCAGAATCCGAGAGGACGCTCCGTATTGCCGTCGTTGGCGCCGGAAAGATGGGCCGCCATCACATGCAGGCGATTGGCCGTCTCGGCACACTCGGCCAGCTCGTGGCCGTGGCCGACAGCTCTCCCGAGGCGCTCAAGGGCGTTCGGGATATGTACGCCAGCGTTCGCACGTTCGAATCGCTCGCCGAGATGCTGGAGAGGGAGCGCATCGATGTGGTGCACGTCTGCACCGCGCCGGCGACCCACGAGGCGGTGGCACGCCAGGCCCTGGAGGCCGGCTGTCACGTCTACGTAGAGAAGCCCGTCGTCGACACCGTCGGCGCGATGGAGCGGCTTCAGGCGGTCGCGAGCGCGCGTGGGCTGATCGTGATGCCCGGACATCAGCTCCTGTTCGAGCAGCCGATGCGGACCCTGCGCACCCTGCTGCCCGCCGTTGGCCGTCTGGTGCACGTGGAGAGCTACTTCGCGTTCCGGCCGTCGCGCCGCGATGCACGCGGTCGCGTCGCGCTCCGCGCCGATCTACAGCTCCTCGACATCCTGCCGCACCCGGTCTACCTGCTCCTCGCGTCGCTCGAGGCCGCCGAGCCCGACGGCCGGCCCGAGCTCGCCGGGTTGACGCTCGGTCCGCGCGGAACGGTGCACGCACTCGTCAGGCAGGGCACGGTCACCGGCACGCTCACGGTGACGCTGGATGGGCGCCCGGTCGACAGCTACCTGCGCGTCGTTGGAACGAACGGCGTCGTCCACGCCGACTTCGTTCGCGGCACGGTGCAGCGCCAGATCGGCCCCGGCACGTCAGGCATCGACAAGGTGCTCGCACCCTACCGAACGGCCCGTCAGCTCGCGTGGGATACCACCGCGGCACTCACGGAGCGCGCGCGCCGGCGCACGCGAAGCTATCCGGGCCTCGCGGAGATCTTCGAGGCGATGTACGTCGCCGTTCGCAACGGCGAGGACGCGCCGATCTCGCCGCAGAGCACGCGTGAGACGGTGCGCATCTGCCAGGCGATCGGTGAGGCGATCGCCATGACGAATGAGGCATCATCGTCCGCCCCGACCGGCGACACCTCGCGCATGGCGCTCGTCACCGGCGGGACCGGCTTCCTCGGGGCTCACGTCGTTCGATCGCTGCTCTCCCAGGGCTGGAGAGTCCGCGTGCTCGCCCGGCGCCTCCCGGCCCCCTGGGATCGCGTCGCCGGCGCCGAGTATGCCATTGGCGAGCTGGGCGGCGACGGATCGGCGCCGTTAGGCGACATCGACACCATCGTCCATTGCGCCGCGGAGACCTCGGGCGGATGGGACGATCACGAGCTGAACTCCATTCGTGCGACGGAGCGCCTTCTGCGCGATGCGGCGGCGGCAGGGGTGGAGCGGTTCATCCACGTCAGCAGCATCGCCGTGCTCGATGAAGCCGGTCGTCAGCCGCTGACCGAGGACAGTCCTCTCGAGCGGGACCCGCGGGCGCGTGGGCCCTACGTGTGGGGCAAGCGTGAATCCGAAGCCGTGGTGCGGACGCTCGCGCGCGAGCTCGGCGTATCGCTCCGCGTCGTCCGCCCGGGAGCACTGGTGGACTTCGCGGCGTTCGATCCTCCGGGGCGGCTCGGCAAGCGCATCGGCGGCATCTTCGTGGCCGTCGGCAGTCCGAACGAGCGGCTCGGGATCATCGACGTCGCGGAGGCGGGGCGGATCATCGCGTGGATGGCCGACCATTTCGAGGAGTCACCGGAGACGCTGCATCTGCTCGCGCCGTCGCTTCCGACGCGGAAAGAGCTGGTACAGCGACTGCGTGCATCGAATCCCGGTCTCACCGTGCTGCGCATTCCGCGACCGCTGCTGCTCGCGCTGTCGGCGTTCGCGAGCGGCGCGCAGCGCGTGCTTCGCCCGGGTCGCCAGCCCGTGAACGTCGCGCGCGTGTTCGGGACACCGCGGTACGACACGACCGCCGTGGGTCGCGTCATGACATCGATGGCGAGAAGCGTCGAGCGCGACGAGCGTGTGGCAGTCACGGTCTAGACGCTCGTGATCATCATCTCGGCGCTGCTGGCGCTCATCGGCGCCATTCTCGCGCTGCCCACGCTCTCGGATCTGGTGAGCGTGGGACGCTCGGCCGTCAGGCGCCGGCGGGATTCCGTCGAGCGAGCCGGTGAGCTCCCGCGCATTCTGTTCCTGGTTCCGGCGCACGATGAAGAGGTGCTGATCGCGCACACCGTCGCGTCACTCGGATCCCAGGACTATCCCGCCGAGCGGCGGCCTATCGTAGTCATCGCCGACAACTGCAGCGACCGCACGGCGGAGCTCGCCGCTGAAGCGGGCGCACGTGTCCTCGTGCGGCAGGATGTGGAGCGACGCGGAAAGCCGTACGCCCTGCAGTGGGCGCTCGGCCACATCCCGATCGACGACTACGACGCGGTCGTCGTCGTGGATGCCGATGCAGTCGTCGACCCGGGGTTCGCACGAGCGCTCGCGGCGGCCGGGCCGCTGCACGAGAAGGCGTGGCAAACGTTCAACGACGTGCGGAATCAGGGCGAGAACGCGCTGACGCGGATGGCCGCGGTGTTTTCGGCGGCGCGGGCGCAGTTCATCAACGGGCTCAAGCACCGCGTCGGCGTCAACGTGCCCCTCGCCAACGGCCTGTGTCTCGGGCGGGAAGTCGTGCGCCGGAATGGGTGGAACGCGCTGTCGATCTGTGAGGACTGGGAGATGTACGCGCTGCTGACACTGGCTGGCGAGCGCATCGAGAACGTGCCCGAGGCGCGCGTGTCGGCGCAGGAAGCGCGAACGCTTGCGCAGAGCTCATCGCAGCGACAGCGCTGGGCGGCCGGCAAGATCACGGTGCTCGGGCAGCTGGGTCCGCGCCTGCTGCGGTCGCGCGCGATATCGCCGTGGCAAAAGCTGGACGTGCTCGCCGAGCTGACCGCTCCGGGTCCGGTCGTGCACGCTGCGCTGGCGGTGTTGCTGGGGCTCGTGGCGCTGGTGGTCCCGGGGACCGCGTTCCTTCTCGTGCTGCTGGGAGTGTCGGTCTTGCGCGTGGTGGTGTACGCGGTGCTGGGACTCACGCGGGTGCGCGAGCCGGCGCGCGCGCTGTTCGCGTTCGCGTACCTGCCCTTCTACGCCGTGTGGCGGCTGGGCGTTCAGGTGTCCGCGCTCAAGATGGTGGGCGCGAAGCCGTGGGTTCGAACGGGCCGACACGCGCCGCAGGCGCCCTGACGACCGTGGACGCGGTCGCCCGGTAGCCTCCTCACACTCGCCAGCGCGCCCCGGAGACGGACTGTCTCCGGGGCGCGTCGTCGTTAGGTCACCTGGCCGCTAGTACGCTCCGCACCAGCCGTCGCGGCAGACCTTCACGCCGCCCCAGTAGGTGTAGGTGTTCGTCGCAGTCCAGTTGGCCTGCCCATTGTTCCCCACGAACAGGTGGCGGAAGCAATCGTTGTTGGTGTTGCGGAAGTTCGGATCGCGAGCCAGCAGCGTCTGGTTGAGGAAGTTGCCGCTGAGGAAGTCCGCGTCCGTGTACAGGAGCGTGCCCGCCGCGTCGTAGATCCGCGTATCGAACTTGAAGGTCGACGACGTAATGAAGTGGAAGTGCCACTCGATGCGGTAGACGGCGTTCTTCTGCAGCTGGACGCGCAGGCTCCACCACTCCTCACTCGGCGTGTTGGAGAACTGCCACTCGGGACGCCAGCCGGTGGCGCCGATCGAGCGCTTGAAGGTCCACAGGAATGGGCAGCTTCCCGGCATGGGCTCCACCGGGTGATCGGATCCACCGCTCTGCGCCGCCTCGTCCACTCGCGTGTAGATGCGGTAGTAGAGGTGGCTGCCTACCTGCGGAGCAGGAATCCCGTTGGTGAGCTGCATGTGCTCCGCATCCTGCTCGCCCATCTGAAGCACGCGCAGCACGTTCGCCATGCCGGACGGGAAACCGAGCCCGGTGGCGGGAACCACCGAGAGCAGCTGTGGTCCACCGTAGTTGACCCATTCCGACCACTTGGTTCCGTCACGCAACGCCGTCGTGCTCGTGCCAGTGGCGGTGCGCCAGTCGCTCTCGAAGAGCGTCGTTCCCACCGAGGTGGTTGTGACGGTGATGGACGCGGTGCCGCTCTGCCCTTCACTCGTGGCGGTGATCGTCACCGGCCCGCCCGATGTCACGCCGGCGACGAGGCCGCCGGGGGCAACCGTCACCACGAGAGGATTCGAGCTCGCCCACGTGATGACGCGTCCGGTCAGGACATTCCCCGCGGCGTCTCTCAACGTCGCGGCGAGTTGCAGTGTCTGCCCTGGAGCGATGCTCGCGCTCGGCGGGCTGAGCGTAACGCTCGCCACAGGAGCAGGTGGAGGCGGTGGCGGTGGCGCGGTGACGGTCACTGCCGCACTCCCGCTTCTTCCTTCACTCGTTGCCGTGATCGTGACCGGTCCACCGGCCGCGACCCCCGTAACGAGCCCCGTGTTCGACACCGTCGCGATCGCGGCGCTGCTCGTCGTCCATGTAATCGGGCGTCCCGTCAGCACGTTCCCCGCGGCGTCGCGCAGAGTGGCCGAGAGCTGGAGTGTCTGTCCCTGACCGATGCTGCCAGTCGCGGGAGTCACCGTCACCGTTGCCACCGGCGCCGGCGGCGCCGCCGTCACCGTGACAGCCGATGTACCGCTGCGACCTTCGCTCGTGGCGGTGATCGTCACCGGGCCACCGGTGCTTACGCCGGTCACCACACCACTGCTGGAAACGGTGGCGATGCCGGTGTTGCTGCTGGACCATGTCACGGGCCGTCCGGTGAGAATGTTTCCCGCCGCATCGCGGAGCGTCGCGGCGAGCTGCACGGTTTGTCCGGCCTGGACGGAGGCCGTCGTCGGTACGACACTCACCGTCGCGACCGGTGCGGGTGCAGCGCTCGTGACCGTCAGCGTCGTCGAGGCCCCGATTCCCTCCGAGAGCGCGACGATGTCGGCGACGCCCGGGTTGCGAGCGGTCGCGAGACCGGTGCCGTCGATGTTCGCGTATCCGGGATGGTTCGAGTACCACGTCACGGTACGACCGGTGAGGATATTGCCGGCGGCGTCCCGAAGCGTGGCGGTGAATTGCACTGACTGGCCGACCTGCGCGGTCGCCCCCGTGGGTGCCAGTGTGATCAGGGCGACTGGTCCGGGTGGCGGCGGCGGCGGCGGTGGCGGTGGCGTCGACGATGTCACCGTCAGCGTGGTCGTGGCGCCGATTCCTTCGGAGATCGCCACGATGTCAGCGACGCCGGGGTTGCGCGCCGTCGCGAGGCCATTGGCATCCATCGAGGCGTACCCGGGGTGGTTCGAGTACCAGAAGATCGACCGCCCGGTGAGAATGTTCCCGGCGGCGTCGCGCAGCGTGGCAGTGAACTGCACCGTTTCGCCGACGGCCGCGCTGGAGTGCGCAGGCGCCAGCGTGATCATCGCTACCGGCGCCGACGGCGGCGGTGGTGGGGGTGGTGGCGCCGCGTCGCTGACGGTGAGCGATGCGGTCGCGTTGACGCCTTCGGAGATCGCGACGATGTGAGCGGTTCCCGGGTTGAGCGCCGTCGCCAGCCCGTTCGCGTCGATCCTCGCGTACCCCGGGTGATTCGAGTACCAGGTAACGGCTCGACCGGTGAGTACGTTGCCGCCGGCATCGCGCAGCGTGACCGTATACTGCACGGTCGCGCCGGGCTGCACCGAGGTCATTGCCGGAGAAATCGTCATCATCGCAACGGGTGCCGGCGACGTCGATCCGCCGGTGACGGTGAGCGATGCCGTGCCGCTTTGCCCTTCACTGGTTGCGCGCAGCACGGTCGTGCCGGCGCTCACGCCAACGGCGCGGCCGTCGGCGCTGACCGTCGCCACCGCGGGGTCCGACGACGTCCACGTCACCGTCCGCCCGGAGAGCGGATTGCCCGCGGCGTCTCGCGGCGTCGCGACGAACTGAAGCGATTGACCGACCTGAACGCTGCCAGTGCCAGGGACGACCGACACGGACGCTACTGCAGTTCCTCCCGAGACCGTCACCGTCGCACGGCCCGAAATGCCGCCGGCGCTCGCGGAGATCTCCGCGGCGCCACCGGCGAGCGCGGTCGCCTGGCCAGTCGAGGAAACGCTCACGATCGCGGGGTTGGATGAGCTCCAGGTGAAGCTCGTTCCCGCCAGCGGTACGCCAGCGGCATCGCGCGCCGTTGCCGTCAGCTGCGTCGAGGCTCCCACGGCGAGCGTCGATGACGACGGCGACACCTCGATGGAGGCGACCGCGTTAGGCGTGGGGACCTCCGTGACGACGACATCATCGATGTACAGGCGTTGCGTCTGCGTGACGGGCGTCGCGGAATACGTGGACAGCTGAATGGAGCTGATTACGAGGTTGGTGGTCTCGCGAAACCGGAGCCCGGTCCATTCGCCGCGCAGTGCGCCATCGATCCAGAGGCGCTGCACGCCGTTGGCGACGCCCGGCGTGTTCGCGCGGACGAAGAACTCGACGCGGTGCCACGCGTCGCGCGTCAGGAGACCGGTCCCGCTGTAGATGGTGGAGGCACCTTCATCGCCCCAGCATTGCGTCCCCGTGCGAGGCATGGCCGGATGATACGTCGAGAAGCGGAGCGGGCCCGGATCGCCATCGTCGGCGAACACGAATGAGGTGAAGAAGTCCTGGCCGGTGGGACAGACCCCGGCCTTGCCGTGCGCCGACCATTGGTTCGTTGCCTGTGATCCGTACACACCCAGCAGATATCCACCGCCGCGCCAGGTGGCCGGGTACCGGATCCAGTAGCTCACGTGCACGGACTGGTGGCCGGGCAGGAGGAATTTGGTGAGCCAGCTGCCCTCACCCCCCGCGGGAAACGTCACCTCGAGCAGGCGGGATCCCGATCGCGCGAGCGTGGCGTCGGTGATGATGCGGTGGTAGGACGGGTTGGCGCCGTCGTCCCAGGTGGCGAGCGTCCCGGATTCGAATCCGTCCGCGAACAGCGGCGGCGTGGGATCGACATCGAACACCGGCAACCCGGGGTCGACGGTGCCCGTGGGCGTGTGATCATCTGCACACGCGAGCAGGCCGATCGCAAGTGCGACCGTGGCGAGCAGTGTGTTGCGCATACGTCCTCGAGAACTGCGCACACTTCGGCGGCTCGACTGGCGTGGCGCACGGGAAACATGCGCGGTAGCCTCGGAGCTTTGCGTCGCCGCCTTTCGACGGTTTTGCCTTTGTCGCTACCCTCACCCGGGCAGACGATCGTGCCTACTTCTCTTGTGCGACTTGGTTATGAGCCTTGGTGCTTCTCCTTGGGAAAGAAGCGGGAACGTGATTGCCGCTGCGTCGCGGTTGGCGAGAGCCCAGCGCAAGGGGCGTGCACGCGCGTGCCATGCATCGCGATCATCCCGCGCTGAGGCCCATATCTCAGATGGCGTCACCTTGTGAGGGTGACACGTGTCACACGTGAGCGTCACGTGCCTCACGAGTGTCAAACAACTGTAGTAGAGGGATGCCGGATCGACAACCCGCGAGCGATTTTTTTATTCGCGATCGCCACGGTCGATGCGGCGCGTCGCGGTCATCGCTCCGTCAATCCGCGAGGAAGCGGTGATACACTCGCTCGGTGCCTTCGATGGTGCGACGTACGCTGAACTCTTCCACGCGGAGCAGCGCGTTCGCGCCCAGCCGCGCCCGCTCGGCGGGATCGTTGACGAGTCGGGTCAGCGCGCGCGCCAGCTCGCCGGGATCCTGCACGTCGTGCGTGATACCGCACTCGGGAGTGAGCACTTCCGCCGGCCCCCCGGTGCTGGCGCCGATCACCGGTTTGCCCAGCGCCATCGCCTCGACCACCACGAGGCCGAACGGCTCCGGCTTCACCGAGGCGTGAATCGCGAGATCCGCGGCGTTCACGAGATCGGGCACATCGAGCCGCGCACCGAGGAACGACACCACACGCTCGAGCCCGGCGCGCATCACGGTCGCCGCCAGCGCGCGCCGGAAGGGCTCGTCGGCCGGTGTCGCGGCGCCGATGAACATCACGTGCAGCTGGTCGCGCACGCTCGGAGCGAGACGCTCCAGCGCGCTCAGCACGACGTGCTGCCCCTTCCATTCCCGGATGTTGCCGACCATCGACGCGAGGATCACATCCGGAGCAACCCCGAGCTCGGCACGCACCTCCTCGCGCGGCCGGCGGGCGCGCGCGCGAAACCCCTCGATGTCGACGCCAGGGTACACCAGGTCCATCCGGGCGGGCGTATATCCCGCGCGCAGCATCGCGTCAGCGAGATACCGACTGCACGGGAGCACGTGGTCGAAGCTGCGAAAGAGCAGTCGCTTGATCGGATGCTGCTCCCCGCGCGCGTCCCCCACCGCGTTGGCGATGCAGGGAATCCCAACGATGCGCGAGGCGGGCAACCAGTCATCGCCGCCAACCTTGGGCGAGTTGTTGACGTGGATGAGATCGATGCGATGCTGGCGAAGGAACCGAATCCGGCGGGCGATCGGGCCGAGGTACGCGGCCGGAAGGTCGATCAGACGGCCTCGCTGATGCAGCGAACGCTCCCGCTTTCGCATCGCATCGAAGACGTGCACTTCCACCCCACGTTCGCGAAGCCGCGCCGCGAATACGTTCTCCTGATAGAAGACGGCCACCGGCTCGTAGCGCCGCCGGTCCATGCCAATCGCGACGTCGTACAGGATCTGGTGAGATCCGCCGACCGTGCCGTCCTCGTTCGCCTCGAGCAAGAGAATGCGGCGCGGGCGTCGCGCCGGCACACCCGCATAGGACGTGGGCCTGCCGGGTGCCTCGCGAAGCGTGTCAGGCATCGGTGCCGACCCCCACGAGCCGACGACGGGCGACGCCCCGCAGCGATGCGAACACGCCGCGAAGGACGCGCAGTGCGGCGGCGCGGTCGCGATCGGTGAGAACCGGACCCGTCCACACGACGAACAAGTAGGCGGCGAAGATCGCGACCCGAACCGGAACGGAGATCACCAGCGGCACAATCGGCAGGAAAAGCGTCGCGCTCCACGCGATCAGGGCGGAGGCCACGACATACAGCACGGGACGCCACCGATATCGCACCGGCCACAGTCGCTGGGCGATCGCGTACACGATCACATGCCGCGTCGCGAAGGCGATGACCGTGGCGATCGCGGCTCCCCACGCGAGATACCGGGGAATGAGCAGCGCATACCCGGCGATCGCGACCCCCGCACTCACCCAGTTCGCGAGCGACACGAATTCCGTCCGCTCGGAGACCAGGATCCCGGTGTCCTGAAGGCTCGTCCATCCCTGAAGGACGTACGCCACGAGAATCAGCGGCACGAGCACCGCCGCGTCGTGAAACGCGGGCGCGGACATGACGCGAAGGAAGTCGCCAACGAACAGCGCGATCCCGAGCGCGACCGTTATCACCATGAGGTTCAGGTACACGAACCCGTCGGCCAGCAGCCGGTCGCGATCGGGGCGCTTGGCGATCTCGAAGCGCTTCTGCTCCCACACCTGCATGAAGGGGATGTACCCGAGCATGGCGAGCATGAACCCGAACTGATACGCAAGGCTGTAGATCCCGACGGCCGCGGAACCGCCCTTCGCCTGGAGGAAGTAGCGGTCGCCATACGTCACGATGAACGTCGCGGCCCACGTGGCCATCATCGGAAGACCGTAGCGCAGCAGATCGCGCGTCGCGCTGCGCGAGAACGTCCAGCCGGTCTGGCGGATGACCCACGTCACCAGCCATCCCCCGACCACCGCGTTCGCGAGGAGATTGCTCCACAGTACGCCGGCCACGCCCCACTCGAGTCCGACCACCAGCCACAGATTCGACGCGAGGCCGATGAGCACCTTCACCGCGTTCGCGCCCACGAACAGCAGCGCGCGCTCACGGACTCGCGCGTACGCCAGGGGAACGATGAGCAGAGACTGGAGCATGAAGCCGGCGGACGCGATGCGCAGCAGACCGGCGTTCGCCTCGGTGTCCCACACGAGCCGCGAGATCGGCACGGCCGCGGCGAACGCGATTCCACCGACGAGCAGATAGCTGACGCCGAGACCGAGCAATGCCGTCGAGACGACGGCGTTGCGCTCCTGATCGGTCTCCGCCTTGTGATAGTAGCGGAAAATGCCGAGGGCGATCTGCGCCCCGGCGAAGATGGAGATGATCTCGAGCGTCATGCCGATCAGCTCGATGACGCCATAGTCCGCGGGGCTCAGATACCGCGTGTAGATCGGCAGCATGATGATGCTCAGCGCACGGCTGAGCATGATCCCGGCGGCGTAGATGAGCGTATGCCGGCCGACGCGTCCCATGTCGAAGGGAAGCGCGCGGGGAGCCGTCGATGCGGCTGGCGTCGTTACGTGATCGGACAAGGTATCGGAGCGAGAGAGGCCTAACGGGCGGCGGCGCCGGCGAGCTGCCGTGACGCGGCCGGCGGCGGGGCCTCGGATCTGGGCGACGCGCTCCAGTTGGCGCTCATCCACTCGGTCATCGCCTCGATGACGAACCGCTGGTGCTCGAGGCCGCTGAACAAATGGTCGGCGTCGGGCAGGTGCTCCACGCGCACCTGGTCGCGGAAATTCACGTCACGGAACGAGGCGCGGTACTGCTCGCGGTGGTTGAAGTGCTCTTCCTGACCACCGGAGAAGAGGTAGAGCATCCGCACGCCGCGATCGAGAAGCGCGGTCAGCTGCTGCGCGACCTCTTCGCGCGGTGGAAACCGCCGGCGGTATTCGGCGCCCACCGTATCGGCGCCGCGCTCCTCGCCGGCCGGCTTCGATCCGCCGAGCACCGTCCGGATCTTCCGCCGCATGAAGTTCGTCCAGGCGGAGAGATCGCGCGCACGCTTCCCATAGTGCCGCAGGTAATAGCCGAGCGTGCGATACGCCCACGCATCGAGCTGCACCAGGCCCACGACTCGCGGATCCTGGCCGGCGACGCGGAACGACATGTCGGCGCCGGAGCACAGTCCCATGAGCACGAAGCGCTGTGTGCCCTTCGTCGAGGTGAGATGCGCCATCGCATCGCGCGTATCGAGGATGGCGCCCTGCTCGAAGGGCATGGCCTCGCGGCGCACTTCGCTGTCGCCGATACCGGCGTGATCGAAGCGCATCACCGTGAAGCCCCTGGCGGCGAGCGCGCGGGCGGCGCTCACGTAGAGCCGGCACGCACCGACGTGGTGGAGAATCCCCGAATTGAGGAAGATGACCGCCGGACGCTCGGGCGATGCCGGCTGCCCCAGGGGCTCCGTCACGACGCCCACGAGCGGGGCGCTCGTGCCGAATCGAACCGCTTTCTCTCTCACGACACGGCCTCCCCCGCCAGACACGAGACGATCCCCTGAATGATCTGCTGCGGGAGGAGCGCCGAGCCGAACTTGTCGATCTCATCCCAGTTGCCCGCACTCGGAATGTGGGTATACCGAGCCTTGACGCGCCGCTGCGCGAGACGATCGCGGAGCTCGACGTAGTCCTTCCGCTCATCGGACACCACGACGACGAGCTCACGGGCGTTGGGCGCTGACGTCTCGAGCAAATCGATACCCTGCAGCCCACGGCGCATGGTCTCGGTGAGCGGGAAGCCATCGACCCCCACCGTGCCCGTCCCATTGCCGTTCGCGGCGTTGGTCGTTGCCACTCCATGCCTGGCCATCACCTGCTCGACGAAGCGAGCTCCACTGATGACCGGATCCCAGAGCAGCACCTGATCGAGGTCGCTCCTGCGCACGGCCGCGGCCGCCGCGAGCGCCGCCCCCACCCTGAGTCCGACCAGCGAGACTCGGGGGACGGACGCCATGTCCTTGAGCTCATCGATCGCCATGCCGATGTCCGTCACCCAGCGCGTGACATCGCCTTCCTCGCCTGCGCCACCCGAGTCGCCGGTGGCGAAGTAGTCGAAGCGCAGAACCGGAAAGCCCGCCTTGCTCAGCAGCATTGCAAGCTGCCGGAAAGCGCGGTGGGCGCGCATGTACTCCTGCCAGAGCGGATAGCACAACACCACGCCGGTGCGGCGCGGAACGCGCGCCTTCGGCGGGTGATAGACGCCGTACAGTGGCTGCTGCGAGCTGCCGAAGAAAAACGGGTTCATCTAGCCTCGTGAGGCGGACTTGAAAGCACTGAGGAAGCGCTGCCGGAATCCTTGCGGCGCGTGCGCGGGCTCGGTGGCCGGCGCGCCTGCCGGCACGGCGGCCGCCACCTGCGTCGCGGCGGCCTTCTGCTCACACTCGGCCGCGATCTGCTCGAGTGTGAGAAGATTCAGCGCGGATTGATTGATCCGGACGCCGGTCTGCTTGGCGATGCGCGTGATGACCCGCATCGCCAGCAGCGAATGCCCGCCGGCGTCGAGGAAGTTGTCGTGCACGCTGACCCGGGCGACACCGAGCAGCTCCTGCCAGATCGTGGCGACGGTCCGCTCCATGGGGGTCCGCGGCGCCACGTAGTCGTCGCCCGGTCCGAACGGATTGGGCAGCGCGGCCCGATCGATCTTTCCATCGTTGGTGACGGGCAGCGCATCGAGCTCGACGAAATGCTGCGGAACCATTTCTTCCGGAAGCCGCTCGCGCAGGAACCGCCGCAGCTCGCTCGCGGTGGCGTGCGTGCTGTCCTCGTACACGACGTACGCAGCGAGTTGCCGGGTGCCGGCGCGCTCGCCGTGCGACAGCACGATCCCCTGGCGCACGGCTTCGTGCGTCGCGAGCACCGCCTCGATCTCCGCCAGGTTCGTCGCCGACTCCTGCGGCTCCGCTCCGACGGCCGCCCTGGGTGCGCGCAGATGCGTCAGATAGCGACCCAGATCCTGCGGCGACACGACGATCTGCGACGGCATCGCTTCGGCCAGCGCGCGCCGGAATACCTCGACGCCTTCGGCCGGCGTGATGGCGTCCTCGAGCGACATGGCCGGGGCCGCGTCGTCGGCGGGCGCGTCGACGTGGATCACCGGCTTGCGATCCTCGGTCGAATCGCTCGCCATGCGGCCCTTGTCGCTCACGCGCATCATCAGGAACTCCTCGATCTCGACGACCGTCCGGCCGCTCTCATCGAGGATCGTCACATTGAATGCGGCGATGTCCCTGTCGTCGCTCGGCAGATACTGAATGTGACTGAAGCAGCGCTGCGGAATGGATCCGCGGGCGCGCAGGCGCGTGTACGACGCGGGGACGTAGAAGTCGGCGTGCGGATCGAATCCGTGAATGAGCTGCTGCGCGCACGCCGTGGCCACGTCCAGCATGGCGGGATGCAGCACGAACTTCGTGAGGTCGTCCGCAAACTCGCCGGGAAGCTCGAGCGTCGCGACAGCTTCATCGACACCGTAGTTGATGCGCCGGATGTTGCTCCAGCGCCGCCCCAGCACGAGGTGCTCGCGCTCCTCGTCACCGGTGAACCGCTGCTCGCGCGCCGTGCAGCGCGCCAGCAGCGCATCGACGTCGACGACGGCTGGTGCCTCGCCGTTGGCGGGCACGGCGATCGCTCGCGCGTGCTCGTGCCACTCGCGTGTGCCGTCCGCCGCGAGCCCCTCGCCGATGATCACGATCTCGGATTCGCCACCATTGCGACGAACCTTCACACGCAGCTCGCGGCGCTCGTCGGCATGCACCACGAACGGCGAGATGAAGAACACGTCGCGAAGCTCGAGATCGCGAACGTTGCCGCCTTCGCGGAATGCCGCCTGGGCGAGCTCCAGATATCCGGTGCCCGGGATCAGCGCCTCGCCGCCGCGAATACGGTGGCCGTCGAGCAGCCAGTGGTCGGCGATGCTGAAGACCGTCGAGAAGACCTCTTCCTTCGGCGAGCGACGGACGCGACGATCGAGCAGCGGGTGCTCCGCGGGCTCATCGATCTCGGCCGTCGAGCTGAGCGAGGCCGCCATCCCGACGTCGCGCCACGCACTCCAGTTGACGGCAATCGTCGGCACGCCCTCGAGTGTGGTCTTGCGATGCGCGAAGGCATCCAGGAACGCGTTCGCCGCGACGTAGTCCACCTGGCCAGCAGGGCCGGCGATGGCGCCGCGCGAGGAGAAGACGACGAAGAAGTCGAGCGCGACGCCCGCGAGCGCAGCGTCGAGCGAGAGCGCTCCTTCGACCTTGGGGGCGAGCACGCGTTCGGCCGTCGCGCGATCCTTCGTCGCGATCAGACCATCGTCGAGGGCGCCGGCCCCGTGCACGACACCATTGATCGTGCCGAACCGGCCGACCGCCATGCGGACGATCTCGGCCATCCGCTCCCGGTTCGTGACATCACCGCGCGCGACCATTACCTCCGCGCCGAGCGCCTCAAGCGCGCGCACCTGCGCGATCGCGCGACTCACGCGGTCGCTCTCACCACGGCGGGCGATCCACCCATCCCATTCCTCGCGCTCGGGGAATGCGGTGCGCCCAACCAGCACCAGCCGCGCCTTCGCGACGCGCGCCAGATACTCGGCGACGGTGAGGCCGATACCGCCGAGACCGCCGGTAATCACATACACACCGCCCTCGCGCACGCGGCTCGGCCGCGCGTCGGGATCGATGGTAACCTGCTCGAAGGTCTGCACCCATCGGTCGGCGCCGCGGAGCGCGATCATTTCGTCGGCGACGGGAGAGGCGATCTCGCGAACGAGCTGTTGCGCGAGCTGACGCTCCTGCCACGAGCCGGACGGGGGCAGCACCACGTCGATGGAGCGCGACCGGACGTTAGGCACTTCCTGGCCGATCACCTTGCATGGGCCGAGGAGCAGCGCCTTTTCCGGCGAGAGCACGGCTTCGCCCGCGACCTGCTGCATGTCGCTCGACACGACGCTCAGGCGGATGGGATGCGAGAGGTCCTCCGCGATCACGGCCTGCGCGAGGTGGAGCAGACTGTAGAACGACAGGTCGCGGACGCGCTCGGCGGAGAGCAGGCCACCGGCCGGCGTCACGCTGAAGCAGTGCACGATATCGGCTGGGGCGACGCCGTCGGTCGCCAGGTCGCGGAGCAGCAGCTCGTACGCCTCGCGATCGGCCGGCGCGATCGTGTACTCGCGCTCGCCGAGGCGTGCGTATGCACTGCCCGCCGTCACCGTCCAAACGTCGCGTCCAGCCGCGCGCAGGCCGTCGGCCACCTTGGCGCCGAGCCCGCAGTCATCCGCAAAGAGGAGCACGGCTGCCGTGTCGGACGATGCGATCGCCGACGGCGTCGTCCGCCGCCATGACGGTTGATACAGCCACTGCGCCACATCCGGCCGCTTCCGCGGCGGTCCATCCTCCTCGACCGCCATGGTCGCGCCCTTGCCGGGCGCGATCCAGTGCCGCTGACGCTCGAAGGGATATGTCGGCAGCGGAATGCGAACACGCCGTTCCTCGCCATGCAGGGCGCGCCAATCGACCTCGACTCCGTGCGTCCACAACCGGCCGAGCGCTCCGAGCGCAAACGCAACGTCGGAGACCTGCTCATCCGGGTGGCGCATCGATGGATAGATGCCGTGCGAGCCCTGCTTCGCCGAGTGCTGGCGAGCGAGCGTCGTGAGCGTGCGGCCGGGACCGACCTCGAGCAGCACGCGGCGCGCATCGGCGAGGAGCTCGCCGACACCATCGGCGAAGCGCACCGTCTGCCGAAGGTGACGCACCCAGTAGCTCGCGTCCGTCGCATCAGCATCGGTGATCCACGTGCCGGTGACGTTGGAGACGAAGGGCACCTTCGGCGCGCTCAGCGCAATGCCACGCACGAAAGCGCCAAACTCCTGGAGGATCGGCTCCAGCATCGCCGAATGCGCGGCGACGTTGATGTGAATGCGCCGGCAGTCGATCTCCTGAGCGGCGAGCGTGCGCTCGAGCGTCTCGATCGCCTTCACGGGGCCGGAGGCGACGCACAGCTCGGGCGCGTTGATCGCCGCGATCGACAGCTCCGGGGGGAGCATGGGGCGAAGCTCGTCGGCCGCGAGCGGAACACTCAGCATTCCGCCCTCGGCAAGCTGCTCGAACAGGCGACCGCGGACGGTGACCAGGGAGAGCGCATCCTCCACCGAGAACACACCCGCGAGGCACGCGGCCGTGTACTCGCCCATGCTGTGGCCGATCATCGCCTGAGGCGTGATCCCCCACGACATGAGCAGCTTCGCGAGGGCGAACTGCGTGCTGAAGAGCGCGGGAAGCGCGAGTGACGGACGCTCGAGCTCCAGGGTGGCGCGTGCGGCCTCTTCGGCGCGCGGGAATACCAGAGGCGCGAGGTCCACGCCGTGCCTGGTCTTCATGAACGCGAAGCAGCGATCGATCTCCGCGCGGTAGACGGGCTCGCTCTCATTGAGCTGGGCGCCCATCGTCGCGTGCTGCGCGCCACCGCCGGCGAACATGAACGCGACGGCGGGCGCGCTATCGCCCGCCTGCTGTGTGCCGACGCGCTTGGGATCGTTGCTCTCGAGCAACTCGATCGCCTCACGCGCATCGGCGGCCGCCACTGCGCGGCGGTGCGCGAACGACTGCCGGCCCATCTGGAGGGTGAACGCGACGTCGGCGAGGGGAGTATCCGGGTTGTCGCTCAGGAACCGCGCGAGATTCGTCGTGGCCGCATCCAGCGCGCTCGGCGTCTTCGCCGACAGCACGAGGAGCTGCTGTGCGCGTGACGGCTCGTCCGACGGGTCGACGTCGGGCGCTTCCTCGAGAATGATGTGCGCGTTCGTGCCACCGGCCCCGAGGGCGCTCACACCAGCGCGGCGGGGGGCACCGGTCGACGTCCACTCGCGCAGCGTCGTATTCACGAAGAACGGGCTGCTCTCGAAGTCGCATGCCGGGTTCGGCCGCTCGAAGAACAGACTCGGAGGGATCTGCTTGTTCTTGAGCGCGAGCACGGTCTTGATGAGACCGGCGGCGCCGGCGGCGGTGTCCAGGTGCCCGATGTTCGACTTCACCGACCCGATCGCGCAGTAGTTCGACTTGCGAGTCTTCGTGCGGAACGCCTGGGTGAGCGCAACGATCTCGATGGGATCGCCGACCGGAGTGCCCGTGCCGTGCGCCTCCACGTAGGTGATCGTTTCGGGATCGACACCCGAGATCGCGAGCGCTTCCGCGACGGCCTTCGCCTGTCCATCGACGCTGGGCGCCAGGTAGCCGACCTTCATCGAGCCGTCGTTGTTGATCGCCGAGCCCTTGATGATGGCGTGGATCGTATCGCCGTCGGCGATGGCATCCACGGCGCGCCGCAGCACGACGACGCCGACGCCGCTCCCGAAGACGGTGCCCTCGGAGCTCTCGTCGAACGAGCGGCAATGCCCGTCGGGAGAGACGATCTCCCCTTCCTTGTAGACGTAGCCCGCATAGTGCGGCTGCCGAACGGTCGAGCCGCCGGCGATCGCCATGTCGCACTCGCCGTTGAGCAGGCTTTGCACCGCCTGATGAATCGCGACGAGCGACGTGGAGCACGCCGTCTGCACGTTCACGCTCGGACCCGTGAGGTTCATCAGGTACGAGACGCGCGTCGCGAGGAAATCCTTGTCGTTGCCGGTGTGGCGCAGGAGGAAAAAGCCCACCTGCTGCACGAGCTGCGGGTTCGTCAGCAGGTTGTTCATCATGTACATGCTGGCGCCGCATCCGGCGTAGACCCCGATGGAGCCGTCGAACGTCTGCGGCACGTGGCCGGCATGCTCCAGCGCGCTCCAGCTGCATTCAATGAAATGCCGCTGCTGCGGATCCATGATCGACGCGTCCCGCGGGCTGAACCCGAAGAACGTCCCGTCGAACATCTCCATCTCGGGTAACAGGAAGCCGGCCTTCACGTACTCCGGGTCGCGGAGCAGCGTCGCGTCGACACCAGCGGCCTCGAGCTGTTGATCGGTGAGCTGCGTGAGCGACTCGACGCCGTCGCGCAGATTGTTCCAGTATTCCGCCAGATCGCGCGCCCCCGGGAAGCGTCCTGCCATCCCGACGACGGCGATATCAGTCTCGGCCACCATGGTTCCCTTCGGATTCGTCATTGCAGATCCTGAGACGCCGTCGTCGCGCTCTGTCCACGCCGGCGACGCATCATCGCCTGACGCCGCGTTTCAGCGCGGTCGAGACTCTCCTCCACGACGTTCACCGTGGCGGCGCCGCCGCCGATGTGCTTGGCGAGCGAGCGAATCGTGGGGAAGCGGAAGAGGTCGGTAAGCGACACCGGGCGATCCACCGCCGCCCGCAGCCGCGAATGCACGCGCACCGTCAGCAGCGAGTGACCGCCGATGTCGAAGAAATTGTCCTGTACGCCGACGCGCGGGACGTTGAGAATCTCCTGCCAGATCCCGGCGATGGTGCGCTCGAGATCGTTGTCCGCGGCGACGAACGACTGCGTGGCGGCGGCCGACGCGCCGCTTTCCGGCGCCGGCAGCGCCTTGCGGTCGATCTTGGCGTTCGGCGTGAGCGGGAACGCCTCGAGCACCATCACGTGCGAGGGCACCATGTAGTCCGGCAGCTGCGTCTTGAGCGCGTCGCGCACGGCCACCTGGTCCACCGTCTCACCTGGAGTCGCGACGACGTAGGCCACGAGCCGCTTGTCGCCCGGGCTGTCCTCGCGCGCCACGACAACGGCCTCACGAACGCCGGGCTGCGCGGCGACGATCGCCTCGATCTCACCGAGCTCGATACGATGGCCGCGAATCTTCACCTGGTGATCGATGCGGCCAAGGAAGTCCACGACGCCGTCGGCGCGGAAGCGCGCGAGGTCGCCGGTGCGATACAGGCGGCCGCCATTCGGGCGGAACCGGTTCGGCACGAAGCGCTCGGAGGTGAGCTCCTCGCGGTTGTAGTACCCGCGCACGACACCAGCCCCACCGATCAGCAGCTCACCCGGCACGCCGATGGGCACCGGCTGGAGATGGCGATCGACGATGTAGAACTCCGTGTTCGCGATCGGCTGGCCAATGGGGATCGAGCCCGCATCGCCGTTCACGTGGTAGGTCGACGACCAGATCGTGGTCTCCGTGGGACCGTACATGTTCACGATCTCGGCGCTCGTGAGCGACTGCAGCTCGGTCGCCAGCTGCGGCGGGAATGCTTCGCCGCCGATCATCAGCTTCCTGAGGGAGCCGAGCGCCGCGCGCGCCTCGTCCTGGGCGAGCAGCATGCTCGCCATCGACGGGGTGCACTGGAGGTGCGTGACCTGGTGACGCGCGAGCTGCGCGGGCACCGACCATTTTTCGGCGTCGCGCGCTTCGTCGCGCGCACTACGCTCGCGGACGTTCGCGAGCATATCGAGGCTCTCGAGCACCGAGTCCTCATCGACGCCGAAGTCGATCAGACACGCGATCTCGTCGATCCCCACGCCCTTCAAGCGATTCACCATCCGGACGCAGGTATCCGGCGTCCCCATGAGCGCGCTCGTGTCGAAGTAGCGATGGAAGCCGTGGTCGAGAATCGCTTCCCAGTCCTCGGGAGTCAGCGCCGTCGAGCGAATGTCCTGGCCGCGACCCTCGGCGAGATCCTTGATGAGATCGACCGAGGTGCGGAGGTACTCGCGGAAGGGGCCACGCACCTTCTCCTTCACCACCTGCATGTCGCCGCCGACGAAGGTGTGCATCATCAGCGTGACGTGGCCTTCACCGGGATGACCGGCATCGCGCCACGCCTTCCGATAGATCGCGACACGCTCGGCGAGCTGCTCGATCTTCTGACCGAGCAGGTGCGTGAGCAGGTTCGCGCCGATCTCGCCCGCCTTGCGGAAGGTCTCGGGCGTTCCGGCGGCGGTGATCCAGATCGGGAGATCGCTCTGCACGGGGCGCGGAAGCGTCCTGACCTCCACGTCCTTGCCCGAGCCTCCCTTGGTCGTGATCGACTCGCCGCGCCACAGTTTGCGGACCGTCTCGATGTACTCGAAGATCACGTCGCGGCGACGCGCGTAGTTGTCGGGCGCGAACGCGAAGTCGCGATCGTGCCAGCCCGACGCGACCGCGATGCCGACGCGTCCGCGTGAGATGTTGTCGACCACCGACCACTCTTCGGCGACGCGCAGCGGATTGTGAAGCGGGAGCACCACGCTGCCGGCGCGAATCTTCACGTTCTTCGTGGTGGCGGCGATGGCGGCGCTCGTCACCGCGGCGTTCGGGTAGAGTCCCCCGAACGCGTGGAAGTGACGCTCGGGCGTCCACACCGCCTCGAAGCCGTGCTCGTCGGCGAACTTCGCGCCTTCCATGAGCAGGCGGTACTTGTCGGCCCCGGCGGTCTGCTCGTTGCTCGCGAAGTAGAAGAGGCTGAAGTCGATCTTGCGATCGACGAACGGCTCGGCCGCCTGCGCGGCCAGGCGCGACGCATCCTGCTCGGCCTGGATCACGACCTTGAAGCCGCGCGTCAGCGTCCAGAACAGCTCGAGCACCGAGATGTCGAACGAGATGCTGGTGACGGCGAGCCAGGTGCCCGGCTCGTCGGCGCCGATCCGCCGATCCATCCCGGCGAAGAAGTTGACGACGTTGCGGTGCTCGATCATCACCCCCTTCGGCTTCCCGGTGGAGCCGGAGGTGTAGATCATGTAGGCCAGGTTGTTCGCGCCGGCATCGTGCGCGGGCGCTTCCTCGCGCTCGCGCGAGATGGTATCCCAGTCGCGATCCAGGCAAACGACCTTGGCGCTGTGCTCGGGCAGCCGATCGAGCAGCCGGCGCTGGGTGAGCACGACCGGCGCGCCGGAATCGGCCAGCATGAACGCGAGGCGATCCTTCGGATAGGTGGGATCGAGCGGGACGTAGGCGCCCCCCGCCTTGTGAATGCCTAACAAGGCCACCATCATCTCGATCGACCGCTCGGCGAACACGCCCACGAGCACATCCGGCCCCACGCCGAGCTTTCGCAGCGCATGCGCCAGCTGATTCGCCCGAGCGTCCAGCTCGCGATAGGTGAGCTCATCGGCCTCGAACACGACGGCGACCGCGTGCGGCGTGCGCGCCACCTGGGCCTCGAACTGGTGGTGGATGCACTCGTCCGCGGGCACCGTGACCGTGGTGTCGTTCCACTCCTCGAGCATGAGCCGCTGCTCGCCGCGGGTGAGCACCGGCAGCTGCGAGAGGCGAAGCTCGGGATTCGCCGCGACACCCTCGAGCAGCGTGACGAAGTGGCCCGCCATCCGCTCGATGGTCGTGGCGTCGAATAGATCGGTGTTGTACTCGAGGTGGCCGGTGTATCCCGCGTCACCAGCGACGAGCGACAGCGTGACGTCGAACTTCGCGGCGCCCGCGTCGACGTCGAGCTGACGCAGCGTGAGCTCGGAGAGGGCGAGCGGCGCCACCGGCGTGTTCTGAAGAATGAACAGCACCTGGAAGATCGGCGAGCGGCTGAGGTCGCGCTCCGGATGCACCGCGTCGACGATCCGCTCGAATGGAATGTCCTGATTCGCGTAGGCGCCGAGGGCCGCTTCACGCGTGCGAGCGAGAAGCTCACGGAAGGTGGGATCGCCCGACAGATCGCCGCGCATCACCAGCGTGTTGACGAAGAACCCGATGAGCTCTTCGACCTCCACGCGGCGGCGGCCGGCGACGGGCGAGCCGACGATGATGTCTTCCTGCCCCGAGTATCGGGCGAGCAGGGCCTGGAACGACGCGAGCAGCGTCATGAACAGCGTCGCGCCGTCGCTCGCGCTCACCGTGCGCAGCGCGTCCACCAGCGTGGCGGGCAGGGTGAAGGTGTGCGTCGCGCCGCGGAACGTCTGCAGGCTCGGGCGCGGCCGATCCGTCGGGAGATCCAGCTTGGGAAGCGGACCGGCGAGCTGCTTGCTCCAGTAGCTGGCCTGCTCGCTCAGCACATCCTCCTGCAGCCACTCGCGCTGCCACTGCGCGTAATCCGCGTACTGGATCGGCAGCTCGCTCAACGGCGAGGGACGACCCCCGGCGAATGCCTCGTAGAGCGCGCCGATCTCGCGGTAGAGCACGCCACGCGACCAGCCGTCGGACACGATGTGGTGCATCGTGAGGACGAGGAGGTGATCCCGCGGCGTGATGCGCACGAGCAGCGCGCGGAAGAGCGGCCCGTTCTCGAGATCGAACGGGCGGGCCGCCTCCAGGCGGGTCACGCGCGCCACCTCGGCGTCGACACCGGCGACGTCACTGGCGTCGAGATCGGTGACGGAGAGCGCGACGTCGCGCGGCGGCTGAACGACTTGCCCCGGCGTGCCGTCGACCGACGGGAACACCGTGCGAAGCGATTCGTGACGGCGAACGATCTCGGAGAGCGCGCGCCGCAACGCAGCGAGGTCGAGCTCGCCCTGCAACCGGATGACCGCCGACAGATTGTACGCCGCGCTCTCCGGCTCGAGCTGATTCAGGAGCCAGAGCCGCTGCTGCGCGAACGAGAGCGGCAGCGCGCGATCGCGAGCGACTGCCCGCATCGGTGGCATCGCCTTCCCGCCGGCCACGCGGCTCGCCCCCTCGATCGACTCGGCGAGGCGTGCGATCGTCGGCGCCTCGAACAGCCGGCGCAGCGGCACGTCGACGTTGAACGCCTGACGAACGCGCGCCATCACCCGCATCCCCATCAGCGAGTGACCGCCAAGGGTGAAGAAGTTGTCGTCCACGCCCACGCGCTCGACACCGAGCACCGAGGTCCAGATCGCGGCCAGCACTTCCTCGACCGGCGTGCGTGGCGCGACATAGCCCGTGCCCAGCTCGAGTGATGAGAGGTCCGGCTCCGGCAGTCGTGCGCGATCGACCTTGCCATTCGGGGTGCGCGGGAGCGCATCGAGGGCGACGAAGGCCGACGGCACCATGTAGTCCGGCAGGGTCCTTCCGACGAAACGACGCAGCTCGTCGACCGTGGGCACCGGCGCCGGCGAGTACGCCGCGACGATGTACGCAACGAGGCGCCGGTCGCCCGGCGCGACTTCGCGCGACGTCACCGCCGCTTCGCGAATCGCCGCGTGCGCGCGAACCGCCGCCTCGACTTCCTCGACCTCCACCCGGAAGCCGCGGATCTTCACCTGATTGTCGGAGCGCCCCAGGAACTCGATGATGCCGTCCGCCAGCAACCGCGCCCGGTCGCCCGTACGATAGAGCCGGCCCGTGGTCGATTCACTGAAAGGATCCTCGATGAAGCGCTGCGCGGTGAGCTCGGGCTGATTGAGGTACCCGATCGAGACCCCGTCGCCGGCGATGCACAGCTCGCCAGGCACACCGATGGGGAGCGGCCGCAGCTTCGCGTCGAGCACATATGCGCGCATGTTCGCGATCGGCCGGCCGATGTGGACGATCTTGACGCTCTCCTCGAGCACGGCAGGAATCGGATAGACCGTGACGATGCCCGTCGTCTCCGTCTGCCCGAACATGTTGATCAACCGCGCCGGGTGTCCGAACTCGCGCGACCAAACGCGCGGCAGCTCGGCGGGCAGGGGCTCGCTCGCCGTCAGGATCAGGCGAAGCTCGTTCTCGAGCACCGAGCGACGCGCGTCCGCGGACAACGTCCGCAGCGCCTGAATGCAATGCTGCCAGTACGACGGAACGAGATCGATCACCGTGACGCCGCGCGCCCGGATCGTCTCGAACAACGAGATCGGGTCGCCGAGGAGCGCCGGCGAGGCAATGACGATCGTCGCGCCCTGCGTGAGGGGCAGCACGAGCTGACGCACCGACGACGAGAACGCCATCGAGGCCGTGTGCAGATAGCGGTCGCTCGTCGCGATCCCGAGTGCACCACGCATCGCCTGCGCGTAATTGCGCAGGTTGCGATGCGTCACCATCACACCCTTGGGGGCACCGGTGGAGCCCGACGTGTAGATCACGTACGCGAGCGCATCGGCCGTCGTGGCGACGCGGGGATCATCCTCGCTCTGCGCGGCGAGCGCGCCGGAATCGTCGAGGCAGATCACCGGCACGTCGATCTGCGGAAGCGCCGAGAGCACGCGCTGCTGCGTGACCATCGCGACCACGCGAGAGTCGCCCAGCACGTAGGCGTTGCGATCGCGAGGATACCGCGGATCGAAGGGCACGTACGCCGCGCCCGCCTTCAGGATGCCGAGCACGCCGACGATCATGTCGGGCCCGCGCTCGACGGCCAGCCCAACGAGTGCGCCAGGCACCACCCCGGCCGCGCGGAGCGCGTTCGCCAGCCTGTTCGCCTGCCGGTCGAGCTCACCGTACGACACCACCGCACCGTCGAACTCGACGGCCGCTGCCTCGGGCGTCTGCGCCGCATGCTGCGCGATGACCTCGTGCACGAGCGAAGCGTTCGTGCGCTCGTGCCGCGTGTCGTTGTAGTCGATGAGCAGCCGCTGGCGCTCCTCGGTGGTGATGAGCGGAAGCTCGCTCAGCGTCCGGCCCGGATCGCCCGCCATGCCTTCGAGCAGCGTGCGCAGATGGCCAACCATGCGCGTGACCGTCGCGTCGTCGAACCGGTGACGGTCGTACGAGATACGAAGGACGATATCCGGCTCGAGGCTCGCGAAGATCGTGAGCGGATCGGTCATCTGCTCGATGGAGCGGACGTCCTGACGCCCCCACCGCGAGCCGAGCATCGTGCGGAGACCCTGGCTGATCCCCGTCTCGACGAGCATGAGGCTCTCGAAGAGCGGACGACCGCGCGGGATCTCGGACCACTCCTGAATGCGCGACAGCGGAGCGTGCTCGAACTCGCGAGCGCTGTCCTGCTGATGCTGGAGCGCGACGAGCCACTCGAGAAGAGCGCATTCCGCGTCCACGTGCACCCGGAGCGGAACCGGATTGAGGAACAGGCCGACCATCGAGTCGCCGCCGTCGACCTGTGAGCGCGCGCGCCCGCGCGCGTCACCGAACACCACATCCGACTCGCCGCTGTAGCGGCTCAGCAGAAGCGCCCAGGCGCCCTTCACCATCGTGTGGAGCGTGAGCCCATGACGCTGGGCGAGCGACCGCAAGGCGCTCGTCACGCCGTCGGAGAGTCGCAGCTGCTGCTCCCCGAAGTCGCCGTCAGACGCGAGCAGCTCACCGGGCGCTCTCGCGACCATCAGCGGCGTGGGCGCCTGGAAGCCCCGAAGCAGCTCCCTCCAGTACGTCTCCGCGCGGTTGAGATCCCGCCGCTGCAGCCAGCCGAGATAGGACTCGAAGGAGGAGGGCGTCGGCAGCATCGGCTCTTCACCTTCCACCAGCGCATCGTAGGCGAGGAAGACTTCGCGCAGGACGATCAGTCGCGAGCGCCCATCGAGCAGCGCGTTGTGCGACGTCCACACCATCTTCCACTCGCTCTCGTCGACGCGGAACATCCCGAGGCGCATGAGCGGGGCGACCGCGAGATCGAATCCGCCGCGGCGATCGACGCGCAGGTAGCTCTCGAGGCGGTACTCGTGCTCGGTCGGAGTGAGGCCGCGCCAGTCATCCAGCTCGATGGGCAGCGACACGCCTGCGCCGAGGTCGAGCACGGGAACGTCCACCCCCTCCCAGCGGAAGCAGCTCCTCAACACCGCATGCCGATCCATGACCCGCTCCCACGCGAGCTGGAACGTTTCGGGTTGCAGGTCGCC
>JAICOJ010000134.1 GCA_025930755.1 Gemmatimonadaceae bacterium
AGCATGAGGACGGCGAGGTTGGCGGGGATGGCGGAGAGGAGCTTCAAAGGGCAGAGGGGCTAGAGGCGCTGAAGGCGCTGAAGGCGCTGGAGGCGCTGGGTTCGTTCGGCCGGCTCATATGTTAGTTGCATAACGGCGGTACGCTCCCAGCGCCTTCAGCGCCTTCAGCGCCTTCAGCGCCTTCAGCGCCTTCAGCGCCTCCAACGCCTTCAGCGCCTCCAACGCCTCCAACGCCTCCAGCGCCTTCAGCGCCTCCAACGCCTCCAGCGCCTTCAGTCTTCCGTCTTCCCCAATGCCGCCGGCGGCGTAGAGCGCGCCACGAATCCGCCGACAGCGACGATGGTGAGGACGTAGGGGATCATCTGCACGAACTGGCTGGGAATCCCCTGCATGCCCTGCAGCTGGATCTGCAGCGTTTCGGCCGCCGCGAAGAGCAGGCACGCGAGGCCGGCACGCACCGGTTCCCATCGCCCGAAGATGATCGCCGCCAGGGCGATGAACCCACGGCCCGCCGTCATCGAATCGGTGAACTGATGCTGGTCGAGCGCCAGGTACACGCCGCCAAGCCCGGCGAGAATTCCCGAAAGCGCGACGGCAAGATACCGCACGCGCTTCACCGGAACACCTAACGTCTCCGCCGCCGCGGGGTGCTCGCCGACCGCGCGCACTCGCAGCCCGAACGGCGTGTAGTGCACCAGCCACGCGACGGCGGGAATCGCCATGAGCCCAAGCCACACCAGCGGGTTTCGCAACAGGGCTCCCGTCAGGCTCGCCGCGTCACCGGTGATGCCGAACCCGGGCACGCGCGGCGAGTTCGACGAGCTGTCGAACGCCATGAGCAGAAAGAAGCGCGTGAGGCCCACCGCCAGCAGGTTGATGGCGATGCCGGTGACGATCTGATCGGCGCGGTAGCGAATCGATGCCACCGCGTGAATCAACCCGAACAGCAATCCTCCACCAATGCCGCACAGCACGCCGATCCACGGGCTGCCACTGTAAAAGCTCCCGAGGGTTGCGGCGAACGCACCGGTCAGCATGAACCCTTCGAGCGTGAGGCTCACTACCCCCGCGCGCTCGGCCACCACCCCGCCCGATGCGGCGAATAGATAGGGGATCGCGATGCGGATCGTCTGCGCGATGAAAGCGGCGATCTCGGTCACGCGGCGACTCCGCCTCGGGCCCCGCTCACCAGCCGTCGAACCTCGGGTACCGCCGCTGCCACGGCGAGAATCACCACGCCCTGGAGGACCTCGACCATCTGCTTCGGCACCAGCGCGTGAATCGCCAGCCCGCCCTGCGACAACGTCGCGAAGAGGAAGGCGGCGATGATGACGCCTAACGGGTGGTTGCGCCCCACCAGGGCGACCGCGATGCCGAGAAAGCCCGCTCCGCCGCCGAATCCCTCCTCGTAGTAATGCTTGTAGCCGAGGACGTAGTTGATCCCGCCGAGCCCGGCCAGGGCGCCGGCAATGAGGAACGTCCTGATCCAGACGGTGCCGACACGCACCCCGCCGTACTCCGCGGCGTCGGGCTGAAGGCCCACGGCGCGCAGCTCGTATCCCGCCCGCGTGCGAAACAGCATCCAGCCAACCAGTGTCGCCGCGATGATGGCAATGAACAGCGACGCGTTGACGGCCGAGCCGTGGAAGGGAGACACCCACTCCATCAGGCGCGCCACCGTTCCCGCGCGCATCTCGGGCGTGTGCAGCGTTTCCGGAACGTGAAGATGCGACGCCACGATCCAGTTGAGGAACGCCAGCACGATGAAGTTCAGCATGATCGTCACGATCACCTCGTGCGCGCCGAAGCGCGCCTTCATCACGCCCGGAATCGCACCGACGAGCCCGCCGGCGGCGAGCGCCGCGGCGATGCAGACCGGGATCGCCACGACCCCCGGCGTTCCGGGTGGCAGCGCGAGGCCCATCACGGCGGCCGCGAATCCCCCCGCGGCGAGCTGGCCCTCCCCTCCGATGTTGAACAGTCCGGCGCGAAGCGCCACCGAGACCGCGAGCCCGGTGCAGATGAGCGTCGTCGCCTTGTAGAGGACCTGGCCGAATCCGTACCAGTTCCCCCACGTGCCGCTCAGCATCAGCCGGAAGACCGCACTCGGCGACTGCCCAACGAGGATGATGAGGATGTCGCCGACCACCAGTGCGACGAGGAGCGCGACGAGCGGCGGAAGCAGCGCTTCCTCGACGCGCCGGCGCGCGATGGTGGTCGTCACGCGGCGGGTCTCGTCGTGTCGGTGGCGCCGGTCATCAGGGGACCGAGCCGTTCCTCGGTCGCCTCTCGCCGCGGGAGCGTGGCCACGATGCGGCCGCCGTACATCACCGCGACACGGTCGGCCAGAGCGAGAATCTCGGAGAGCTCCGCCGAAACGAGGAGGATGGCCTTGCCCGCCTCACGAGCGGCCCGAATCTGGGCATGGATGAACTCGATGGCCCCGACATCGACGCCGCGCGTCGGCTGCGATGCGAGGAGCACGTCATAGGAGCCCCCCATCTCGCGGGCGATGACGATCTTTTGTTGATTGCCCCCCGACAGCGACCGGGCGGGAAGCGCACTCTCCGGCGGCCGGATGTCGAAGCGTCGAATCTCGTCCTGCGCGTTCGCTCCGATGCGGGCGTCGTCGAGCGCCCACACACTCCGTGCGCCTCGCGCGTATTTGTGCTGATCGCCCAGAATGAGGTTGTCGGCCACCGAGTAGTCCAGCACCAGCCCTCGGCGGTGACGATCCTCGGGAATGTGAGCGAGCCCGGCCTCCGTGCGCGCACGGACCGAAGCGTTCGTGACGTCGCGATCGCCCAGCCTGATCGTTCCCTCCGCGACCGTGCGCAGCCCCGCGATGGCTTCGATGAGCTCGGTCTGCCCATTCCCCTCGACTCCGGCGATGCCGAGGATCTCACCGGGCGCGACGCTGAGGGAAACCTTGTCGACCGCGCGGAGGCCGCGGTTCATGACCACGAGAGTGTCTACGGACAAGGAAGAACGGGGAACGAGGGCCGAGGAAGTGGCGGTGTCCACAGCGCTTCCTCGTTCCTCGTTCCTCGTTCCCATCAGCGCCACCTCCCGCCCTACCATCGCCTTCGCGATGACGTCCGGCGTCGCGTCCCTGGTTTCCATGCGCGCCACGGTCTCGCCGTGACGCATGACGGTGATGCGGTCGGAGATGTCCATTACCTCATCGAGCTTGTGCGTAATGAGCACGATCGTCGCGCCGTCGTCGCGCAGCCGGCGCAGCACCCCCCAGAGCTCCTTGACCTCCAGCGGCGACAGCACCGCCGTCGGCTCGTCGAGGATGAGAATGCGCGCGCCGCGAAAGAGGGTCTTGAGGATCTCGACGCGCTGTGCCTCCCCGACGGAGAGCTCCCCAACGAGTCGCTCCGGCTCGACGCGAAGTCCGTACTGCTCGCCAAGAGCCTTCACGTCACGGAGTGCTCGGGCGACGTCCAGCATCGCACCCCGCACCGGCTCCCGACCGAGCACGACGTTTTCGGCGACCGTGAGCGTTCGGACGAGCATGAAGTGCTGGTGCACCATCCCTACCCCTGCCTTGATCGCATCCGCGGTGGACCAGCCGGTGACGTCGCGCATCTCACCACTCGGCGTCGCGATCTCGATCGTGCCGGCATCGGGGGCGTAGAGGCCGGCAAGCAACCGCATCAGGGTGGACTTTCCCGCCCCGTTCTCCCCCACGAGGGCGTGGATCTCGCGCGTGCCCACCTCGAGGCTGGCACCGCGATTCGCGCGGACGGGACCGAACGACTTGTGGATGCCGTTCATGCGAACGGCGAGCGAGGATGCCGTCATCGCGTGCTGGGCACCTGAATGCGGCCGGCGATGATCTCCGCCTTGATCTGTTCCACGCGGTCGATCACCTCGGGGGGGATCAGGGCTCGGTTGTTGTCGTCGTAGATGTACCCGACGCCGCCCTCCTTCAGCCCGTACGAGTAGATGCCGCCTTGAAACGTGCCCTCCCGCGCCCGGCGAATGGCGTCGAACGTCACCGCGTCGACGCCCTTCACCATCGACGTCATGATGTGGCCCGGTGCTTCGCTGTACTGGTCGGCATCGACGCCGATGGCGAACTTTCCCGTCTGCCGCGCGGCCTCGAACACCCCGAGCCCGGTCGAGCCGGAGGCGTGAAAGATCACGTTGACGCCCGACTGATACTGACTGAGTGCGAGCTCCTTCCCCTTGCCTGGATTGCGGAAGGCTTCCGGGGTCACGCCTGCGTACTGGGCAATGACCGTGCAATCGGCGCAGACGTGCCTAACGCCGGCGCGGAAACCGGCCTCGAACTTGTGGATGAGCGGGATGTCCATTCCGCCGACGAAGCCGACGCGCTTCGACCCACCGGCGAGCACCGCGATGGCGCCCACCAGGAACGAGCCCTCTTCCTCGCGAAACTTGAGTGCGGCGAGATTCGACGGTGGCTGGACGACGTTCCCCTGCGCATCGAGCGTCACCGCGTAGTCCACCCCGGCGAACTTCACGGCGGGATACTCGACCGCGAGGTCGGTAAGGTCATCGGTGAAGATGAAGCCGACGCCGATGACGAGATCCATCCCCTGGGCGGCGAGGAGGCGCAGCCCTGCCTCGCGATCGCTGCCCTCGCCCGGCTCGATGAAGCGAATGTCCGCGCCGAGGACCGCCTCCGCCGAGTCGGCGCCCTTGTACGCCCCATCGTTGAATGACTTGTCTCCCCGTCCGCCGACGTCGAACACGATCCCGACATCCACGGCGGCGGAATCGTCCTCAGCCACGGCCCCGCGCGGCTGCACGAAGAGGAGCGCAACGTGAGCCGCGAGCAACACTCCGATCAGGACGAGCAGACGGCGCATGGACTGGCCACAGTTGAAGTGGGCGTGCGTTGTTCAGGTCGCGCCACGAGCTTGAAAAGCGGGAGCACAGAGACACAGAGAACTTCAACCGCAAGTGCGTTTGAAAAGCGTTGGCCGTTGATGTTCCTCTGTGCGTCTCTGTGCGATGTCTCGGTGTGTCTCCGTGCTACTGCTTGGAGACTCGTTGCGGTTGGACAGAGACGTGAAGCCCTTCCGACGCTTCCGGAGCGGTCCAGAATCTGATCGACAGACGAGGGGGGAGGGAAGAGCGCCGTCCGCCGACCAGACTCATGCTATCTTGTTGCGCCCATGCCCGAACGTCTGCGCACTCGCTTTCTCGTCGTCGGCAGCGGCGTCGCCGGCCTCCACACGGCCTGGCGCGCCGCCGAGGACGGCAACGTCATTCTTCTCACCAAGCGCTCGCTCTTCGATAGCGCGACCGCCTACGCCCAGGGCGGAATCGCCGCGGCGCTGGGCGCCGGAGACTCACCCGCACTGCATCGACGCGACACGCTGGCGGCCGGCGCTGCACTCTGCGACCGGGAAGCCGTGGAGGTTCTGGTGGAGGAGGGTCCGGCGCGCGTTCAGGAGCTCTTCGCGGCCGGCGCCCGCTTCGACCTTGCGCCCGGCGGCCGCTTCAAGCTCGGCCGCGAAGCCGCGCATTCACGCAACCGGATCGTCCACGCCCACGGAGATCAAACAGGCGCCGAGGTAGCGCGGACGCTCATCGCGCGTGTGCGTGAGAACGAGCACGTCGACGTGATCGAGGCGGCTCGCGTCCTCGACCTCATCGTTCGCGATGGCGAATGCCTCGGTGTCCGCGCGAGCGTAGCGGGGCGCGCCGTCGAGATCATCGCTGATGCCACCGTGCTTGCGACCGGGGGCTGCGGGCAGGTCTACCGCTACACGACGAACCCGGTAGTCGCCACGGGCGATGGCTATGGGATCGCCTGGCGCGCCGGCGTCCGCCTCGTCGACATGGAGTTCGTTCAGTTCCACCCCACGGCGCTCGACACCCCCGAGAATCCACTCGCCCTCATCTCCGAGGCGGTACGAGGGGAGGGCGCGGTGCTTCGCAACGATCGTGGTGAGCGATTCATGAAGAAGCGACACCGCCTCGCCGATCTCGCGCCGCGCGACATCGTGGCGCGCGAGATCTTTCGCGAGCAGCGGCCGGCGCGCGCGGGCGGAAAGCGGCGCCGCGTCGTCCTCGATGCGACCGAGCTCGGCGGTGCGTTCATGCAGCGGTTTCCGGGGATATTCGCGCTGTGCGAGGCCCGGGGGATCGATCCGCGCCGCGACCCAATTCCGGTCACTCCGGCAGCGCATTACATGATGGGCGGGATCGTGACCGACCTCGCCGGTCGCACCAGCCTGAAGCGACTGTACGCATGCGGGGAGGTCTCGAGCACGGGGGTGCATGGCGCGAATCGGCTCGCGTCGAACTCCCTCCTCGAGGGGCTGGTTTTCGCCGAACGGGTCGCCCGGGATGTTCAACGCGCCGAGCGCGTGCAGCGCCTTCCGCGTGTCGGGTCGTGGGACGTTCCGCCCCTCATGGACCGCGGCGCGGCACAGGTGGCGGCGGATGACGTTCGCCGGACGATGTGGGAGCACGCCGCCATCGATCGGTCGGCGCGCGGCCTTCGCACCTGCCTCGACGAGCTCACGTCCATCGAGTCGCGCCTTCCCCAAGGGGCGACGGAGGAGCTCAACCTCATCCAGTCGGCACGCCTGATCGCCGAGGCGGCGCTGCTGCGCGAGGAGTCCCGCGGGGGCCACTTTCGGTCGGATTTTCCGAGGGCGAGGCGGTCGTGGGCGGGAAAGCACATCCTTTGGTAGAGACGGTACCGCATGGAGAGTGGGGTCAGGAGTCAGGAGTCAGGGGTCAGGGAAGGAAGGCGCGGCAGCGAGCTGCCGCGCTCATCTAATGAGGGCCGCTCGCGCGAAGCGCGGCGGCCCATTTCCTTCCCTGACCCCTGACTCCTGACTCCGGACCCCTGCCTCTCCTTGCAGAGATCTCCCACCCCGGGTACGCTCCTGCCATGAGCCAGGATCTACAGGCCGAAATCCGCTCGCTGGCCAGGGAGCGCAACGCGGTCATCCTCGCGCACAACTATGAGCGCCCCGAGGTGCAGGACGTCGCCGATTTCGTCGGGGACTCGCTCGGGCTCTCGCGAGAGGCGGCGCGCACGTCGGCCGAGATCATCGTCTTCTGCGGCGTCCACTTCATGGCGGAAACGGCCGCCATTCTTTCACCCGAGAAGATCGTCCTGCTCCCCGATCTCGCCGCCGGATGCTCGCTCGCATCGACCATCGACGGCGAGCAGCTGCGCGCGTGGAAGGATGAGCATCCCGGCGCGGTCGTCGTGTCGTACGTCAACACGACCGCCGAGGTGAAGGCCGAATCCGATTACTGTTGCACGTCCGGGAACGCGGTCGAAGTCGTGAATTCCATCCCCGCCGATCGCGAGATCCTGTTCCTCCCCGATCTCTTCCTCGGCGCACACGTGCGGCGGGTCACCGGCCGCGAAAACATGCACGTGTGGCTCGGTGAGTGTCACGTGCATGCCGGCATCAGCCCCGAGAATATCGCGCTGCAGCGCACGATGCATCCCGAGGCGGAGTTCCTCGTGCACCCCGAGTGCGGCTGCTCGACGAGCGTGCTGGAGGCCATGTCGGCAGGCGATGTCGACGCCGACGGGGTGCACATCCTCTCGACGGAGGGGATGATTCGGCGGCCGGCGATCTCGCCCGCGCCGGAGTTCATCGTCGCCACCGAGGTCGGCATCCTCCACCGGCTGCGCAAGGAGAATCCCGAGAAGCGGTTTTTCGCCGCCAACGATCGCGCGAGCTGCGCCTACATGAAAGTGACGACGCTCCCGAAGGTGCTCGAGTCGCTGGAGACGCTCACCCACCATATCACCGTTCCCGCGGACGTCGCGGCGCGTGCGTACCGGGCCATCGAGCGCATGATCTCGATCGGCGGTCCGACACCGGCGCCCCTGTTGCCCGGCGAGGACGATCCGGGCGAATGACAATGATGAATCAGGAACCGTCCGAGCGCGGGCAGCCCCCGCGCCGCGTCACTCCGCTGGCCGTGACCCCGGTCCAGATGCCTGACGAGCTGCTCTTTCCGCTCACCCGCGGAGCGGTCGAGAAGCTCGTGCATCGTGCCCTGCTCGAGGACGGCGCGTATACCGACATCACGACCATCGCCACCGTGCTGTCGAACCGGCGCGCGCGGGGGACTCTCGTCGCTCGGCAGTCCGGTGTCGTCGCCGGCATTCCGCTCGCCCTCGAGGCGTTTCGCCTCGTCGATCCCAAGGTCTCCATCCGGATCGATGTCGAGGACGGGATTCGGGTCCAGGCGAATCATCCGGTGCTGTTCGTGACCGGGCACGCGCGCGAAATCCTGTCGGCGGAACGCGTGGCGCTCAACTTCCTCGGGCGACTGTCGGGCATCGCGACGCTCACCGCTCGGTACGTCGACGCTGTCGCCGGAACCAAGGTGCGCATCGTCGACACACGCAAGACGACGCCGGGGTGGCGCAAGCTCGAGAAGTACGCCGTCCGGGCCGGCGGCGGCCTCAATCATCGCATGGATCTAGCGACCGGCGTGCTGATCAAGGACAACCATCTCGCAGCGGTCGATGGCGACGTCGCGCTCGCGGTTCGCCGCGCACGCGAGAAGGCGCCCGCGGGCATGCGCATTGAGATCGAGTGTGAGCGTCCGGAGCAGGTGGAAGCCGCCGTGGCGGCCGGAGCGGACATCGTGATGCTCGACAACATGCACATCACCACCATGCGGGAATGCGTGCAGCTCGTGAATGGTCGCGCGATCGTCGAAGCGTCCGGTGGCGTCACGCTCGAGTCGGTGCGCGCCATCGCCATGACGGGCGTCGACTGGATCTCGATCGGCGCGCTCACCCATTCACCGCCGGCCATGGACGTCGCACTGGAGTTCGATCCCGGGTGAGCAGCCTTCTCGTGACCGCGCTCCTGCTCGGCGCGGCGCATTCCTTCGCCCCCGATCACCTCGCGGCGATCGGGGTGTTCGTGAGCCGGCGGCCACAGTGGCGACGCGCGCTCGCCGTTGGCGCCCGGTGGGGCATCGGACACGCCGTCGTGATCGTCATGGTGGGAGGGGCCCTCGTGCTCACCGGTTGGCGCTTCCCGGCGCCGATGGCGCCCTGGGTGGAACGGATCGTCGGCGTGACGCTCATCGCCCTTGGCCTCGCCGCGCTCGTACGCGCCTTACGAGTCCATGGGCATCGTCACGAGCATGATGGCATCGCGCACTGGCACCTGCATTCCCATCGACGCTCGGAGACGCACGACCACGTCCATCACGCCGCGCTGGGCCTGGGGATGCTGCATGGCCTTGCCGGGACCGGCGCACTCGTGATCGCGCTGCCGCTGGCGGCGACCGAGTCCGCCCGACTCGCGCTCGGCTACCTCGTGGCGTTCGGCGTCGGAACCACGCTGGCGATGGCCGCCTTTGGTGTGGCGGCGGGATGGATGGTTCGCGGGGCCGGCCATCCGTCGCCGACGGTCGTGCGCGCGACATCGTCGGTTGCCGCGCTCGCGAGCGTCGTCGTGGGCGCGTGGTGGCTCATCGCCGCGTGACGAGCGACCCCACGCCTGCTGAGCCACCCCCCGAGCCCGAGGACGTCTGCGAGGTGTGCGGTTCGGTAGATGTGGTGTGGTTGCGGTGCAAGCTGATGTGCAGGAACTGCGGGTCGATCGTGAAGTCGTGCTCAGATCTGAGTGCTGAGTGAACGGCGACGATGACAGAATTCAGAATACAACTGCAGAAGCGACCAAGGGGACGAACGCCTGCCCTGGGTGGCTC
>JAICOJ010000053.1 GCA_025930755.1 Gemmatimonadaceae bacterium
CGGGCTGCTCACCGCTGCCCGGAAGTTCGATCCTGATCAGGGTGTCAAGTTCATCTCGTACGCGGTGTGGTGGATTCGTCAGGCCATCCTGTCGTCGCTCGCGCGCCAGGGCCGCACCGTCCGCGTGCCGCTCAACCGCACGGCGGATCTCTCGCGCGTCATGCGCGCGAGCGCGCTGCTGCGTGACAAGCTTGGCCGCGAGCCCACGCCTGACGAGGTCGCGCAGCTCACCGGGATTTCCCAGGAGATCGTCTCGGCACTGCTCTCACTGAATTCGGCCGACATCCGCCTCGACGCACCCCTCGGGGCCGACGGCGATCGCTCGCTCATCGAGCGTTTCTCCGTCGAGGAGATGCCGAATACGGAAGAGGCGGTGCTCAACCAGTTCCGATCGCAGGAGTTGGCGCGCGCCCTCGAAACGCTCCCGGCGCGTGACGCGAAGATCCTCCGGTTGTATTTCGGTCTCGAAGCCGGTCGCGAGCATACGCTCGACGAGATCGGCAAGATGCTCGGTGTCACGCGTGAGCGCGTTCGCCAACTCCGCGACCGCGCCCTCAAGCGCCTGCGTGAGGGAGACGTCGGGGACGCGCTGAAGGATCTCGCGGCGTAGAGGCGCTAGAGAACGGTAGAGGCGCTAGAGGCGCTAGAGGCGAAGCAGTTCAGCGCCTTTAGCGCCTTCAGCGCCTCTAGCGCCTCTCCCGACATTAGATTTCCTCCCCATGTCGCCGCGCCAAATCCCTGAGCTTCTCGCCCCAGCCGGCTCTCTCGACGCCGTTCGCGCAGCCGTCGCGAATGGGGCCGACGCCGTGTACCTTGGCGCCGAGCGATTCAACGCGCGGGATGAAGGGGCACAACTCACACTCGACGAGCTGTCCGCCGCCTGCCGCATCGCGCACGGCCGGGGCGCCCGTGTCTATCTCACGCTCAACACGCTCCTCAAGCCCACCGAGCTCGTCGACGCCCTCCTTCTACTCGGCGAGGCCATCGATCGCGGAGTAGACGCCGCCATCGTACAGGATGTCGGACTCGTGCGCCTCGTTCACCGCGTGTACCCGGGGTTCGAGCTGCACGGATCGACCCAGATGACGGTGCACGACGCCAGCGGAGCGCGCGTGATGCGTGACCTGGGCGTTCCCCGCGTCGTGCTCGCCCGCGAAAACACGCTCGACGACATTCGCGCGATTCGCGACGCCGTTCCCGACCTGCAGCTCGAGGCCTTCATCCACGGCGCCCTGTGTATCGCGTACTCGGGGCAATGCTTCATGTCGGGGATGATCTCCGAGCGCAGCGCCAACCGTGGCTCGTGCGCGCAGTCATGCCGCAAGGATTACGTGCTGACCGATGCGACCACGGGCGAGACGATCGACACGGGGTACCTGATTTCGGCCAAGGATCTCGCGGCCGCGGAGCATCTCGATGGCCTCGCGGAGCTCGGCGTCTCCTGCCTCAAGATCGAGGGCCGCAAGAAGAAGCCCGAATACGTCGCGACTGTCACCCGGACCTATCGCGACTTCCTCGCGCGCATCGCGCGCGGCGAGCGCGTCGCGCCGTCCGCGCCGGACATGGAGCCGCTCGTGCAGATCTACTCCCGCGGCTTCACAGGAGGCATGCTCGGTGGCAGGGCGGGGCGCGACTACATCACGCGCGACCAGCCCGACAACCGCGGAGTGCGCATCGGCGCCGTCGTCGGCCGCGAGCGCGGGGAGCTGATCGTCGACGTGACGACCCCCATCGCCGCCGGTGATGGGCTCGGCTTCGAGCCGCCACCCGCTGAGCGCGGTGCGAGCCTGGGGTTCACCGTCCACGAGGTGCGTACACTCCGGGAGCATGGGGGTCGGGTGAGACAGGCGCTGCGAACCTCCACCGTCGTCCCCGCGGGGTGGATCGTGATGCGCACGGCTCATGCGGCGCTCATCGCGCGTGCCCGGTCGAGCTTCTCCGCGGTGACGGAGCAGGATGGGGCGCGCACGTCTCGCCTGGACGTGCGTGTCTTCGGTTCGCCCGGCGCTCACCTCCGCGCCGTCTTCTCCGCCGACGGCGAATCCGTGACCGTTCGCAGCGAGACACAGCTCACGCCCGCCCGTCAGCGCGCGCTCGATGAGCGGCAGCTGCGCGACCAGCTCGGACGTCTGGGGAACACGCCGTTTGCGCTCGGGGCGATCGATACCAGCGGTCTGGAGCCCGGGCAGTTCCTGCCGGTGAGCGAGCTCAACCGGCTCCGACAGGGCGCCGTCGAATCGCTCCTGAAGCGGCGCGAATGGAGCAGCGCCTCACGAATGGGCGACCGACGCTCGGCTATCGAGGCGGCGGTGCGAGCGATCGACGTCACAACGCGTCCGGCTGCGGGCGAGCCAGCGCCCCCGCGCCTTGTCGCGTCCGTGTATCGCATCGAGGACGCGCGAGAGGCGGCGAGCGCCGGCGCCACCGAAGTCGCCTTCGATCCATTTCTGCGACATCCGCTTCCGCCGGTGTCCCGGGTGCGCGGGCTCGCCGACGAGCTGCAATCGCGGGGTGTGAGATTCCGCCTCCGCACACCGACGATCGTGCGTCCGGAAGAACGTCGCGCGCTCGACAAGTGGCTCGCCCTCGATGTCCCCATTCTCTCCGGCCACCTGGGGCTCGTCGCCGAGCTGGCCGGTGCAGGACGTGATGTCGTTGCGGACTACGCCGTCAACTGCTTCAATGGTCACACCGCGCAGGAGTACTTCCGGCTCGGTGCCTCACGCATCGTCGCGTCCATCGAGCTCACCGCGGCGGAGCTGGAGATGCTCGTCGCCCCGTGGAGCGGCAGGGGATTCGACGTCATGGTATATGGCAGGCCGGAAGGAATGACGATCGAGCACTGCGTGCTCTCGGCGGCGTACGAGCGCGTTGCCACGACCTGCCGTGATTTGTGCGTCCAGAAGCACGCCGTCGTCCAGATCACCGATCCAGCCGGATACACCTTCGCGGTCGCGACCGACACGGCATGCCGTAACCGGCTGCTGCATTCGCGTCCTCTCGAGGGAAGTGAGTATCTGCCGAGATTGTGGAACGCCGGCGTGCGAGGCGTCCACGCCGTGTTCAACGTCCCTAACGAGCCCGTCGCGCAGGTCATCGCCGGCTACCGCCAGATGCTCGACGATCTCGCCGCGACCCGGCCAGCGCGGTTCGAGCCGGTTCGATCCCTCGTCGGCGACGCATTCACGCGAGGCCATTTCGCGCGCGCCGTCTAGCTCCTCGGCGCAGCGTCGCGATGTTGCCGCAACCGCTCCATCGTATATAGAGTCCGAGTCTTCACCCGCCCTCGAGCACGTCGAGTCCGTCGAGCACTTGAGCATCTCCGTTCACCCGCCATCGCTGGATCAGGCTCGCGCCATTCTTCGCGAGCGCTTCGGCTACCCGGATTTTCGACCGGGGCAGGAGCGCGCCGTCAGCTCCGTGCTGGCGGGCAAGGACACGCTCGTCATCCTGCCGACCGGCGGTGGCAAGTCTCTCTGCTATCAGGTGCCCGCGCTCGTTCTGCCCGGGCTCACGGTCGTGGTCTCACCCCTGATTTCGCTCATGAAGGACCAGGTCGATGCGCTCCTCGCGCGCGGCCTCCCGGCGGCCTTCATCAATTCGAGCCTCACATCGGGCGAGGTCGCTGATCGCATGGGCCGGGCGCAGCGTGGCGAGCTCCGCATGCTGTACGTCGCGCCGGAGCGCTTCGACGTTCCGGGATTCGCCGACCGGCTCAAGGCCATCGGCATCTCGCTGCTCGCCGTCGACGAGTCTCACTGCATCAGTGAATGGGGACACGATTTCCGTCCCAGCTACCTCCGCATTCGCGATGTCCGCACGCGCCTCGGCGGACCGCCGACGATCGCGCTCACCGCGACCGCCACCCCGGAGGTCCGTCGCGACATTGCGACGCAGCTGGCTCTGCGGACGCCGGAAACCATCATCACCGGATTCGATCGCACCAACCTGAGCTATCACGTTGTTCGCACCCGCACCGACGACGACAAGGATGTCGCGCTGGTGCAAACGCTGCGAGAGCACGAGGGGCTCGCCGTGGTGTACGCGGCGACGCGGCGCGCCGTCGATCGCATCACGACCGTGCTCGAGTCGGCGAGAATTCGGGCGGTCGGGTATCACGCCGGACTCGATGACTCGCACCGCCGCGACGTCCAGGACGCGTTCATGAACGAGCGCGTGCGCGCGATCGTGGCCACGAACGCATTTGGGATGGGTATCGACAAGCCCAACGTCCGGCTCGTGGTTCACCATGCGATGCCGGGGACGCTGGAGGCGTATTATCAGGAGGCCGGCCGCGCGGGTCGCGACGGAAAGCCATCGACCTGTGTGCTGTTGCACGCCTTCCAGGACCGCTTCACGCACGAATTCTTCATCAAGGCCGCATACCCCGATCGAAAGCTCGTGGAATCAGTGTACGAGGCCCTTCGTCGCCACTCGGACGACAAGGGCGTCGTCCAGCTCGAGCCGAGCGCCCTGCCCGCGTTGGTGGGAGGGCGCGCGCGCGAGCGAGAGGTCGAGTCCGCACTGCGCATGCTCGAGCAGCACGGGCTCGTCAGCGCCGGCGGCGACGGCAGCTCACGAATCCTCGTCAGGCTGCTTGCATCCGCCGACCGGATTCGCCGCGAATTGGGTGACGATGACCGCGTCGACCGCGACTTTCTCCGGGCGCTGTGGCGCGTGGCCGGCGATCGCCTCTACGACGGGATGATCATCGATCCGAAGGGGCTTCCCCCCGGGTTTGGGGGGACGCACGGAGTGAGAACCATCCTCGACCGGCTGCAATCGCGCCAGTTCGTGCTCTGGGAGCGGCCCGGCAGCGGGCTTCGTCTGGCGCGGCCGGGCGCACGACTCGACGAGCGGAGCATCGACTGGCGCGCAACCGATCGGCGACGAAGCGCCGACCTCTCCAAGCTCGAGGCCATGCAGAAGTACGCCTATACCCCCGGTTGCCGTCGCGGCTTCGTGCTCCGATATTTTGGCGATCCGGCCGCGCGAGCGCGGTGTGACTCGTGCGACAATTGCTTGGGCACGCACACCACCCTCGAAGCTGCGCCGCGAAAGACGAGGAAACCGAGCGCGCGCGGCGCGACACCAGCGCGGCCCGGCCGGCGAGCGGTGGTGGACGATGTCGAGCTTGGCGCCGGCGATGCTGCGCTCCTCGGCGAATTGAAAGCGCTTCGAGGGCGGATCGCCCGCGAGGAAAAAGTACCGGCCTACGTCGTCTTTCCCGATCGTACGCTGGCTGAGATGGCGCTGAAGCGTCCGGCCTCGCTGGCCGCCCTCGCGGATGTGCACGGGGTGGGTCCGGCGCGCCGCGACAAATACGGCGAACGATTTCTGACTGTAATCCGCGACGCCGACGGAACCGAGGCTGCCTGACGAGACTGGTAATGACCGAATCCCTCTATTTCACCGAGCAGCATTACGCCGTCCGCGACATGGTCCGCGAGTTCGCGATCGAGCACGTGGCGCCTGTGGCGGCCGCATTCGATGAGCGAGCCGAATTTCCCTGGGACAATGTGAAACGGATGGGAGTGCTCGGCCTCCTCGGCGTGCCGTGGCCCGAAGCCCTGGGCGGCGCCGGCTTCGACTATATCGCCTACATCCTGACGATTCACGAGATGGCGAAGGTCGATGCCTCGCACGCGATCACCATTTCCGCGCACACCACCCTCGGAACATCGCCGATCGTTCACTTCGGAACGGACGCGCAGAAGAAGCGGTACGTCCCACTGCTCGCCAGCGGGCGAGTCATCGGCGGGTTCGGGCTCACCGAGCCGTCGGCGGGCAGCGACGCGGCCGGAACGCGCACGACGGCTGAGCGACGGAACGGGTACTACGTCCTCAATGGGTCGAAGATCTTCATCACCCATGCCGGCGTCGGCGAGGTTTTCGTCGCCACCGCCGTGACCGACCCCTCGAAAGGTACGAAGGGGATCAGCTCATTCATTCTCACGAAGGAAACGTGCGACCTGGACAAGGCGCGCGAGCTCGGGATCGGACATGAGCCGTCGTTGCCGGTGATGAAGGGCTTCAACGCCGGCAAGAAGGAGGACAAGCTTGGCTGGCGTGCCTCCGACACGCGGGCGCTGTTCTTCCAGGACGTGGAGGTGCCGGCGGAGAATCTGCTCGGCGAGGAGGGGGAAGGGTTCACCAACTTCATGCGGACGCTGGACTCGGGGCGGATCGGCATCGCGGCGCTCTCGTTGGGAATCGCGGAAGGTGCCTTCGAGCAGGCGCTTCGGTATGCGAGCATTCGCCGCCAGTTCGGCAAACGCATCTTCGACTTTCAGGGCGTGCAATTCCAGCTTTCGGACATGGCGACGGAGATCGCGGCGGCGACTCATCTCGTGTACCATGCCGCGTGGCTGGCCCAGAACGGCCGACCGTTCGCCAAGGAGGCGGCCATTGCGAAGCTGTTCGCCTCCGAGCTCGCCATGCGCACGACCATCAAGGCCATTCAGGTGCACGGCGGCTATGGCTACACGAAGGACTATCCGGTCGAGCGGATGATGCGCGATGCCAAGATCTGCGAGATCGGGGAGGGGACGTCCGAGATTCAGCGGATCGTGATCGCGCGCCATCTGCTGAAGGAGCTCGCGGATTGAATCGCGAGTTGGCGCGTCGCATTCGCGTACCCCTCGGATTCCTGCTCGCTGCCGGGTACCTCGTCGTCGCGCGTCCCACCCTGTTGACCCTGGTAGTCGGAACGGCGATCGCTTTCGCCGGCCTGACCGTTCGAGCGTGGGCGGCGGGGCACATCGTGAAGAACGATCGCCTGGCGACGACTGGTCCCTACGCCCACACGCGCAACCCGCTGTACTTCGGCTCCTTTCTCATCGCCGCCGGCTTCGCCATTGCCGCGCACTGGAGCCTCCTGCTCCTGGTCATCGCGTTTTTCGTGCTGATCTATGGCCCGACGATCCGCGATGAGCGGGTGGGAATCCGCGCCCGATTCCCCGACGCCTACGACGACTGGGAGCGCAACGTACCCTCCTTCGTCCCCCGTGCGACTCCCTGGCGAGCGGCCAGCGCCGGGCCGGCGGAACACCCCGGCTTCGACTTCAACCTCTACATGCGGCACGGGGAGTGGCGCGCCGCCCTCGGCTTCGCCGCGGTGCTCGCCTACCTCATCTTCCGCATGCGCCGCGGCGCGTAAGTCGTTGCCGGCGTTGCAAAAACCGACAGATCGCGTCTATACTTGAACGGCGGCGCAGGTGCCGCTCACGACTGTCACGTGCACCGTTGGCCTGGCGACTCGAGGCCAGCGGTGAGTTACTCCAGTTGGTGCGGATCGGTTCACTGCCGCGCCAGCCTCTTTTCTCCGGGCGCGCTATCGCTCACGAACAGCGATGAATCGCACGATCTCCCGCTCCATACTCGACGACACGACTCGCGCCGCGCTCCCTGGAGCGCGGCCGATCACGCCGCGTCTGCTCGAGGCGAGGAGAGCGTGGACGATTCAGACGTCCCCGAAGACCCCCATCCCATTCGCGATCGCGCGCCGCATGACGCCGAGTCGTCGTCACGCGATCGTCGCCACCACTGGAATGCGCCCCTCCGTCTCGTGCGTCGAGTCGCCGCGACCGGGCCGGGCCATGCGTATGTATGAAGCGAGAGATCCTCATCAATGCGAATCCGCGGGAAACCCGAGTCGCGATCCTGGAGGATGACCAGCTTGTGGAGCTCCTCGTCGACCGTCCGGATGCGCGGCGGATGGTTGGCGACATTTACCTGGGAAAGGTAGAAGCGGTTCTTCCCGGCATTCAGGCGGCGTTCGTCAACATTGGCACCGAGAAGAGCGCGTTTCTTCATGCGTCGGACCTCGTCGTCGCCGATGACGAGGAAAAAGACGACGACAATGGCGACGAAGACGACGCCAACGGCGATGACGACGATGAGAAGAGCGCGCGCCGCGCCAAGGCGCCGCCCATCCAGGAGCAGCTGAAGCGCGGCCAGGAGATCATCGTCCAGATCTCCAAGGAGCCCATCTCCACCAAAGGGCCGCGCGTCACTGCGCAAATCTCGCTGGCCGGCCGCTTTCTCGTGTACATGCCGTTCGCATCGCGTGTGGGGGTCAGCCGCAAGATCGGCGACCGCGCAGAGCGCCAGCGGCTCCGTGAGATGGTGCAGGAAGTCCTCCCCAAGGACTCCGGTGGCGTCATCGTCCGCACGGTGGGCGAGGATGCCACGCAGGAAACCTTCAAGCGTGAGCTCAACACCCTCATCAGCAACTGGAAGCGGGTCAAGAAGAAGACCCACTTCACCCGGGCCCCGGCCCTCGTCCATCGCGAGACCAGCCTCACGCGCGGGATCATCCGCGACCTGTTCAGCACGAAGGTCGACAAGCTGACGGTCGACTCGAAGCAGCTCTACAACGAGATCAGCGAGTACCTCAAGGGGATCGCGCCGGAGCTGTCGGAGCGCGTGCATCTCTACGACGAGCCGACGCCGCTCTTCGACAAGTCGGAGATCGAGACCGAGATCCGCGACCTGTTCAAGCGCCGATGCGACCTTCCCTCGGGCGGCTATATCATCATCGAGCAGACCGAGGCGCTGGTGTCGATCGACATCAACTCAGGGCGGTACACGGGGAAAAAGGATCCCGAGAAAACGATCCTGAAAACGAACACCGAGGCCGCGCGCGAAGTCGCGCGTCAGATCCGCCTACGCGATATCGGCGGCATCATCGTCTGCGACTTCATCGACATGGAGACGAGGGCGAACCGCGACAAGGTGCTCCAGGAGCTGCGCACGCACCTGGGACGCGACCGTGCGCGTACGAAGGCCTTCGGCGTGAGCGACCTCGGCCTCATCGAGATGACGCGGCAGCGCGTTCGCCAGAGCCACCTCCAGAACATGACCGAGTCCTGTCCCACCTGTCAGGGAACGGGCCGCGTCTTCACACCGGAGACCATCGTCCGCCGCATGGAGCGGTCGGTGAAGCGCATGGCGGTCGAGGGTCGACGCGACAACTTGATCGTGAAGCTGCATCCCGACGTCGCGATGTACGTGCTGGAGCGCGAGCACGATCTGGTGAAGAAGCTGGAGAAGCAGGCGGGCTTTGGCCTGGAGCTGCGGGACGACCCCCTCTTGAAGCCCGATGAGTTCAAGCTCGTCGTGAAGGGAGCGGAACGGGACGTGACGCAGCAGTACGCAGTGGCCTAGGGGTCAGGAGTCAGGGATCAGGGGGTGTCAGGTAGCGGGGACAGGGGAGGGCATGGCGTCCTCCTGATCCTATTCCCTGACACCCCCTGATCCCTGACTCCTGACTCCTGACCCCTCAGTTGACACTCCGCCCGAATCCGTCTAAGTTCTTACGACTGTACCAGTTAATCCTGTTTTTCCTCGCAGACAAATGACTTACGCAATCATTCGCACCGGCGGCAAGCAGTTTCGGGCCGAACCGGGGAAGACGCTCCGCATCCCAAGCCTTCAGGCTGACGCGGGGGAGAGCATCACGTTCGACGAAGTGCTCCTCGGCTCCGACGGAACGAAGGTCTTCGCCGGCGCGCCCCTCGTGTCGGGCGCCAAGGTAACCGCTGAAGTCGTCAAGCACGGCAAGGGCGACAAGATCGTCGTCTTCAAGTTCAAGCGGCGGAAGAACTACGCGAAGAAGCAGGGTCACCGGCAGGGCTTCACCGAAGTTCGCATCAACGACATTACGCTCGGCTGAGAGGCGAGTATGGCTCATAAAAAGGGTGTCGGCTCCAGCCGCAACGGGCGCGACAGCAATCCGAAGTATCGCGGCGTCAAGAAGTACGGAGGCGAGCGCGTGCGCGCCGGAAACATCATCATCCGGCAGTGTGGCACGAAGTATCACCCGGGGCGCAACGTCGGTCTCGGCTCCGACTACACGATCTTTTCGCTCATCGATGGCGTCGTGAAGTTCGAGCACAAGAACAAGACGCGCTACAAGGTGAGCGTCTATCCCGAGGCGTCCACGCCCGCGGCTTGACCGAATCGGTCACGCGGCGGGATGATACAGCGCCCTCATTCGTCGTGAGGGCGTTTTTTCATGGTACCGGGCTGGATGAAACGGTGATCGCGCGGTGGCCGTAGGAACTGCAACTGTCGGGAGGTACGAATGGCACTCTGGACGAAGCTTCGCACGGAGCTCGACCGCGCCGGCCGCGTCGCGCAGGGCGCGTTCGATGAAGGACGCCTTCGGCTCGAAGCGCTGCGTGCGCGACAGCTCGCCGATCGCGCAGCACAGGCGCTGGGATACGCCGTCTATCGCGCCAAGGTGGACGGACGCGAGATCGACGCCGATCTGTACGCCAGCCTGACGGCGACGCTCGCGTCGCACGAAGCCGAGGTGGCGTCGCTCGAGCAGAAGCTGGGGGAGAAGCCCGAGACGCAGCGTGCCGGTTAGCACGCCGCGTCTCCCATGCCACACTACGGGCTTCTGTAAGAGGGCGGCAACGTCTTGTAGCGCGTCATGAGCTCGTCCTGACGCGACGGCGCCATCGACCGCACTCCGCGCACGAAGACGTGCTCGACTCGCGTAGAGAACTCGAAGGGATCGCCGCTCCAGACCACAACGTTGGCGACGCGGCCGGGCTGCAGCGAGCCGTACCGGTCCGCCACACCAAAGAGCTCCGCCGGCGTCAACGTGATGGCGCGCAGGGCGTCGTCCCAGGTCATCCCGTAGGCGACCGCGTTCCCGGCCTCCTGCTTGATGTTGCGCACGTTGAACGCGTCGGGATCGCTCCCGGTGCCGATGAGCGCGACGTCGACGCCGGCCCGCCTGAGGAGCCCGGGATTCTCCTGCCGTGCGCCTAACGTGGCGAAGCTCCCCGGGATGTTCACCATCGACCCGACCAGCACGGGCACCTTCGCCGCCGCCAGCTTGTCGGCGACCATCCACGCCTCGGCGCCGCTGCCGATGATGAGGCGCAGGCCGTAGTCGCGCGCGAGGCGGAGCGCCGCTTCAATGTCGCTCGCCTTGTCGGCGACGACGAGGAGCGGGAGACGCCCGGCGAGAACGGGCTGCATTGCCTCGAGATCCAGGCGGCTGGCCGCGAATTCGCGCGTCTGCGCCCGCTCGAAGTCGGCCCGTCGCCGAGCGTACGCACGCGAATCCTCGAGGAGCTCGCGAAGACGAAGCAGCAGCTCGCCGCGCGAGGCCGCGTTCGCCGACTCGGGGTCACCGACCTGCGCGACCATGGCGATCGGCGATCGCACCATCATGTCGCTGACACCGCCCTCCACGATGTCGACGAGCGCGCCCTGTCCCGAGACCAGCCCTCCCGTGGGCAGGACGGCGACGGTGGTGATCCCCTCGTTGCGTGCCGGGGCAAACAGAACGGAGAGCGGGTTCAACCCATCCCACACCGTGAACGCAGCCCGCACAGCGCTTTCGTCGTCTCCGCGCGCCGTGGCGTTTCGCGTCTCCCGAACCTGTCCGACCTCGACCAGCCCGAGCTGCGTCGCCGGGTTGATGATGCCCGGCGTCACCCATTTGCCTGCGGCGTCGACACGCTGTGCACCGTCGGGAATCGCGATGTCGCGCCCCACGGCGGTAATTCTCCCGTCGCGAATGATCACGGTTCCGCCGTCGATAGGCGGTCCGCTCACCGGGAGGACGCGCCCCCCGACGATGGCGATGGTCTGCGCCTGCGCGGCGGCGACGAGCGCCCCCAGCGTCCCCAGCGCCCCGAGCGCCCGTAACGCTCCTCTCATAGTCCCCCCCGCCGCACGAAGCCAAGCTCGAAGTCCGTGCGCCATGCCTCGCTCGGATCGGAGCGGTCGAACATCTGCGCCCCGTCGATCCACACGCGCTCGGCGCGCGTGTATACGCTGAACGGATTGCCACTCCAGAGCACGATGTCGGCGTTCTTGCCGACCTCGATCGAGCCGATGCGGTCGTGCAGGCCCAGCGACCATGCCGGATTCAACGTCAGCCACTTGATGGCATCCTCTTCTCTGATGGTAATGCCTAACGCGGCCCCGGCCGCGATGCCCTTGGCCGCTTCCTGGTTGAGCCGCTGGATGCCGGAGGGGTCGTCGGAGTGCACGACGGTGCGTGCGCCCGCCTGATGCACCAGCGCCATGTTGCCCTTCACGCCGTCCAGCGCCTCCATCTTGAAGGCGCCCCAGTCCGCCCAGATCGACGCCGCGATCGAGTCTCGCGCCAGCAGGTCCGCGACCTTGTACGCTTCGACGCCGTGATGAAAGGCGCGGATCTGGTAGCCGAACTCCCGGGCGATGTCGATCATCTGCGCCATTTCGTCGGCGCGATAGCAATGGTTGTGAATGAGGATGTTGCCGCGTAGCACCTCGGCGAGCGTCTCGTTCCCGAGGTCTCGTGACGGGGGATCGCCCTTCTTGTCGGCCAGCCACTTGTCCCACCGGCGGCGGTACTGCTCCGCCTGAATCCAGGCGTTGCGATATCCGGCGACGTTTCCCATGCGCGTGGATGGGCCGCGGCTCGCGTACACGCGCTTCGGGTTCTCGCCGCACGCCATTTTCAGTCCGTACTTCGCGCCGGGAAACTTCATCGCCTGGACCGTGCGCGCGGGAACGATTTTGAGCACCACCGACCGACCCCCGATGAGGTTGGCGGAGCCAGGGAGGATTTGCGCCGTCGTGATGCCTCCCGCCAGGGCGCGCGGAAACTGTGGGTCCTGCGGCCACACCGAATGCTCGGCCCACACATGCGCGGTAACGGGGTTCGTCGCTTCATTCCCGTCGCTGTTGGCCTGCACGCCGGGCGCCGCGTACACGCCCATGTGCGAGTGGTTATCGACCAGCCCTGGGGTCACGAACTTTCCAGTGCCGTCGATGACGACGGCGTCGGCCGGTGCATCCACGGTCGCGCCGACGGCGGCGATCTTTCCGTCGCGCAAGAGGATCGCGCCGTTCTCGATGCGCGGTCCCACCGCGGTGAAGATCGTGACGTTGCGAATCACTGTCGGGCGCGAGGGGACCGGTGTGTACGTACTCGGGAATGGGTCGGCCAGCGGCGACGAGAGTGCTCCCGATCCGGTCCCGCCCTGAGCGCTCGTGTCTCGTGCCGGCGTGGTGGTCGTCGTCGGGGTGCGCGGCGTCGTGCCGCCCGAGGCGCAGGCAGTGGTAGCGACGAGCGCGAGGATAGCGAACCGGCTCACGTCAGGAGATCTCCGTTTTTCTGGGTGTGCGATTCCGCGGCCAAGTGCATGACCACAGAGGCACGGAGGGACAGAGAACGGCGAACTGCTCGAGCAGCAGTTTGCCGTTCTCTGTGCCTCCGTCCCTCTGTGGTATGTGCAGTTTTGGCTCATTGCGAGCAGAACCTACGCCTCAACGGCCCTTGCGGCCAGAAGCGAGACTTCAGGAACGCGTCGGCAGCAGCCTCTCGGGATTTCCCTCCAGCGCCGCCCTCTTGAGACTCTCCGGCAGATCCAATCCCAGAAAGTCATCGACGTTGCGACGCATGCTCTCGACCCCCGGACTCGGCCAATCCGTTCCCCAAAGCAGCTGAGCCTCGAGCTCGGCGATTCGGGGGAAGTACCCCAGGAGCCCCTTCGGCGGGATGCCCGAGAGATCGAGCCACACGCGCCGGTGCCGCCGAAGTATGAAGAACGCCTCGGCCATGTAGAGCGGACGTCCGCCATGCGCCATCACCAGCGGCAGATCGGGGAAGTCGATGGCGACGTCATCCATTTCCATCGGGTTCCCCCATTTGCTTCGCGCCCCCGGAAAGATGCTCGTCCCGGTGTGAATCATCACCGGCAGCCCGTGATTCTCGCACGCCTTGTAGAGCGTGCCCAGTGCATCGAGCCCGTCGGTATACGCATTGGCGGGAAAACACTGGTGATTCGGATGAATCTTGAGCATCCGAACACCGAGATCGACGAGGCGACGCACCTCACCGGCGGGATCCTTCGCGAAGCGCGGGTGGACGCCGCCGTACGGGATGAGACGCCGCGGATCGGCTTCCGCATAACGAGCGGCGAAGTCGTTGGTGTCGTTGGTGAACCCCATCAGGTCGGGGCTCGGGTAGTTGACCATGCCAACCCGGTCGATGCCCTCCTCATCCATGATCCGGAGCAGGAGCGTCGGGTCATCCATCAGCGAAAGCAGGAACTCGAACCGATCCTCCTTGCCGCGCCGCATCGTCTCCATCACGGCGGGCTTGAGCTGGCGCCAGGGCTGGATGTGGATGTGACAGTCGGTAATGCGAAAGGAAGGAGGAAAGAGGGACGAGGAAGCGGTCGTCGTTTCCCCGCTTCCTCGTCCCTCGTTTCTCGTTCTTCCGCTCTTACCGCGATTCATCGGCCGGTAAAGTTCGCCGCCCGCTTCTCGAGGAACGCCCGCACACCTTCCGCCTTGTCCTCGCTGGAGAAGCACAGCTGGAAGAGCGCCGTTTCGAGACGTAGCCCTTCGTCGAGCGGCAGGCTCATCGATGCGCGCGTGGCCTCCTTCGCGGCAGCAACCGCCACCGGACTCTTGGACGCGATCAGCTCGCCGATCGCCACGGCGCGGTCGAGCATCACCTCCGCGGGAACCACTTCGGCCACCAGTCCCAGGCGCAACGCATCCTCCGCGGTGATCATGTCACCGGTGAGAATCATGCGCAGTGCGTGGCCGAGCCCGATGATCCGCGGCAAGCGCTGCGTCCCGCCGCCGCCGGGGATGATGCCGAGGTTCACCTCGGGTTGGCCGAATTTCGCGTTGGAGGACGCGATTCGAATGTCACAGGCGAGCGCCAGCTCCATGCCGCCGCCGAGACAGAAACCGTTCACCGCCGCGATCACTGGCTTGGGAAATTTCTCGATGGCATCGAACACCGTGGGAAGCCGCATGACCCGGTACTGGTCGACGGGTGAGCGTCCCTCGAACTCGCTAATGTCGGCGCCCGCGATGAACGCCTTGTCACCGGCGCCGGTGATCACCACGGCCCGGGTGCTCGTATCGCGCCGAATGCGATCCATGACCCCGAGAAAGGCGCACCGCATCGGGCCGTCGAGGGCGTTGCGCTTCTCGGGCCGATTCATCGTGACGACGGCGACGCGACCGCGTTGCTCGAGGAGAACGACTTCGGGTTCGGTCATCGATCCTTCTCCCAGGCGTAGAATCCTTGTCCACTCTTCTTGCCCAGCTTCCCCTCACTCACGAGCCGACGCAGGAGGGCAGGGGGGTCGTACGTATCGTCGCCCAGCGTCGCGTGGAGATGCTCGGCGATCGCGAGCCGCACATCGAGGCCGACCACATCGGTCAGCCGCAGCGGGCCCATGGGATGATTGTATCCCAGTTCCATCGCGCGGTCGATGTCCTCCGCGGATGCAACGCCTTGCTCGAGCATGCGGATGGCCTCGAGCCCGAGCACGACCCCGAGGCGGCTCGTCGCGAAGCCCGGGCTATCACGCACCACGATCGGCGTCTTGCCGAGCGACGTCGCGAACGCCCGTGCCGCGTCTACGACGGTGTCGCTCGTCCGCTCCCCGCGCACGATCTCGAGCAGCTTCATCACCGGGACGGGATTGAAGAAGTGCAGACCCACGACGCGCTCCGGGTGACGCAGGCCATCGGCGATCCGTGTGATCGAGAGCGAGGACGTGTTGCTTCCAAAAATCGCGGTCGGAGCCACCGACCGTTCGAGATCCCTGAAGATCGATTGCTTGAGCTCGAGGCGCTCTGGCACGGCCTCGATCACCAGATCCGCGTCCTGCACCGCCTCGAGCGCGCTGGCGGCGCTCGTCAGGCGCGCCAACCCGGCGTGGCGCGTTTCGGGGGTGGCCTTGCCGCGCTCGATAGCCTTGTCGAACGCTTCCTGTATCCGTCGAATGCCGGTCGCGAGCGTCCGCGGATCGGCGTCCGCCAGGCGAACGTCGAAGCCGGCCGCGGTTGCCACGTAGGCGATACCATGCCCCATCGTGCCTGCCCCGATCACGGCGACCCGACGAATCGTCACGACATGCTCGCGAGCGCAGGGCCGACGATCTGAAGCACGTCGGTGCAGATGCCATCCACACCGAGGGATGCAAGGCGGCGGGCATGCTCGGGCTCATTGACCGTCCACGCGATGACCCGCCCCTTCGCCGAATGAACGGCATCCACCAGGGTCTCGTCGATCATCGACCCTTCCTGCCAGTAGTCGCGGGCCTGCGCCGCACGCAGCGCATTCCCGGGGTCGATGAGGTAGGACGCCGAGAGGACGCCGGTGGCAATGCCGGGTCGGATCGCGCGCGCGCGGACGACGGCGCGGTGATCGAAGGAGTGCACGGCGACGCGCGTCGCAGACGGAGCGCTCACGATCGTTTCGATCACGGCCTCCTCGATGTCACGCCCCTTGATCTCGACGTACACCGTCGCTCGACTGCCAAGCGCCTCGAGAACAGCCGCAAGTGTGGGTATCGGTTCGTCCCCTACGCGAAAGGTCCCCAGCTCCGCCGCGGTGAGCTCGGCGATCGGGCGGCTCTTGAGCGCGCCCACGCTCGATTCGGCACGCGGCACGAAATCGTGATGCACAACGACCACGCCGTCGCGCGTCGCGTGGACGTCGAGCTCGACGGCGTCCGCACCCAAGTCGAGCGCCCGGAGAAACGAGGCTAGCGTATTCTCCGGGCGCTCGCGCGGCGCGCCGCGATGGCCGATCAGCTCGGGCGAGCGGCTCAACTCACCGCGTTGCCTCCAGAGGGCGGCCCGGCGAGCCACTCCCGCTCCTTCTCATCGACCTTCTTCTCGAGAATCCAGTCGCGCTCCTTGAAGATGTCAGCCAGGAACGCCCGGTCCTGTGCCGTCGGCGTGACGGACGCGACGTAATCCTTGTACTTCTCGCGCTCGATAGGCTCGCCGTCGACGGTGAAGGTCTGTCCCTTCCAGATGCCGATGCGCCGATTGAACTTCTCGCTCGGGATCTTGAGCTTCATCTGATCGGCGGGAATGTGCTGGTTGAGCCGCTCGATCAGCCCGGATACTTCCTGTCGGTAGAGCTCACGGGCGTGCTCGTTGAGCTTGCGCTCATCGGCCGGCTGAGCGTTGGTGCGCTCATCGAAGCGGCCCTTGAGCCCCCAGACGTAGGCCCACTGCGCCGATGACGATTGGTCCGTCCCGAAAAGATCGAACGCAGTCGATACCCACTTGTTCAGGTAACGCTGAATGATCTCGGTGGGAATGCGCCGCGCCTTGATGATCCGGAGCAATCCGTTGTTCCCCGTGCCGAGGTGGAAGGACTCCTCCTTGAGCATCGGCTTCATCGAGCGAGACAGCGGCGCGAACGCCGACGTCGACAGCATCTGCAGCTGATACTTGCCGTCGCGATCGATGAACTGCGTGTACGCGAAGAAGTCGAGCCAGTTCTCGACCGATTCGTTGAACGACCCGAGGAGCCGCTCGTGCTCGTCGGCTCGACGCTCCAGGAGCTTCTCGGCTTCGCGCTTTCCTTCGTCCCCGAAGTGGGCGACGAGCAGATACGACATCTGCCATCCGTGGCGCATCTCTTCCGCCATCACGCGATAGATCGACAGCAGGTCATAGTCGGAGGGCGCATTCTGCAGCAGGCTCCGCTGCTGCTCCACCGATGCGAACTCGGTGTCGCCCTGGAAGATGATCAGGTTCTGCAACGCGTCCCGGATCCGCTGATCGGGGATGTGCATGATCGTGGGCCATTTCCGCTGGCCCTTGTAGTGGCCGAATTCGATCTCCGGCACCTCGAGCTCGCCCAGCTTCACGTCGAACTTGTAGTTCTTGAGCTCGGACACCTGGAGACCGATGTCGTCCTGCCAGAACTTGAACAGGTCGATCCAGTCATCAAAGTTGCCAATCTTCGCCATTGCCATGAGTCACATCCTCCTGAAGTCCTAACGGGCTGCTCCGAATCGCGCCGCGCGCTTCTCGCTGAAGGCGCGGATCCCTTCGCTTGCGTCTCCGCTCTCGAAGCACCGTAGTTGTGCGTCGAGCTCGTAGTCCAGCATTTGAGGCAGTGTTCGATCGGGCGAGTCGTACACCGCGCGCTTCGCCATCGCGATCGCCAGACTTGGTTTGCTGGCGAGGGCGCGCGCCCACGCGCGCGTCGCATCCGGAAGCGACGCGTGCGGCACCACTTTATTGAACAGGCCGAGCCGCTCGCATTCGCGCGCGTCGATCATGTCCGCGAACCAGATCAGCTCCAGCGCCTTCGCCGGGCCGACGAGTCGGGGCAGAAAGTACGTACCGCCCCAGTCGGGGTGCAGGCCGATGCGATTGAACGTCTGGCCGAGGCTGGCGAGCTCGCTGGCGATGCGAAGATCGCAGGCGAGCGCGAGATTCGCGCCGCCACCGGCGGCCACCCCGTTGACGCTCGCGATGATCGGCTTGCGAGAATGTCGGATCGTCATGACGACGTGACGTCCGGCATCGACGAGCGCGGCCATCGACTCGACATCACGCCGCTCCACCAGCTCACCCATGTAGGTGACGTCACCCCCGGCGCAGAATCCGCGGCCCGCGCCCGTAATGACAATGACGCGCACGGACTCATCCTTCTCGAGCTCGTCGAGCCCTTCGGCGATCTCCTGCCGCATTCGGCCGGCAAACGCATTGAGCTTGTCGGGCCGGTTGAGCGTGAGGGTCCCGATGCTCTCCGAGCGATCGAGGAGGATCTGTTCGTACGTCATACGACCCGCTCCAGCACCGTCGCGATCCCCTGGCCGACCCCAATGCACATCGTCGCGAGCCCGTAGCGTTTCCCCCGCCTCCGCAGCTCGTGCGCGAGGGTCGCCACGATGCGTGCCCCGGACGCGCCTAACGGATGTCCAAGGGCGATGGCGCCGCCGTTGACGTTGACGCGCTTCGGGTCGGCGCCCAGCTGGCGGATGCAGGCGATCGCCTGCGACGCGAAGGCCTCGTTGAGCTCGATGAGATCGATCTCGTCGATCGTGAGGCCGGCGCGCTCGAGGACCTTTCGAGTGGCCGGAACGGGCCCGATGCCCATGACGTTCGGCGCCACGCCAGCCACTGCCGTGGCCACGATGCGTGCGAGCGGCGCGTGGCCAAGACGGTTCGCCGCGGCCGCCGACATCACGAGCGCGGCGCTGGCTCCGTCATTGATTCCGCTCGACGAGCCGGCGGTGACGGTGCCGCCCTCCTTCACGAAGGCCGGCCGCATACCCCGCAGCGTCTCGAGCGTGGTCTCCGGCCGGGGATGCTCGTCGCGCGCGACGACCGTCCTTCCAGTCCTGGTGACGATCTCGACCGGAACCAGCTCGTCCCGAAAGCGATCCTCGTCGAGCGCCCGCTTGGTCCGCTGCTGACTCTCGTGCGCGAAGGCGTCCTGCTCTTCGCGCGTGACCCCATGGCAGCGCGCGACCTCCTCCGCGGTTTCGCCGAGCGAGATGGTCCATTCCTTGGGCATCCGCGGATTGACGAAACGCCACCCGATGGTCGTATCCGCCATCGGGGGGACCGTGCGAGGAAACCCGTCTTCGGGCTTGAGCATCACCCACGGCGCTCGTGACATGCTTTCCACGCCGCCGGCGATGAAGATGTCGCCCTCTCCAGCGCGAATTGCCTGTGCGGCGCTTGCAAGCGCCTGGAGACCGGAGCCGCATAGCCGATTCACCGTTTGCCCCGGCACCTCCACCGGCAGGCCGGCCAGGAGCAGCGCCATGCGCGCCACGTTGCGCGTATCCTCCCCCGCCTGGTTCGCGCAGCCGAGAATGACGTCATCGACGCTCGAGGGGTCGAGGCCGGTGCGCTGCACGAGCCCCGCGATCGCGGTCGCGGCAAGATCATCGGGCCGCACGCGCGCCAGCGCGCCGCCGTGGCGACCGATTGGCGTTCGGACGGCGTCGACGAGGAGGACGTCTCTCACTGGGCGGGCAGAGCCAACGACTGCGAACTGCGAACTGCGAATTGCGAACACGGCCGGTCGGTTTGCGACGGCCGTGTTCGCAATTCGCAGTGCGCAGTTCGCAATCTCATGATAGGTCCACCCACACCGACTTGACCTGCGTGTACCCCTCGAGCGCGTGCACCCCGAGGTCGCGGCCGAAGCCCGATTGCTTGAAGCCGCCGAACGGGGAGGCCGCGTCGTACATGTTGTACGTGTTGATCCACACCGTTCCCGCGCGAATCTCGCGCGCGGTGCGGAGCGCCTTCTTGATGTCCCGCGTCCAGATTCCGGCAGCGAGCCCGTAGATCGTCGCGTTCGCCAGCTCCGTCGCGCCCGTCATGCCGTCGCTGAACGTCATCATCGCCAGCACCGGGCCGAAGATCTCCTCGCGCGCGATCGTCATCTCGCGGTCCACGCCCTCGAACACGGTCGGCTGGACGAAATAGCCCTTGCCGTTCACCGGAGTGCGCGCACCACCGCTCAGCAGCGTTGCCCCTTCGGACTTTCCGCTCTCGATGTAACCGAGCACGCGCTCCATCTGCCTCTTCGAGACCAGGGCGCCAAGACGCGTCTTCGGGTCGAGCGGATCGCCGGCCACCATCTTCTTCGCGCGCTCGAGAATGCGCGTCCGCATCTCCTCGGCGGCGCTGTCCTCGACGAGCAACCGCGACCCCGCGGCGCACACCTCGCCCTTCCCGTAGAAGATTCCCGTCAGGGCGCCGCGAGCCGCGGCGTCGAGATCGGCGTCGGCGTAAACGATGTTCGGCGACTTGCCGCCCAGCTCGAGCGAGATCTTCTTCACCGTTCCCGCCGCGTCGCGCATGATCTGCTTGCCAACCTCGGTGCTGCCGGTGAACGCGATCTTGTCGACGTCGGAATGCTTGACGAGTGCGCTGCCGGCGACCGAGCCTGGACCGGGAATGCAGTTGAAGGCGCCCGGCGGCAGACCGGCCTCGATCGCGAGCTCCGCCATCCGGATGGCGGTGAACGGCGTCAGCTCCGCGGGCTTCAAGACGACCGTGTTACCGCATGCGAGCGCGGGGGCCACCTTCCACGCCGCGAGCGAGATCGGGAAGTTCCAGGGCACGATCGCACCCACGACGCCGAGTGGCTCGCGAAGCGTGTAGTTCAAGAACGGGCCGTCGACCGGAATCGTCTCGCCGTGGATCTTGTCCGCCCACCCGCCATAGTACTTGTACGTCGCGGCGGCGAGGCGCACGTCGATCATCGACTCGAACACCGGCTTGCCGTTGTTGAGCGTCTCCAGGCGAGCGAGCTCTTCCTTGTTCTTGAGGATGAGCTCCCCGAGGCGCCACACCGCTTCGCCCCGCTGCCGCGCGCTCAGCTTTCGCCACTTGTCCGACTCGAACGTCGCCCGTGCGCTGCGAACGGCACGATCGACGTCCTCCTCGCCGGCGGCCGCGACCGAGGCGATGACCTCCTCCGTCGCGGGGTTGATCACGTCGTGCGTCCGACCCTCCGCGGCGTCGAGCTGCTCACCGTTGATGAAGAGCCGCGTGGGAAGGGTCTCGGTCGCGACGCCGGCGCCCATCGTCAGCGCCCCTGAAAGCGGGGCTGCCGCTTCTCGACGTACGCTCCAATCCCTTCCTTCGCATCGCTGCTCTTGAAGAGCTGGCTCTGGAGCTCACGCTCGAGCGACAGCCCATACTCGAATGCCATCTCGAGCCCAGACTGCACCGAGCGCTTGATGTGGCCGACCGCCATCGCGGCCTTGTTCGGCAGCGTGAACTGCTGGGCGTAGAGGAGCACGCTCTCCCACCAGTCGTCCTTCGGCAGGACGGCGTTGACGAGGCCCATCTTCTCGGCTTCCTCGAAGGAGAACGTCCGTCCGGTGACCATGAGCTCGATCGCCTTCGCCTTGCCGATGAGTCGGGCGAGCCGCTGCGTGCCGCCGGTGCCTGGCAGGACGCCGAGGTTCACCTCCGGCAGGCCGATCTTCCCCGCGTCCTGGCGCGCGATGCGAATGTCCGCCGCCATGGCGATCTCGAGGCCGCCACCGACGCAGTGCCCGTTGAGCGCCGCGATCACCAGCTTGGGGGTCTGCTCGAGACGGCTCAACGTCTCGTTGGCGTGAAGGCAGAAGTAGTACTTCCACGTCGGGTCCGCCTCGTTGAGCATCTTGATGTTGGCGCCGGCGCTGAAGAACTTCTCGCCCGCACCGCGCAGGATGATCACGTGAACGTCGCCATCGAACCGCGCGCGAAGGATGCAGTCGTCGAGCTGACGCATCATCTCGTGCGTGTACGTGTTGGCCGGCGGATCATCGAGCTCGAAGATCGCGACGTGCCCCTCCTTGCGGTACCGAACGAGGGTGGTCGCTTCGCGCTCGGTCATGGTAGCTGTGGCCATGGGACTCCTCTGGTGAAAAGCTGCTGCGTGCGTGCGGGAACGAGCTGAGTGCTATCCCGCCGTCAGGTGTGGCATCACGGACTCCGACACCGGCATGCCGACATAGCCGCCGAGGAAGAGCCGGCAAATGCTCTGGCTCAACACCTCGACACTGAGATCGCCGAGGGGATCGTACCAGTTGTAGATCCAGTTCATCATGCCGAACAACGTGTACGTCGCGATCCGGCGGTTGACATGCGCCGCGCCGCAGGTGCGCTCGACATCGGCGAGAATATCCATGAGGACGCGTGTATACTCCCGCTTCTTGGCGTTCACCTGCGAAAGAAAGTCCCCCGACAGCGCCCCCGACTCGTGCGACAGGACCTTCATCTCCGCCATGTGCGAGGCGAAATAGTCGAGGTGGTTGTCGATGAAGCGGGCGAGGCGCTCGACCGGGTTCTCGATCCCGGCGATGGCCTCTTCCATGCTCGCGAGGACGGCGGCGAAGCTGCGGTCCTGAATCAGGAACAACAGCTCGTCCTTGCTCTTGACGTAGTAATAGAGTCCGGAGAGCGAGACCCCCGATTCGCGGGCCAGGTCGCGCATGCTCGTCTCGTGATACCCGCGCTTGGCGAAAACCCGGGCTGCGGCGGCCAGGAGTGCGTCGAGCTTCTCGTCGTGCGCCTGCTGGTGAGCCATCCGCCCCCCCTGGCACCGGGTGTCGAACGAGCGTTCGGCGTCAACGTACCCACGGGCGAGGGGCGAAGTCAAGGACGCCTGGAATCCGCACTTAACACCGGGGGGACGGAAGCGTCCAACCACATGCCGGGATGAGCGAGCCGAGGCGGGACGGGGAACCGAGCGATGCCGCGCTGATCGCGCGGTGGCGCGGGGGGGATGAGCGGGCCGCGACCATCCTGGTCGAGCGCCACGCGCCCGCCGTGTCCCGGTTCGTCGCGAGCATGGGGGAACGCGGGGAGCTCGAGGAAGTGGTGCAGGACACGTTCGTGCGCGCCTTCGGCTCGATCGATCGGTTTCGCGAGGCGAGCTCGCTGCGAACGTGGCTGTTTTCGATTGCGCGCAACCTCTGTCGGGATCGCGCTCGCGCGGATCGGCGCGCACCGCCGGTGGTTCCGATCGATGAATCGCACGCGCTCACCGGGGAGGATCCGTTGAGCACGGCGGTCGCGACGGAGACGGAAGCGCGGTTGCGCGCGGCGATCGAGGGACTGACGGAGACGCAGCGCGCGGTATTCACATTGCGCGTGACGGAAGGACTGAGCTACCGGGAGATCGCGGACGTCGTGGAGACCACGGAAGGAGCGGCGCGCGTGCATTACCACAATGCCGTGCGCATGGTGAAGGAGTATCTCGATGAGTGATTGCACGAATCTGGAAATGCGGGACGCGCTCCCCGACGTTGCGCGCGGTGCGCTCGGTGGGGCGTCCCTCGTGGCGGTCGAGAGCCACCTGGCGACGTGTGCGTCGTGTCGGGCGGAGCTCGCGATCGTGCGGACGGCCCATGCTGCGCTGAGCCGCACGCCGTCGGTGGACACGGCGCGCATCGTCGCGGCGGTCGCGCGATCGAGCGCCGTTCGACGCGATGCGACGGCCGCCGTGGCGCAGGCCCGTCGCCGTCGCGCGTCGCGCTTCGCCACGCCCACGCGTCGCGCATGGCTCGCGGCGGCATCGGTGGTTGCGATTGTCGGCGCTGCCATTCTCGGGTCGACGATGGATCGCGAACCGGGCTCGGGGGGTCTGCCTCCGGTCGTCGTCCAGACCGATGAGCCGGTGCGCGCCGCGCCCGACCCGTTGGAGCCGACCGACCCGACGCCACCGCGTTCAGCGCCGCGTGTCGAGCTCGTCATGGGCGGCGGCGTGAGCGATCTTGCCGACGCCGATCTCGAGTCCCTGCTCGACGTGCTCGATGACGTCGATGCGGAGCTCGACGTCGAGCCGGCGGTTCTACTGCCCGTTCTCGAAGGAGACGTCTAATGCGCGTCCGGCGAATGCTGATGCTGGTCGGGGTCACGATCATCGGCGCAGCGCCGGCAGTCGAGGCCCAGAAGCCCGCGGGTGAGCCGCCGCCGGCGCGTCGCCAGGCGCTCGAGCAGCGTGTGCGCCAGCGAACGGCCGCGGTCGTCCAGGAGCAGCTCGGGCTCAACGCGGAGCAGATGCGACGACTCGGCGAGGTGAATCGCGAGATGGAAGGACAGCGGCGACTCTTGCACCAGCAGGAGCGGGAGATCCGCGTCGGCCTGCGTGCGGAAGTCATGCGTGGGGACAGCGCGAATCAGGATCGGGTCGCGCGGTACGTCGACCAGCTCATCGACGTACAGCGTCGTCGCATCGAGCTTCTGTCGCGCGAGCAGCGTGCGCTCGCGGCGTTCATGACGCCGACCCAGCGCGCGCAGTATCTGGCGATTCAGGACCAGGTGCGGCGACGGATGGAGGATATGCGTGGGCGGCGCCGTGGCAGCGGCCCGGCACGCCGCGGAGATACCTCCATGCGAGATACGTCAGCGCGCCGGCCCTGACCAGTGTTCTGGCCACACTCGGGACGCTAGATTTCCCGACGCGCCCGGGTGGCGGAATCGGTAGACGCAGGGGACTCAAAATCCCCCGAGCTTTGGCTCTTGCGGGTTCGAGTCCCGCCCCGGGTA
>JAICOJ010000089.1 GCA_025930755.1 Gemmatimonadaceae bacterium
GGAAGCAGCCTTAGCCACGGGTTCTGAGGACCCTGAGGACCCTGAGGACCCCGAGGACCCTTCTTTCTGAGCAACCCCGACCGCTGGCTGATCGTAGGCGCCGGACCGTCCGGCCTGTCCGCCGCACGCGCACTTCACACCGCGAGCGTACCGTTCGACATCGTCGAGCGGCACCGCGACGTCGGCGGCATCTGGGACCTCGAGAACCCAGGCACGCCGATGTACGAGAGCGCGCACTTCATCTCGTCCAAGACACTCTCGGGCTTCGACGGTTTCCCAATGCCGGAGAGCTATCCGGACTATCCCGCGCGACCGCTGGTGCTGGACTACATCCGCGCATTCGCCGACGAGTACGCAATACGGTCGAGCGTCGAATACCGCGTCGTGGTCCGGCACGCGACCCCGACGAGCGACGGGACATGGAATGTGGAGCTCGACAACGGCGATCGACGGCAGTACCGCGGGGTGATCGCCGCGGTCGGACATAACTGGGATCCGATCCTTCCGGAATATCCGGGCAGCTTCGCAGGCGACGCGTACCACTCGGTTCGCTATCGGTCCCCTTCGGAGTTCGACGGCAAACGCGTCCTCATCGTCGGTGGCGGAAACTCGGCGTGCGACATCGCGTGTGATGCCGCGACGCGCGCGAGGCGAACCGTGATCTCCCTGCGGCGCGGCTATCACTTTCTGCCGAAACACGTCTTCGGAAAGCCGACGGATGCGTTCTTCCGCAGCGGGCCGCACCTTTCGCCGAAGATCGCGCAGCCATTGCTCACCGGCCTGCTGAAGCTCCTCGTCGGCGACCTCCGCCGGTTTGGGCTCCCCGCCCCGGATCATCGGGTGCTCGAGTCGCACCCCATCATGAATACCCAGATCCTCCACTACCTCGCGCACGGCGACGCCACCGCCAGGCCGGATGTCGTTAGGCTGGATGGACGGCGCGTCCACTTCCGTGACGGCACGGCCGAGGAGCTCGACCTGATCATCTGGGCAACGGGTTACCGGCCGACCATTCCCTTTCTGGACGCGGCGTTGCCTTCGCGAAACGGACCGGGGCCCGACCTCTTCGGGGCGCTCATTCCCGCCCTGCCGAACCTGTACGTGCTCGGCCATTTCGAGTCTGACGGAGGGGCCTACCCGCTCGTGAGCAAGCAAGCGGAGGTCGTTGCGATGCTTGCACAGTCCGACGCCACCGCCCCCGAGGCCACGCGGAAATGGGTCGCGCGACTCACGTCGAGTCGTCGCCCCGATCTCACTGGCGGCGTTCGTTACGTCCGGTCGATCAGACACGAGAACTACGCGCAGTTCGAGACTTACGAGTCGTACCTTTCTCGCCTGATTCGACAGATCAGAAGCGATTTGTTGAAGGGGAAAAGCCCGAAGACGTCGGGCGAGGCCCCCGCCGCTCTCCCGTCCATACGCGCGACGCACCATCATTGAGCGATGCCCATCGTCGATCTGTACGGTCACGAGTCTCTCCGTGCCCGCCTTCGTGCGTCGATCAATCGGGGGACGCTGCCGGCGAGTTTGTTGATCCACGGCCCCCGCGGCGTCGGCAAGCAGCGGCTGGCACTATGGCTCGGACAGCTGCTGCTGTGCGAATCCCCCGGCCCTCACGGGCCCTGCGCGGCATGTCGCTCCTGCCGCTATTCCAGGGAGCTCGGACACCCCGACCTCCACTGGTACTTCCCCCGGCCACGCCCGAAGGATGCCGATCCATCACTGGACGAGGTGAAGGACGACTTCATCGATGCGATCCACGAACGGCTCGACTCCAACGGCATCTACCCCCCACCGTCGGGGCTCGAGGGCATTTTCATCCGCACCGTCCATCTCGTCGTGCAGCAGGCGGGGATGACGCCAACGATCGGCAGCAGAAAGGTCTTCGTCATCGGCGACGCGGAGCGTATGATCGCGCAGGAAGGTTCGGAGCAGGCGGCGAATGCCTTCCTCAAGCTCCTCGAGGAGCCGCTCCCCGATACCACGGTGGTGTTGACCACGAGCGAGCCGGCGGCGCTCCTGCCCACGATCCGGTCTCGCGTGATAGGCCTGCGCGCGAATCCGCTGCCCGAATCGGACGTGCGCGCCTTTCTCGAGGATCCTCTGGCCACGAAGGCGCTGCAGGCCTACCAGCTGCCGAAGAGCGTCGAGGAGCGTGTGAGGCTGGCGAACGGGGCACCAGGTGCCCTCCTGAGCTCCGGGACCATCGCCGAAGCACACGCGCTCGCGAACGAAATGCTCAGCGCCTCCCATACCGGTGACGCCGAGCGATTCCGGCTGGGGCTGGCCTTCGGAAGCTCGAAGGCGCGCGGTTTCTTCAGCGACGTGCTCGATGCGCTGACCGCGCTGCTTCACGATCGCGCCCGCGACCGCGCCACGGAGGGAGACGATGACGGCGCGCGCCGGGCTGCCATGGCCGTCCGCGCCGTGGAAAAGGCCAAGTTCCGGGCGAGCGGAAACGTGAACCCGCAGCTCATCGGCTCCGCGCTCCTGCGGGAATTCGCCGAGTTGCGCCCATGAGCGACCTCAGTCACGTCGACCGATCCGGACAGGCCCGAATGGTCGACGTGTCCTCGAAGGAGAGCACCGAGCGATTCGCGAGGGCGACAGGAGTCATTTCCATGTCGGCGGACGCGCTCGACGCGGTCCGAAAAAACAGCGTCGAAAAGGGCGATGTTCTGGCCGTTGCGCGGATCGCCGGGGTGATGGCCGCGAAGCGGACCGCCGAGCTGATCCCGCTCTGCCATCCGCTGATGCTCACTGATGTACAAGTTCATGCGACTATTGACGATACAATCCGCGGCATTCGCGTCGAATCGACGGTTCGAACCGCCGGAAAGACAGGCGTGGAAATGGAGGCAATCGTAGCGGTGAGTGTGACACTCGTCACCGTCTACGACATGTGCAAATCACTAGATAAGAGCATGGTCATTTCCGATATCTGTTTGGCGGAAAAGACCGGTGGACGATCAGGAACGTGGAAACGGCCGTAGGGAAAACGAGGCACGACCGTTGCCCTTGTTAGCGGCCGCGGGTGGGGTCTCCTGATCCTCTCCGTCCAACCCTTGTGAAAGGGGCTCTATGCGCAGGGAAACACGCTACGTACACCGAGGCGATCTCGAGCGCCGCCAGGCAAAGGTACGCCGCTGGCGCGTGCTGCTCACGTCGGGCGCCGTTGGCGCGATAGTGCTTTTGCTGGGCGCCCAGATCTTCCAGGAGCGCGCCGCCACGGCGAGCACGTTCTCATTCGGCCTTCCAGGCGAATCGCGCCGGCTCCGCGAGGAGCTCGACGCGGCACGGGGTGAGCTCCAGCTCGCCCAGGCGCAGCTCGACCGCGCCAACCAGATCCTCGCCTACTCGTCGCGATATCGCATCTCGGCGGACATTGCCACGTCGATCTACGACATCGCCCTGGCCGAGGGACTGGAGCCGGATCTCGCGTTCCGCCTGGTGCGGGTCGAGAGTCAGTTCAATGAAAAAGCGACCAGCCCCGTGGGCGCCATCGGTCTCACGCAGCTCATGCCCGCAACCGCCGGCTTCTTCCAGAAGGGCGTCACGAAGACGCAGCTCTATGATCGCGAGACCAACCTTCGCATCGGGTTCCGTTATCTGCGTACGCTGATCAACGAGAACGACGGGAACCTCAAGCTTGCGCTGCTGGTCTACAACCGCGGCCCTGCCGCCGTGAAGCGCGCCCGCGCCGCCGGGCTCGACCCTGCCAACGGCTACGATCGGATGGTGGCTGGCGGGTACAGGGGGAGTGGGGTGGTCGACTAAAACTGCGAACTGCGAACTGCGAACTACGAGCTGCGAACTGCGAACTGCGAACTAAAACCCTCGGGAAGCTACTGGTGGCGCCGGTAGCTTCCCGAGGGTTCTAGTTCGCAGTTCGCAGCTCGTAGTTCGCAGTTTTTGCCCTACCGTCTTCCTCGCACCACAATGACTTGCCCCGGGTAGATCACGCTCTTTCTCAGCCCATTGAGCCGCATCAGCGTCTTGACCGACGTCTTGTACCGCTTCGCGATGAGGCCCAGCGACTCGCCTTTCCGCACGATGTGGGTGCGGCCGCGGCTGGAGCCGTAGCGCTCGATCGCGGGATCGGGGATGTCGTAGGCGGCCGCGACCACCGCGCGTGAGGGGAGCAGCACCACGCGTCCAACGGGCAAGGCGCCGCTCTTCGTCGCCTTCAGCTTCGGATTGTACCACTTCAGCTGCTTCGTCGTGATCCCGCCCCGCCGGGCGGTCGACACCATCGTCGCGCCCTTCTTCGTCGTCACCCGCGTGAATGCCTTGCGATCCTCCTCGGCGAGCGCGGCGTACGCGCTGTCGAAGCCATCCGCCTTCCCGACCGGTACGCGAATGGTGAGCGAGTCCTTCAGCGGAGTCACCCCGCGCAGGACCTGCGGGTTGAGCTCACGAACGTCGTCCACGGTCACCCCCGCCGCCTTCGCGATGGCAGCGAGCGGCGTCTCCGGCCCGACACGCACCGTGTCGTACTCGAGCACCGGTCTCGACTCGATGGCGATGCCGTACCGCTGTGGATCCTTCGCCACCAGCGCCGCCGCAATCATCTTCGGCACGTAGTCTCTCGTCTCGGCGCGCAGATAGTTTTGCTCGGCCAGGGCGAAGAAGACGTCCTCACCGGTCGAGCCCTCGAGCTGGTCCGCGTACCGCGACAAGCCGCGGGCGACGCGTCCCGGCCCCCCGTTATACGCCGCCGCGGCGAGATACAACGACCCGAACTGCTCGTGCAGATAATTCAGGAAGCGAATGGCCGCATCGGTCGAGCGCACCGGATCGCGCCGCTCGTCGATCCACCAGTCCACGCGGAGGCCCACGCCCTTGGCGGTGGCGGTCATCATCTGCCACATCCCGACGGCGGCCGCACGAGAGTACGCGTGCGGGTTGTAGCCGCTTTCGATCAGCGCGAGATAGGTGAGGTCGCCCGGTAATCCCGCCGCCTGAAGCTTGGCGCGGATCATCGGCTCGTAGCGGGTCCCTCGGCTCAGCCACTCCGAGAAGGTGGCGCGGACCGGACCCCGGAATCGCTGGAGGTAGTACTCCACCCGCTTGTGCGTCTCGTAGGATCGAACGTCGATATCCCACGTAGGCTCCGGGGAGACGTCACCGCCGCCCTCGGGCTCGCTGGAGTCGGCCGTCGAGTCGCCGAATATCCGCACCGCTTCGGCAGCGACATCGGTGGGCGATACGGCGGAAGGCTCGTCAGGCGAGCCTGCGGCGGCCCCGTGCACGCCGTCGCGTGCGGCCGCGGTCGCGCTGGTTTCGGTTGTCGGAGAGGGGGCGGTTCGTGCGGGAGTGGAGCGGTGACAGGCGGCGAGCGCCACGAGCGCGACGGCGAGAACACGTCGCGTTGGGCGAGCCGTCACGCGCGCGCTCCGCGAAAGCGGGAGGAGGTCGATAGCATTGCATTCACTCCGGTGTGGCCAGGCACCGTGGTGCTCAGCGAGTTGCGATGAAGTTCCCGAGCACTCGGTTCGTGGCGTTCAGCACGGCCACGGCGGCGCCGCGAACGGGATCATCCTCGGCGAGGCAGGCACCCAGCAGCTTGCGGGGCCCGTCGCCCTTGCGAACGTTGACCGACACGATGACCACCGTCGCGTCGAACGCCCGCACAGATTTGACACCGACGAGCTCGAATTCGAGCGAATTGTCGGAGAAGGTCTCGATCGCGCGGAGGGCGGCATCGGCGGCGACACGAAGGTCAACGGTCGCGCTCGACTGGCCTGCGGACGTCCCACGCACGCGGATCCCATCGATCCACTCCAGCTCGACCTCGGCGCTGCACTTTCCGCCGGGCGTCCGGCGAAACTTGAAGTCCGTGAACTTCAGTCGTTCGCGCTTGAGATCGCCGGGAGTGATGATGCGCGGGTCGGGGGTCGCGCCCGGCTGCGACGAGGAATACATAGGCGGTGGCCCGCTCCGAATAGGTGTTCCCGTGGAGGACTATCCTTCAGAGACACGATCGAACGAAGTGAAGGCAACGCCGGGTCTTAAGCCCTCCCAATCATCCCGATGGTGCGTCGCGGACCTGTCGAGTGCAAGGCGCTCGCTACGCCGCCCGCGTGTGCTTCTGACGCTCGGCAGGCCCGTAAGGAAACTGTAAACCACTCGCACTTCACGGTCTGGTAAACTCTTTTGAGTGTCGCGGCATCCAACGAAGGTGCCCGACCGTTCAATCCCCTCCCGACCGATCTCTACATGTCACTCCTCGGAGTGAGCGCTCGCTCCCTGCGCGCCGCCGCGATGTGCTGCGCCTTGCCCGCCGTGCTCGCGGCGCAAACCGCTGACACGGCTCACGCCGCGCGACCCCGAATGGTCGCCGCGGAACGTACCAGTCCCATCGCCCTTGATGCGCGGCTGGATGAACCAGCCTGGGCGGCCTCGACGCCGGCCACGGGATTCCGACAGTACGAGCCTAACGAAGGCCAGCCGGCTACGCAGCGCACTGAGGTACGCATTCTGTACGATGCCGAGGCCCTCTACATTGGCGCGCGCATGTACGACTCCCTGGGCGCGCGCGGCGTCCGCAGCTACCTGACCCGTCGCGATCAGCAGACCGACGGTGACTACCTCGAGCTCATCTTCGACACGTTTCACGACCACACTGGACGCACGGTCTTTCAGATCAACCCCTCCGGGGTGAAGACCGACGCCGGACAGGCGTCCTCCAATGCCGACCCGTCCTGGGATCCCATTTGGGAAGCCGTCTCGGCTATCGACTCCCTGGGCTGGACGGCCGAGATGCGGATTCCGTTCGCACAGCTGCGCTTCTCGCGTGACACCGCGCAGACGTGGGGGTTGCAGATCTGGCGCTACGTCGACCGGCTGAACGAGTCGTCGATGTGGTCGTGGTGGGCGCGAAAGGCCACGGGCGGCGCGCCCGAGTTCGGACACGTCGAAGGACTGCGCATACGGGAACGGCCGCGGGGCGTGGAGATACTTCCTTACTTCGTCTCCCGCGCGGCGTACGTCCCCATTCGCGAAGGCGATCAGGGAAACCCGTTCCGCGATCCGAGTGAGTACACCGCGCGCGTCGGCGGCGATCTCAAGGCGCTGCTGACATCGAACCTCACGCTCGACCTCACTGTGAATCCCGACTTTGGTCAGGTGGAGGTCGACCCCGCGGTCGTCAACCTCAGCGCGTTCGAGACGTCGTTCGCAGAGAAGCGCCCCTTCTTCGTGGAAGGAAGCGGGCTCTTCGGATTCGGCGGGCTCAACTGCTTTTTCTGCAGCAACGTCTCGAGCATGTCGCTGTACTACTCGCGGCGCATCGGTCGGCAGCCGCGTGGCTCCCCGCCCGACGGGTACGAGTACCTCGATCGCCCGGAGAATGCGACGATCCTCGGCGCGGCGAAAATCACCGGCCGCACGCGCGGCGGCTACCAGATGGGGTTCCTCAACGCGGTCACCAAGGCGGAGGAGGCGGACATCGCGTTCGATGATGGCCGCCCAGGGGTCGAGCGCGAAGTCGAACCGCTCACGAACTACTTCGTCGGGCGCGTGCGGAGGAATTTCACCGGCGGCCGCGGCTTTCTCGGCGCGATCGCGACGTCGACCATTCGGCGGTTCACCTACGATTCACTCAGACTGTCGATGCCGAGTCACGCTGAGGCGGTCGGCCTGGATTGGGAGCGGTGGTGGAAGAACCGGACGTACCGGATCATGAGCAACTTCGCCCTGTCGAGCGTGACGGGGGAGCCCGAGGTCATCGAAACGCTGCAGCGGTCGTCCGCGCGGTACTTCGACCGGCCCGATCGCAAGCACGGAAGCAACGGCACGTTCTCCGACCGGTACGATCCAACGTTGACGTCGCTGCGCGGGTTCGGCGGCTACGTGCGCGGTTCGAAGGAGTCGGGCGATTGGTTGTTCGAGACCTCATTGAACGTCCGCAGTCCCGGCTTCGAGGTAAACGATCTCGCGTTCCTGACTCGCGCGGACTACGTGTGGATGAACGCCAACGCCTTTCGCCAGTGGCAGAAGCCGACCAAGTACTATCGGCAGCTCTACTGGATCCTCGGCGGGCAGCAACAGTACAACTTCGACGGCGACCGGACCGACCTCCAGTTCCAGAATTACTTCGAGGTCCAGCTGCCTAACTACTGGTGGCTGAGCACCTTCTACATCCACCGGCCCGAGGTGTTCGAGGACCGGCTCACGCGCGGCGGCCCCGTCGTGAAGCGCTCGCAAGCCTGGTTCACGGTCCTCAACATCAACACGGATAGCCGCAAGCGCGTGAGCTTCTACCTGGGTCCGGAAATGAGCGGGACCGCCGAGGGAGGCCGAGCCTACGCGCTCTACACGACCATCCGTGCCAAGCCCGCATCCAACATCGTGCTCAGCCTGGAGCCGTCCTACAGCTACTACAAGACCAGGTCGCAATTCGTGACATCGTTCGCCGACACCACGGCGAACCACTTCTATGACCGGCGCGTGGTCTTTTCCGACCTCGTGCAGCGGCAGCTCGAGATCGGCACCCGCCTGAACGTGACCTTCACTCCGACGCTCACGCTCGAGCTGTTCGCGCAGCCACTGATCTCGAGCGGCGACTATGAGAGCTTCAAGGAGTTCGTCGCGCCGCGCACCGTCGAGAAGCGGGTGTTCGACGCCACGCAGATTACGCTCACGGACAGCGGCTACGTGCTCGATCCCGACCGAAACGCGCTCACGCCGGCGATGACCTTCTCGAACCCCGACTTCAACTTCCGCTCGCTGCGCGGCAACGCCGTCCTGCGATGGGAGTATCGACCTGGATCCACGGTCTTTCTCGTGTGGACCCAGAACCGAAGCTCGCAGGATCCGGTGGGAGACTTTCAGTTCAGGCGGGACCGGTCGGCGCTGTTCAATGCACGGCCGGACAACGTGCTGCTGGTGAAGGTCAATTACTGGATCGGGCTCTGAAAGGCGGAGGAGGTCGAGGTCGCCGAGGAAAGCCGAGGTGATCGAGGGTTGGCCCCTCGTGTGCCTCGATCACCTCGACGACCTCGACCTCCTTCGACGAGTGACCCGGGCGGGTCTCGAACCCGCGACCTACGGATTAAAAGTCCGTTGCTCTACCAACTGAGCTACCGGGTCTCGGTGCCCCTGGGAGTCTGGAAAGTAATTCCGTGACGCGGCGGCATGAAGCGGCACCGACCCCGGTTAGCGCGGATGGACACGCGTCAGCTTCACGCCGAGGTCGACGATCTCGTACTCGTTCTCTCCGATCACGTTCACCCGCATCCCGTCGTGAGTGGTCAGCTCATGCAGCCCCTCTACGTCGCGTGCGTTCGGAGTGGTCCTGGTCCGCACGTCCTGCATGTGGGCGTACTCGATGATGCGGTACACCGTGCCATCGGCTGCGCGCGCCGAGAAGCGCCCTACCTCACGCACTCGCCTGACTGCCATGGTTTCACCTCGTTGCCGTGTGCTTCCGTCGACTCCGACCCTACATCCAACATAACCTCTGTGGCGGGCGGGTGAGCGGCCGAACGACCTCCGCGAATCGTGAGCTCGAGATGGCCAGCCACTCCCTCTCCATTCGCGACGAGGTCCTACTCCTGGAATCCCCACAGGGTTGGCGAGGCGATCTCGACGCTGTTCCCTGCCGGATCGCGCATGTACAGCGACCGGCCGCCGCGCGGCCACGTGACCTCGCTCTCGATCGCGATGCCGTTCGTGCGCAAGTGCATGCGCCACGCGGGTAGCTCAGCGTCGGCGACCGCGAGCGCGATGTGGCCCGCGCCACGCGCACCGTGAAGCGGGACCGGAGCTCCATTCACCGTCGTCGGCTGAGTGGCCGTGGTGCGTGGGTCGAAGATCAGTACGACGCCTGCGCCGCACTTGAAGAAGACATGGCGTCCCTCGACGAACGCGATACGCTCGAGGCCAAGCACGGTCCCATAGAAGTGGTCGGCGGCCCGGAGATCCTCGGCGTACAGCGAGGTTTCGAGAACCCGCGCGATGGTGGTTGGCGGCATGATGTCGAGTCTAGCGCAGCCTTGCGACGCGCGCGACTTTCGACGCGTCTCCCCTTGCCCCGCCTATGGTACGAATCGTCCGACTATCCGTCCTGATCGCCCTTGGCTCGTCGCCCTTGCTCGCGCAGAGTCCGCGACAGGCCGAGCGGGTGCGCACCGCCGTCCGTGAATGGCGGGAGCGCAATGAGCCGGCAATTCTGCGCGAGCTGTCAGCGCTGCTCGCCATCCCGAACCTTGCCAGTGACAGCGTCTCGATTCGTCGGAACGCTGACACGCTCGTCGCGATGCTGACACGGCGCGGCTTCGGCGCGCGCAGGTTGGAGACGCCCGGTTCGCCACCGGCCGTGTACGGCGAGCTGCGCGCGCCGGGAGCGACACGCACGATCGTGATGTACGCGCATTACGACGGCCAGCCCGTCGATTCCGCGCGCTGGGCGACCCCACCGTGGACTCCCACGTTGCGCGCTGCCCCGCTCGAGCGGAATGGGCGCATCCTTCCCCTTCCCGATCGCGCCGGCGAGCTCGACGATGACGCGCGGCTCTATGCTCGGTCGTCGAGCGACGACAAGGCACCGATCGTCGCCATGCTCGCCGCGATCGATGCGCTGCGCGCCGCGCGAATTCCGCTCTCGGTCAACCTCAAGTTCTTCCTCGAAGGGGAGGAGGAAGCCGGGTCGGATCATCTCGAGGCCATGCTGCGCCAGCACGCAGGACTGCTCTCCTCCGACGGCTGGGTCTTCGGCGATGGGCCGGTGCATCAGTCGAGGCGGCCACAGATCGTCTTCGGAGTGCGCGGCGTGATGGGGGCCGACCTCACCGTCTATGGTCCCGCGCGGGCGCTCCACAGTGGACACTACGGAAACTGGGCTCCCAATCCATCGGTGCTGCTCGCCCATCTGCTCGCATCGATGCGTGACACGGAGGGTCGAATCACGATCGCCGGTTTCCTCGACGAGGTGCGCGCGGCTGGCCCGTTGGAGCGCGCTGCCATTGCCCAGGCTCCCGCGGTCGACACGCTCCTTCGGCGGGAGCTCGCGTTGGGCGACGTCGAGGGTGACAGCGTTCCACTGCTCGAGCGCATCATGCTCCCCGCGCTCAATGTGCGCGGCCTCGATGGCGGGCCGGTCGGCGGTCGAGCCGCGAACGTGATTCCTACCCAGGCCACGGCGTCGATCGACTTTCGATTGGTGCCGGACCAGACCCCCGAGCGCGTTCGCGAGCTGGTGGAAGCGCACGTGCGTCGTCAGGGCTATCACATCGTCCACCACGAGCCTACGCTCGAAGAGCGCGCTCGTCATGCTCGGGTAGCGCGCATCCAGTGGGAGCAGGGATATCCGGGGATCCGAACCGACATGGCCGCGCCCCTTTCACGCGCCGTGACCCGCGTGCTGAGCACAGCCACCAATGGACGGCTCGTCGCGATCCCGATGCTGGGTGGGAGCCTGCCCATGTACCTCTTCGCCGAGATCCTGAGCGCGCCGCTCGTAATCGTGCCGATCGTCAATCACGACAACAACCAGCACGCGGCGAACGAGAATCTCCGGATCGGGAATCTGCGCGAGGGGATCGAGCTGTACGCGCAGCTGTTCGCGCGACTTGGGACCGAGTGGCGGTAGGGTCGTGGTCAGGGGTCAGGAGTCAGGAGTCAGGGGTGAGGGGTGGGAAGGCGCGGCAGCGAAGCTGCCGCGCTCATCTGATGAGGGCCGCTCGCGCGAAGCGCGGCGGCCCTTTCCACCCCTGACCCCTGACTCCTGACTCCTGACCCCTACAAAAAAACGGGGAGCCCAAAGGCCCCCCGTCGCGATGATCCCACTACCGGAGTTACTGAAGAGTATTCGCTTCGGCCATCGTCGGCTCGCCGCGGCTTTCCACGACGAACACCACACGACGGTTCTTCTCGGCGCCCGGATCATCACGCTCGGCACCAACGACAACCTGACGGGTCTCGCCGTAGCCGATCGCGTCGATCAGCTCGGGGCTCAGGCCGGCGGTCGTCAGATGCGCGCGAACCGCTTCGGCGCGGCGCATCGACAGGGCGCGGTTGTACGTCGTGGTCCCCGCGGGATCCGCGAAGCCCTCGACGGTGATCTTCGAGCCCTGGTAATAGTTCTGCACGACCCTGGCGAACCGATCGAGCGCCGGAACGTCCTCGGGACGAACGGTCGCATCGTCAAACGCGAAGTTCACCGGGAACGCGAACTTGAGGCCCTCTTCCATCGCCGTGATCTTCGCGCCGAACTCGGTGCGGAGATTCTGCAGCTCGGTGCGGAGGTTCTGCACGTCGGTGCGCAGCGTCTGTACGTCGGCCTGAATCGCCTCGTCGGCGCTCATGCGGGCGGTCCGCTCAGCCTCGTTCGCGGCGTCCTGCTCCGCGATCTCCCGGTTGAACTTTCCATTCGAAACACAGGCGGCAAACAGCGGAACCGACAACGCCATCACCGCGAAACTTCTCAGGTTCTTCATATACTCTCCGGGGTGGGGGATCTCGCCAATCTTACAACGCTCAAATTATAGAGCGAGAAGTGTGCCCGCAAGTCGCGTAAGTTGTTGTGAATCAATGTGATGTGAATCACAAACGCGCATGCTCGCAGCGCACTCGCCGCCGTCGGGAAGACGTTGAATTGATAGTCAGAATCGCGCCAGACGCCTCACTGAACGCGGATTATTTGGGGGCTCGCGACGTCGGCCGGCCCGCAATCGACAGATTCCACCGACACGTGCGTGGGGGCAAATGTGGATTCCGCCACGACGCCCGGGACGACGATTTCACCGGCATCCTCGAACGAGGCTCCCGCGCGAAGTCTCGCTTCGACCGCGGCGACGAACAGGCGACGATGATGAACCGTTGGTCCGCGTCGCGTGAGTCCGTGCACGTGGTCAGCGGTCCCATAGCCGCAGTTCGACGCCCACGCGAAGTCGGGATACCGCGTCGCCAGTCGCGCCATGAGGCGATCACGTGTGACCTTCGCGACGATCGACGCACAGGCCACGTTGAAGCACTTGGCATCCCCGTCGATCACGGCCGTGTGATCGACGCCGAGCGTCTTGAGGCGGCGACCGTCGACGAGCACGTGATCGGGGCGCACGGTCAGTCTCGAGAGCGCGCGACGCATCGCGAGCACGCTCGCGTTGAAGATGTTGAGGGTATCGATCTCGCGGACGGACGCGGCGCCTACGCCGAACGCGAGCGCCCGCTCTCGTATCCGGACGCAAAGCTTCTCACGCTCCTTCCGTGTGAGTCGCTTCGAGTCATCGACGCCGCGAAGCGCGGGGACACCAGGCGGCATGATGACGGCGGATGCGACGACGGGGCCCGCGAGGGAGCCCCGTCCGACTTCATCGACACCGGCGATCAGCAGTACGCCCGACCGGCGCAGCTCGCGTTCGATTCCGCTCCAGCGAGCGTACCGCGGCTCGCGGCGACCGCCCTTCATCCGTTACTCCTCGGTGGTGTCCTGCGTGCGCGACTTCTTCGCGCGAATGCGTGTGGCCTTACCGCTCAGCTCGCGCAGGTAGTACAGCTTCGCGCGGCGGACCTGTCCGCGGCGCACCACCGCGATGTCGCCGATCATGGGGCTGTGCACGGGAAAGATGCGCTCGACGCCGACGCCGTTCGAGACTTTGCGGACGGTGAACGTCTCGCTGACGCCGCTGCCGCGACGCGCGATGCACACGCCTTCGAACGCCTGGAGGCGTTCCTTCTCACCTTCCTTGACTCGCACGTTGACACGCACCGTGTCGCCGGGACGGAAGGGAGGGATGTCGGCGCGGATGAACTCTTTCTGGGTTTCGATGAAGGGGTGCATATGGCACTCTCAGGGCTGAAGGGGCGCCCAGGATTGGAAAATTGTCAGATGGAGACAGGCAAGCTACACCCGTTGAAGCGTTTATGCCAGCCACCCGATACCCGGGCCAGCGGCCGGTCGTCCTTGGCTCGTGAAGGTCCTCATCGCCGACGACGACACCCTAATGCGCACGTTGACCACGCACGCGGTACGCGAGCGGGGCCACGAAGTGCTGGAGGCGAGCGACGGCGAACAGGCGCTGCACATCTTCGAGGCCGACCACCCTCAGCTCGTCATCATTGACTGGAACATGCCGAGCCTGACGGGCGTCGATGTGACCCGGCGCATTCGGGAGTCCGAGTGGTCGCGCGAGACGTTCGTCGTGATGCTGACCGCCCGAGACGCCGGCGAGGACCTGCTGGCGGCGCTCGATGCCGGCGTCGACGATTATGTCACGAAGCCAGTGATGCTCAGCCACCTTCGCGCGCGCATCGCGATCGCCGAGCGGCGCGTGGAGCAGAACGCGGCGCGCTGGAATGCCGAAGCCGAGCTGGCGCAGAGCCGCTGGCTCGCTGGCGTCGGTGAGCTGGCGATTGCGCTCCAGCACGAGATCAACAACCCCCTGGCCTCGCTGATCTCGCACGCGTCGCTGCTCTCGGTCTCCGACACGCTCGTGCCTGACGACGCGAGCACCGTCCAGATTCTCCTGACAGAAGCCCGCCGGATCGCCAGCGTGGTCAAGCGGCTGACCAGCATTCAGGAGCCCCGCTCGGTGGAGTACGCGGGGAGCATGCGGATGGTGGATCTCCAGGACAGCTAGGGCGCTGGAGAAGCGCCGAGGGCGCTGGAGAAGCGCTGCGAATTCTGAATTCCGCCTCCTGCCATCCGACGTCTTTGCTTCATTCGGTGCGGGCCGAGCTCGCCACGCCCACGCGCACCGTCTTCACGTTCACGAACGCCCGAATCCCCTCTTCGCCCAGCTCCCGCCCGTATCCCGAGCGCTTGATTCCACCAAAGGGCAATCGCGTATCGCTGGCGACCATCCCGTTGATGGCCACCGTCCCCGACTCGAGCTCGTCAATGAGCTGGTCCCGTTCCTTCGGGTCGCTCGTCCATGCCGCCGCGCCGAGTCC
>JAICOJ010000099.1 GCA_025930755.1 Gemmatimonadaceae bacterium
CAGGCTCAACGCCGCGAGTGAGGCGAGGTTTCGCGCGGTGAGACGGGCCTGAAGTAGGAGTCAGGAGTCAGGAGTCAGGGGTCAGGGGTGGAAAGGGCGGCGCGGCTTCGCCGCAGCCGCCTCATCAGATGAGCAAACGGCGGCGCGAATGCGCCGCCGTTTGCCTTTCCACCCCTGACCCCTGACTCCTGACTCCTGACTCCTACTTCAGGCCCGTCTCACCGCGCGAAACCTCGCCTCACTCGCGTCGTTGAGCCTGAGCGGCGGGCGGCCCGGCGTCTCCTCCGCGCGTGGCGCTTCCTGCGCGCGACGGCGATAGGGAACGAGGTCCTCGCCCAGCACGACCAGGGTACGCGTCGCGACGACGCTGGCCATCGGCTCCGGCAGTCCCATCACGCGCACGTAGCTGTCGATGGCGCGGTCGAACGACAAATCCTCGGCGAGCATGTCGACGAACATGAGCGCGTTGTCGACGTGAGCGCGGATGATCGCTTCCTCCGCGCGCGCTTGCGCGAGCCGCAGCCGCTTCTCGGCGGACGGCGTCAGCTTGCGAGGAAAAAGTGTCTCGGGAAAAAGGCGGCCAAGCATGTATGGTTCGTCCCTGGGTCGGTGGAATATTCGGGTTGTGCCCTGCATCACACAAGAGAGCACGGTCCGTACCAGCAACCGGGTCCATTCCTACAACGCCAAACCGGCGCTGGAAGGTTCAACTCCACGTCTGACCGGTCATTCTGAGGGAAGGACGCGACGGTGAACGAGCCGTCACAGGCGCTGGAGAAGCGCTGGAGAAGCGCTGAGTCTGTCAGCGCTGGTCCAGCGCCCCCAGCGCATTTCCAGCGCCCTTCGTTTTCCTCAGATCCACAATTGCCACAACGAGAATCATTACCAGCAGCACCGCCGACGTCACGCACCAGATGCAGATCGCGTGGATCACGAACAGCTCCAGGTAGGTCAGCCACGCGGAGAATATCACGCTCCACGCGGCGATCGCGACGAGCAAGAGCGAGATCGTTTGCGAGCCGGCGTGACGATCGCTGGTCCCGATGAGCGACAGCGTGAACAACGCGAGATACGCACCGAGCCCCCACGCCGCGACCGGGAGGCCGAGGAACGTCGCCCACTTGCTGGTGTTCACCGTCTCACAGGAACCGAGCGTGCAGCTCAGGTCGCCAACCACGCCGATCTTGTAGAGCGTGAGATAGAGGGCGATCAGGATGCCGATCAGCGACAGCACCGCGATCGTCATGCGCGCGGTCACCTCGGCGCCGCGCTCCCTCGTGTCGTGTCGCGGCGTGCCATCGCGCTGTCGACGAGTCGTTTGATCGCGTCGTAGGACAGCGCGCCCGGGATCATCTGGTTGCCGATGATGAACGTCGGTGTGGAGCGCACCTGGCGCTGGATGCCTAACTGGCGATTCGCCCGAATGCGATCCAGGTGGCGCTGCTCCTCGACGCAGGTGGACCACGCCCCTTCGTCGAGCCCGATCGCCCGGGCGTACTCCGCGAAGAGACGGCTTCCGCGACGGTTGGCGGACGCATCCGACTCCCCTGGACGCGTGGCCCACGCGTCCTGGCCGGCGAAGATGCGATCGTGCATCTCCCAGAACTTGTTCTGGTCGGCGGCGCATGCCGCCGACAGCGAGGCAAGAACCGAGTTCCGGTGCTGATCGAGCGGAAAGTCGTAAAAGCGGAAGCTCACCTGCCCCGCATCGGCGAGCCGCTTCCGGATGTCCGGCTCCGTCAGCGTCGCGAACTGAGCGCACGCGGGGCATTCGAAGTCCGCGAACTCGGAGATGGCGACTGGTGCATCCGCCTTTCCGTACACGTAGGGCTGCGCCTGTCCGGCGTCACCAGGAGGAAGCTCGGCCACCAGCTGCGGCGACGGGCCGGAGCCGCGCGCCTGCATGGCGATGAGAACGGCGCCGATGACGGCGACGGCTCCCAGTAGCAGGAAAAAGGGCTTCTTCTTCGATTCACGCCGCGGCGGTGGGGCCTTCACCATTTCGGGTCGTCTCCGTCGTCCGGTTTCCAGTCGGTGGGCTCCCACGCCGGATCCGCCTGCTTCTTCGCCTCATCGACGATCCGGCGGTTCTCGGCGACTTCGGGAGTGTCGTAGGTCGCGCGCACTTCGTAGTGGAACAGCTCGCTGCGAACGTCTCCGATGAGCCGCGTCAGCTCACCGGCGTGCTCGAGAAGCTTCCCATCCGTATCCAGCTCGAGGATGCGTTGGGCGAGAGCGCGGAGCAGCGCCTCGAGGTTGCGGGCGCGACCGTCGTCGTAGGTCTGGTCCGACATGCGATGAAAGCTAGAGAGCGGACGAGAGAGGGTCGAGGGGTGTGACCTGCGATGCTTGACCCCTGGCCCTCTATTGACGAGCATCTCCGCGCGGAATTGCAGCGCTCTCCACCAACCAGGACGCTTTCCATCGAAGCCGACATTCTTCGGGTTCCGGCCGGACCGGGCGCGCTTCACGTCGAGCGCTACGGCCACGGCGGCGAGCAGATCGTGCTCATTCACGGCTTCGGCACGTCGAGCTTTCTCTGGCGCTCGGTCGCGCCGGCGCTCGCGACCGACGGCCACACGGCCTACGCGGTCGACCTGCTGGGATACGGGGAATCCGATCGCCCCTTCGACGCGGACTACACCCTCGGAGCGCAGGCCGAGTGCCTCGATCGCGCGCTTTCTTCACTGCGCCTCTCCCGAGTCTCGCTCGTGGGAATTGACATTGGGGCCGCGGTCGCCATGCAGCTGCTCGTGTCGCGTCCTGCCCGTGTCGCCCGGCTTGCGCTCGTCAATCCCGTCGCGCTCGATGAGCTGCCCGGCGGTGACGTGCGCGCCATTCAGCGCGGGACCGCGAAATTCGCATTGCGCGTCGGGCGCGGCATCCTCGGCGCGGCGGCTCTGCTGACTCCAGTGCTCGAGGGCTCCGTCGCAGACCCCAGATCGATGCCTGCGCGGCTCGTGGCGCGGTACCTGGCACCCTTTGTCGGCAGTGACGGTGTCTCACATTTGCTGACGCTCGCCCGGTCAGTTCGGCGCGAGGACCTCGAGGGACTGGATCCGGGTAAAATCCAGGTGCCGACGTTGATCGTGTGGGCCGAGGAGGACCGGTGGGTGGATTCGGGCTTCGGCGAGCGTCTTCAGGCGATGATTGCAGGTAGTACGCTCGTTCGTCTACCCGGCGTGGGAAGGCTGGTCCCCGAGGAAGCGAGCGATTCGCTGTCGCGGCTGCTGCTGGAATTCATTGTGCAACACGCCACACCCACGAGCGCCCCGAGCGCATGAAGAAAACTCAACGAAACACGTGCAGTTTCGTGGTTGGTTCAGGGGTGTGGCACGGTTAGATTGGTGTACACTTTCAATCCTTTCCGAATACATGGCTAGAAACCGAAACCGGAAGCGAGACGTCGCGTCGCCTTCGCCGTTCGAGCAGGCGCGAGACGAGATGTTTCAGCAGATTATCCGCTGTGGGGTGCTGCAGGCCTCGCCGGAGCATCAGAAGGAGTGGTTCGATCAGACGATCGATTACCTGGCGGACCGGTACCACGAGCTGGGCGGGACGGAAGTCGCCGAGCTTCGCACCCTGGGTGAGCGGTTCTGTCAGCCGCCGAAGGCCAAGCAGGGCGCCGAGGCGGAGAGCGAGGCGGACGCGGCGTAAGCGCTGGAACGGCGACTGCGAACTGCGAACTGCGAACTGCGAACTGCGAGCTAGAAGCCGAAAGTAAGGGCTCCGGGTTTACTCGGGGCCCTTCGTGTTTCCGTAGGTCGCAGTTCGCAGTTCGCTGTTCGCAGCTCGCAGTACGCAGCTCGCCGTCCGCACCTCGCCGTTAGAGTCTGACTCCAATTCCAAGCCGGACCCCTCCCCCCAGTCCCGCCTCGAAGAATCCGTCTCCTTTGCGCACGCCCAGCAACAGTACGAGCAAGGCGCGCCCCTCGATATCGCGCTCGACCAGCACGCCAGCGCCCGCGCTCGCGTAGGCGCTCCATGCGCTCGCGCTGGCGGGCGCGGGCGCAAAGCGGGCGAGGAGGTCGGCGCGTCCCGAGGCGCGCGGGTCATCGCCCTCACGCACGGTGGCGCCGGCGCCCACGACGACCTGCAGCTGGACATTCCGCGACATCGGGCGCGTCACGCCGAGTCCGAGGTGCGTCATCGTCGCGCGCCGGGCCAGAATGCCGTCCATGCGCAGCTCGAATGCGGATGACCGCGCCGGCGTCTGCGCGACGACGGCGGCTGGGAGGAGGAGCGCGATGGCGACGATCGCGCCGCGCACCTACTGGGTTCGCACCGCGATGGCGTTGAGGAACGCGGTCGCGCCATCGAACGCGTACGCGGGCTCGCCCACAGGCGGATTGGAGATCCTGCGAAGCCACTGCGCCGAGTTCAAATCGATGACGAGCGTCCGCGAGCCGGCGCGGAGATCGAGGGTCATTGCTCGCTGCAACGTGGGAGCGCTTCCGCCGAGCATGTCGCGCGACGGCACGCGATCGCCGGGAATCGCGAGCTGGGCGCTCACCAGTCGGAGCGAGAGACGATCGAACCGCGCCGCGGGAACGTTGTCGACGACAAGCGTCGACGTCGTTTGCGCCGAATCGATCGGCACACTCATGTGAATTTGCCCGGCGCCGGTGAAGCGAAAGCTCGTCGTGCCATCGCCCGTCGCCTCGAACACCAGGGAGACGAGCGGACGCGACGACGCACTCGCGACATCGACGGCGCCTGACGGATCATCGATCACACGCAGCGTGAGCGACGACTGGGTCGATCCGGACGTGCCGGTCATGTTGAATCCCGGCCTGCTTCGGTCGGTGCCGCAGCTCACCATCGCGGCGACCACGAATGCAACGACGATAATGCGCATGGCTGTCTCCTCATCGCTGGCGTGTCCGGTGCAACACCAGCGTGTAGTCGATGATCGAGATCGCGGACGCTACGCCGATGACCGGTACCAGCCAGCGCATCGCCTGCGGCGCCACCGAAAGCGCCAGGATGGCCGCGAGCTGCAGGACCGTCACGATCTTTCCAGGCATGCGCGCCTTGAAGTCGTGCGGATCGAGTCCCGGCAGGCGCCACGCCACGAGAAAGCCGATCGCGGTCGCGAAATCACGAGCGAGAATCACGAAGTATTCGCCCGTGGACAGCGTTCCCGTTGCGACGAAGGCGGTAAGCGCCGCGAGCACGAACGTCTTGTCCGCGATCGGGTCCAGCAGCGCACCGCTTCGCGTCGTGCGACCAAAGTGTCGCGCGAGCCATCCATCGATGAAGTCACTCGCAGATGCCATGCCGAGGATCACCAGCCGCTCGGCAGTGGTATCGGCGAGCACGAACAGCACCGCCAGCGGCAGGCGGGCGAGCGTGATGACGTTCGGAAGGGTGAGCAGCGGCGGGAGACGCACGACCCGAAGGTATTCCGGGGATGGCAGAGACGTCAGATGTCAGACTACAGAATTCAGAGTTCAGATGACTTCCTCGCCCGCAGGTCGGGTTGTCTGCATTCTGAATTCTGTAGTCTGACATCTGGCGTCTGTCCCGTCCCCCAAACCGAACAAACCCCCGTCGCTCGCCTTGCCCGGCTCTCCGAGCGCGTCTAGCTTGCCCCACTCGCCCTCCCTTGCCGCCGCCGCGCACCCTCGCATGCCCTTGTCCCGCCTCACGAGTGCCTTCGCCTCGCTCGTTCTGCTCGCGTGCGGCGGCGGCGGCGAGGCGGGGCCCGAGCCCGTCGAGTCGTGTACCACGACCCCACTCAGCCTGTCGCTCCGCATCGCCGACTTACGGACCGATGCGGCACCGGGAGCGGTGACGGCGACCATCGCCGGCGACTTCCCCCGCGCAATCACGGGTCGCGCGAGCGCGTTCTCGCGCACGCTCTTCCCCTCCTTCCTCGTCGTCGACGCCTTTACGTCGGACGGTGCCGGACGCCCCACCGGGGAGCTGTTCATCTTCGCGCCGGGGACGCCGGCCGTCGGCATGCGCCCGCTGGTCCCGGTGACGCTGCAGCAGGTGCGGGATCCAACCTTCATCCCGACCGGACCGCTGGCCGTGTGGGCCGAGGCGTTCGACCCGGGCCTCGGCGATTACACGCGGTGGCTGGTGGCCGACACCGGCACGTTAGGCATCACGAGCTTCCGCGACGCGGACGTCGGGCGCGTCGGGCTCACGATCTCGCTCAGCGGCACGTGGCGTGACGCCTCCGGGGCGCGTCTCGGCTGCGGGACGATCGCCGGCGGGACGATCGACGCGCCGGTCGTGCGCGGACTCAGCGCGACGACAGCGCTCATCGACACCCTCGAGGCGTCGACGACCGGAAGTCGCGCCGACATGCTCGCCTCACAGACCATCGACGCATTCCAGACGCTCGGCGCGAGCGACACGCGGCTGCTGTTCGTCGCCACCATTCCCGGAGATTCCACGCGTGAGCTGTGGCTGTCCCTGAACGGGGCGAGGATCACCGCCGACAGCGTTCCATTGGGCGAGCTTTCTCTCGCCGGCGCCCGTGCGGGCCGCGACACGGGGTCGTTCGCGATGCTCCGCGTCATCACGGTGGCCGGCACCACGCCAACCGTCGCGCAGGTCTGGCGCTCGACGTCCGGATGGGTGAAGCTCACCAACCTCGTGCCGGGCGCGCCGCTCATCCTCTGTGGTTGGGGAACGGCACGCTTTTCGTTCGTCGCCGCGGGACACGACAACGCGACGGGCGCCTCGCTCGGAACCCTCGAGGCAACCGGAGCGCTCGAGGCGCGATACACGGTGCTGTCACCCGCCGATTCGCTGGTGAATCTGGCGGCGTCACCCGCGGGCCGCGTCGTGCTCGACGCGCCGGAGTCGGCGCGCGACAGGCGATGTTTTCTCTGAGAGTGTGGACGGATGAGCGCTGAGCCGGCGTTTCGCCACGTGGCTGCCGACTTCGTCGGGGTGCCGTACTCGCAGCTGACGGACGCGTCCCTGCTGAGCGGATTGTTGATCGCATCCGCCGGGGCCGCCGGCTTCACCGCCATCGGTGCGCCAGTCGTTCACATCCTCCCGAACGACGGCATTGCGGCCGTGCTGCTGCTCGACGGCTGTCACGTCACCGTGCACACCTTTCCGGAGCGCGAGCTGCTCCTGCTCGACATTCTCGCGCTGTCGACGCACGAGCCTCGCAAGGCGCTCGATGTGTTCGCTCGACGGGTGAGTGCGCGCGCGGTGCACAGCGAGGTGCGCGACCGCGGCGGGGCACCGGCCACGAAGCGATGATGCGCCTGTGGGCCGGCGAGCTCGCTCCGCTGCACATCGCGCTCTCCGCCATCGTACTCCTGTGGGACCTCTACGTCGCGCGGCGAATGACGCAGACGCGCGGCGTGCCGCCGGTCATTGGCACACTCACCGGCCTCGCCGCCCTGCTCATCGCGCCGGCGCTGATGGTCGCGCTCGTGTCCACCTCGAGCCTGTCGGGACGCGCGCTCTACACGATTGCCTGGGTGTGGCCACTCACGGCCGTGCTGGTGACGGTCCAGGCCGCGGCGGCGACGGCCCGCGGACACATCGCGCGCGCGGCCGGCATTCCGATCGTCATCTACGACGGTCTGCTCGCCGCGGTGTACGTGACTCGGTGGATGCTCGCCGAGGGACACCCGCCTCCTGACTCGTTGCTCGCGCTCTCGGCGGCGCAAACCGGCGCGCAGGCGATCACTGCGTCTCGGCTCGCGATTCTCTCGCCCTGGTTCCTCCACATCCCGATTCTCGCGCCGGCCACCGCGACCCGGCGGCGGTTTGGAACCACCGTCCGCGTGGCGCTCGCGACACTCGCCGTCGCGTGGACGGCGCTCATTGCCCTCCAGATTCCGCGGTCGACGCGTGCGCTCGCGAGCTACAGCCGGTACGCCGACGATCGGCTCCAGGAGCGTCCCGAAGGCGACTTCCTCATCGGCGTGAAGGTATTCCCGACGTTGCGCACCGGCCCGCCGCCACTCGCCCTTCGCACCGATCTCGATCTCGCCGACACGCTCGACGTCGGTATCGTATCGGTCTACATCGCTCCCGAGGGTGCCACCGCACGTGCGCTCGACTCGCTCGCACGCTCCCTCGAGCGCCAACGGAGTGCGGGACGGCGTCTCATCGCCACGCTGGGCTATCCACGTAACGCGCGCAACGCGTGGGCGACGTCGCCGCCGCAGTACACGGAGGCGCGCGCTCGTGAGGCGACGCGTATCGCACAGCGTCTTCGACCGGACTTCCTCGTTCCCGTCGTCGATCCCTTCGGCGCCGGCCAGCGACAGCTCGGGCCGCTCGAGCCACAGCAGTGGGCGCAGTTGATCGACGCGATCGCGCGATCGGCCGCCGCCTCGGATCCACGCATTCGGATCGTGGCGCACATCGGCGGCTTCACCCGGCGCGACCGTGTGCTCTTCGACTGGGCGATGCGGGCGGAGTCACCGGCGGATGTGGTCGGGATGTCACTCATGCCGTGGTACGACGGCGCCGAGTCACTCGATCGCGACATGATCGCCGCCGACAAGTGGATCGCCGCCGCGGCATCGGAGAAGGAGGTGTGGGTGCTCGAGGCGCGCGGGTTTCCGGCGGTTCATGGCGAGCTCAACCAGGAGCGCGCCCTGTGGGGCGCGCTCGCCTGGGCGACGTCACGATCAGCGGTGAAGGGCTACGTGGTGTATCAGGCGAGCGATTACGAGTCGCCGACGGGGTTGAGGGCGCCCGGTGGCAGGATCCGCCGGGCGACAGCTGCCGTCCGTCGAGCGATACGCGCGCTGCGAGAGCGGGAGATCAGTGAGTGAGGGTCCAACGGCAAAGACGTCAGATGTCAGAATGCAGCAGTCAGAATTCAGACCGGACACGGGGCGGGGACTCGCCGCTCGTCTGAATTCTGACTTCGGTATTCTGACATCTGACGTGTTTGCCTTCTATCCAACCCCACGAACTATCCCCTCGACCAATCGACTCTCGTCGAAGTACCGCCCCGCCACCTCCCGCATCTCCCGCGCGGTCACCGCCATCACCCGCGCTTCGAACTCGTCGAGCTCCTCGAGCCCCGTGCCCACCAGCCAGGCGTCCATGAGCTCGGAGAGCACGGCACCGCCGCTCTGCTGGCGAATCGCGTGCGTGCCTACCGCGTACGATTTGGCCTGACGAAGCTCGTCGTCCGTCACCTCCGTCTCACGCAGCTTCGCGAACTCGCGGAGCAGGCCCTCTCGCGCTTCCTGCTCCCTGTCCGGTGACGTCGCGATGTAGGCGATGAACATTCCCGCCAGACGGCGCTCAGCCGAGTGGGCATGCACGGTGTACGCGAGCGACCGCCGGTCGCGCAGCTCATCGAAGAAGCGTCCGCCCAGTCCACTGGCGACGCCGCCGATGAGGCTCGCCGCATAACGAGCATCGTCGCGCCGGGTGGGCGACGGAAAGGCGAGGGCCAGCGCGGTCTGCTTCTTCTGCCGTGATTCGGACACCACGGTCGGGCGATCGGGCCATGATGGCGTCTCGAGCACCGATGGCGCTCGCGTGCGCAGCGCGGCGAAGCGGTTCGCGGCCAGTGCAGCCGCGTCGTCGGGATCCACATCTCCCACGATGGCGAGGACCGCCGCGCCGCTGAGCACCTGCTCCTGGTGCCACTCGCGCACGCGATCCGCCTCGATGCGCGAGATCGTCTGCTCGACGCCATTCGCCGGAATTCCATACGGATGCCCCGGGAACGCGCCCTGAACCAGCAGGCGCATCGGGTACCGATACATGTCGTCGCGCAGGAGGGCGAGGTCGGCGATGGCGATCGTCTTCTCGGTCGCGATCGCCTCGTCGGGAAACGAGGCGTCGGTCACGACTTCGGCGAGGAGGGCCATCGCGGCGTCGAGGTGCTGCGACGGGACGGAGAACGACCAACCGAAGCTTTCCGCGCCCGCCGACGGCGAGATGCTGCCGCCTAACGTCTCCGATTCCTCGGCGAGCTGCGCGGCCGTGCGACGCGCCGTACCCTTGATCGCCGTGCGAGCCATGATGCTCGTGAGTCCGGCGTGGTCGACGGGCTCATCGCTCGCCCCGCCCAGGATCTGAATCCCCAGGTGCACGATGGCGCTGGCTTTCCGCCGCACGAGAATCGGAATTCCCGATGACGTGCGATACACCCGCACACGCCCCATCTCGCGCTCGAGGCGTGGCATGCGCGTCAGCGGCGGCGTGACCGCTGCCTGAATCGGCGGTTGCGGCGGGATCGGCTGGGGTGGCGACGCGTCGAGCAGCTCCCGCATCGTCTCCGCGTCCCGCATCGTCGGCGGCGTGGATGCGGGGCGGTAGAGCAGCAGGGCGCCCATCTCTGGCGCGAGATAGCGCTGCACGGCGTCGGTGACCTGCTCCGGCGTCGCGGTCAGCAGACGCTCGAGGTACTGATCCCCGAGCGTCCAATCACTCAACGCCTCCCACTCGGCCAGATGATTCGCCTGGCCTTCCATCGTTTCGAGCCGGCGAATCCACTGCGACTCGAAGATTCGTCGTGCACGCCAGAGCTCGTCACGGCCGATACCCGCCTCGCGAAGATCGCGGAGCTGGCTCCACGTCACGCGTGCCGCGTCGATCGCGGTCTCCGGCGGCCCCTCGGCGTGCACGACGAAGACGCCGAGATCGGTCGGTGTGTAGTTGTACGCGGAAATGGAGGCCGCGAGCTTGTTCTCCCGGACCGACCGATAGAGGCGCGACGCGCGTCCCGTCCCGAGCACGGCGGCGGCCGCATCGAGCAGCGGCGTGTCGTGGTGCAGCGTCGGAACGGTTCGCCAGCCGAATGCCAGCTGCGTCTGCGTGATGTCACCGGTGAGCTCCCGGAATCGAAACCCCTTGTGCTCACCTTCTTCCGGACCCGGGGTGCGCGCGATTCCGCCATCGGGAAGCGGCCCATACAATCGCTCGACGTGGCGCAACGTGTCGTCGGGATCGACCTCGCCGACGATGGCGAGAATCGTGTTGCCCGGCCGGTAGAAGTTGCGGTAGAACCCGTCGACGTGTGCGCGCGTGAAGGTGCGAAGAACGTCCTCCCGGCCAATGCGCCACCGCCGCATTCGATGCGAATCGTGCAGCATCTCGTACAACGTCTCGATCGCAACGGCGCCAGGATTGTCGGCCTTCCGCTTCGCTTCCTGGATGATGACCTCGAGCTCCTTCCGCAGCTCCTCGGCGTCGATGCTCGAGTTGGCGTAGGCGTCGGCTTGAATCTCCAGCCCGGCGACGAGGCCGCTCGAAGGGAGGACCGTATAATAGCTCGTGTAGTCGTAGATCGTGCCGGCATTGAGGTATCCGCCCGCCGACTTCGTCTCCTTGGAGATCTCGCCCACTCCGCGCGTCGGCGTCCCCTTGAAGTACATGTGCTCGAGCACGTGCGCGATGCCCACGACATCGTCGGTCTCGTCGAAGTACCCCGCCTTCACGTGAGTGACGATCGCCACGACCGGCGCGGATTCGTCGCGCCGCACGAGCACGGTGAGCCCGTTGCCGAGCCGTGTCCGGATCACGGTCTCCGGGGCGAGCAGCGGAAGGGACAGAACGGTCACGTTGCGAGCGGGCGCCGCCGAAGAATGAGGAGGCCGAGGACGAGACCGCTGATCCCCCACGCGAGGAGCCAGACCAGCGTCCTCGATTCCGCCGGTTCGCCGCGCGCGAGCTGCACTGCGACCTCGCGCAACTGGTGAAACGGTGGGAGGATGACGTCGAGCACTCGTCCCGCGCGGCTCTCGTGGGCGGGATACACCGCTCGCAGCACCTGTGCCAATCCCCAGGTCGCTCCCATGAGCACCCAGTCGAACCGCGCCAGCGTCGAGTAGAAGAATCCGAGGCCGCCGAGCGACAGGTAGACGAGAACGACCATGAGCAGCACGCGCGCCGGAAACACGGGGTAGCCGAGCGCGTAGATCGCGCCAAGCACCGCCAGCGCCGTGAACACGAGTCCGACGCCGTTGACGACGTACGCCTGCGCGTAGTAGCGCGGGATCGACACGGGCTTCGCGAACAGAAAGCGGTAATATCCCTTGACGCGATCGCTGGAGACCACGCCGTTGATGCCGATGAGCACGCAGATCAGCGAGAACTCCGCGAACAGCTGGACGATGCCGTACCTCGCGGAGATCGCCGCCTGCATGGGACTCGCGGCGTCGCCGAGATCGCGGAGGGTCATGATGATGGGAAACGTCATCAGGGTGGCGACGATGAGGAGAGGCGCCCCACGCTCGACGACGAAATCTCGCGATTGCCAGGCGAGATAGCTCCACATCCGCGCACGCCGCATCATTCGGCCCGAGATGGTTCGCCGGATGAGCGCACGGCCTCGCGGAACTGCGCCTCGAGACCCGAATGCGCCGGAATCAATGCGGTGATCTGTCCACCGCGCGCGAGAAAGTCAGCGAGTCGCCGATTCAATGCCGCCGCATCGCCGCCCTCGATCTCGAACCGCCCATCTCCGATCGACCGAGCCGCCGGAAACGCGTCGGCCACGAGCTCCGATCCCGCTGCCACCGTCAGGTGATATGAGGCGGCAACGTCGCGCGACGCGGCGCCGCGCGTGTCGACGACCCGCTGCAGCCGGCCGCGATCGATGATCGCGACGCGGTCGCAGAGCCGCTCGAGCTCATCGAGATTGTGCGAGGCGATGAGCATCGTGCGCTCGGGAGATCGCAGTCGCTGAACGAGATCCCGAAAGCGCTGGGTCCACACCGGGTCGAGACCGTGGGTCGGCTCGTCGAGGATGAGCACTTCTTCGTTGCGGAGCAGTGCCTGCGCCAGCCCGAGCCGCTGCAGATTCCCCTTGGAAAGCGCCTTGAGCTTCTTGCCGCGATGCTCGCCGATTCCCAGCTCGTCGATGACGGCTTCGACGCGCTCGCGCGCCGTCGTGGCGGGAAGTCCGGCGAGCACCGCCAGACGCTCGAGGGCGCCCTCGAGCGTCCACTGCGGATTGAGCGTAATGAGCTCCGACAGATAGCCGATACCGTGGCGCTCGATGTAGGGACGCGGAGCGCTGTCGGCGATGGTGACGCGCCCGGTGGTGGGTGGCAGATAGCCCAGCAGCAGCGAGATGAGCGTGCTCTTGCCGGCCCCGTTAGGTCCGGCGAGTCCCATGATCTCGCCGCGACCGATCGTGAGCGTGAACTCCTCCACCGCGCGGACCGGCGGGCGGAAGAGTGAGGTATAGGTTTTCGAGACGGAGTCGAATGCGATCAAGCCGGCGGTCGCTGCGTGGCGGGTGCCCCCGCGGGTGCCCCCTGGGCAGGGGGCGCCTGCGGCGCGCAGGCCATCCATGGGCCCTGGCCCGCTCGGATGAGGAAGCGCTGTCCCTCGTCGACACGGTTCAATCGAATGAGCGAGCAGCCGAGGTAGCCCATCGACGTGCGATCGCGCGGTTGGAGCTCGAGCGCGCGCACGAACGAGCGCCGCGCCGCGTCGTAGTTGCGCAGCGTCAGGAAATAGCTTCCAAGCTCCCGATGCGCCTGATAATTGGCCGGATCGAGCTGCACGGCGCGCGAAATCTCGCGGCCCGCCGTCGCGAAATCTCCCTGGTCGCGCGCCACGCGCCCAAGCCAGATGTGCGGCATCGGGTCGTCCGGTCGGGCATTCGCCGCGTCCTGAAACTCGGTCCGCGCCAGCGCGAGGCGTCCGCCGCGATAC
>JAICOJ010000267.1 GCA_025930755.1 Gemmatimonadaceae bacterium
CGTCAGCCGGTGACGGTTGACACAGGCCTGACATCAGCTGCAGTCGCTCTCAGGGACTCATAAGAGTGATGACGACCTCACCCGGCCTCACATCGACTCTGGCTCCCGTGCACTCGAGCTGCAAACCGTTCGTATCGATGCTGACGCGGCCGCCGTCGTGCGAGACGACGGGGCTCACTGGGCCGGCGATGATCACCCGTCGCACGCCGTTGAAGAGGGGATGTGGTCCCAAGCCCTCGGTGAGTGCCACCATGTCGACGGAGCCCTCGTCGATCGCGGTCATCCTGCACCGGTTGTTCTCGAGGTGCAGGAATCGGGTGTGAAGCAGCCCGCCATTGACGCGCTCGATGTTCATCGGGTCGAAGCCGCGCGCACGGAGCGGCTGACCGCCGAAGGCGATCACGGTGACGCGCCACCCCCGGGCGGAATCGAAGGCCTTACGTCGCCCGACGCGACTCGTGGCCACCGCTCCCGCGTCGCGGCGCGCTCCCTCGATGATCTGCGCCACTCGCGCCGCCGGGAGCGCGCAGCCTTCCGCAGGTGATTCCGCCGCCCCAACGAGAGCGCCGGCAAGTACCTCGTCGAGCCGCTGCCGGTCGTGCGCTTCGAGCGAGTGCTGCCACTGTGGACGGATGCCATCGAGCAGGAAGGCGATCCCGGCTCCGATGATGTAGCTGCGCTGGCGCACGTCGACGGCGGGGAACTCCCCGACCGGAATGTCGACGGTCGTGCGGCCTAACGCGAGCAGCTCGACGTAGGTCGCCAGCCCCTCGTTGAGCTCCGTGCCGCGCTCGTAGGCGGAGAAGGCTGAGTCCATCGCCGCGAAGCGCTTCGTGCGGTAATCGATCGTCAGGCGGCCCAGACACGCGGCGCGGGGCGGGCTGGCGGTGGCGAGCGCCTCCCGGAGCGCTTCACTCTCGAGCCGGCGGAGCGCGAGAAGGTTGGCGTCGTCGACCGGGTAGACGAAGAGATCTCCCTCGTTCGCCTGCCAATGCGGATGATGCTGCCGCTGGAAGACGTGAAACGACTCATGAATGGCCGTGGCGGCGAGCCCGCGCGCCGAGTCCGCGGCGCGCGCGCCGTCGACGAGGAGCGTCGCGGTCGGGATGCCGCCGATGTCGGCGCTCGAGTTCGCCGTGACGGCTGGGTGACGCCCGTCGCGAACGTGAGACCTGATGGACGAGATCGAGGACGGCTCAAAGTCGGAGGGAGGACTCGGGTGCCGGAACAGCCACGTGCTCTTTCCATCGTAGATGGCGAGCGGGATCGCGAGTGGGTCGAAGCCCGGCCAGAAGCTGCGCGTGATCGCGATGCGCTCGACTTCTCGCGCCGCGGCAAGGGCGCTGGCTGGCTGAGCGGGGAGCGACGCCGTCAACGACCCGCTCACCAGCGCGACAAGAACGGACATTTTCACAGCGTATTGTACTCCGCTACGCGAGATGGGTTCGCCGTTCGTATTCTTGCACCATCGTTCTTGTTTTACCGCAGAGAGGACGCGGAATCGCTGAGAGGTCCAACGGTGGGAGCTTTTTCCAAAAGCACGTGCGGTTGAAGTCCCCTCCGCGTCCTCCGCGTACTCTGCGGTAGAAAAGGCCTCTGCGGCCAAAAAGAGCTCAGCGCCCGGACATCGCCTTCCGCCGGCCGCCGCGCACCACCTGGTCGACCTCGGCCGCGCGCGCGAGCTCCTTGTGGATTCGCGCAACGCGCTCCACCTGCCCCTTGGCCGGGAATCGCTCGTAGAAGCCGTCCGCGCGAAAGGAGCGCACGATCTCGCCCCACGGCGACAGCCGCCGCTCC
>JAICOJ010000029.1 GCA_025930755.1 Gemmatimonadaceae bacterium
AGTCCGGCACGCAATCCCCGATTCGACACCGAATAATCCTCGAGGCTCAGCCGCTGCTCGAGCCTGGTGTTCGCCACCCAGTCGTTGTAGTTGCCATACCCGGGGGACCCGGGCGCGACATTGGTGATGCGCTCGAGCTCGCGACGCGCCTCGCGTTCGGTCGGCCGCACGATCGCGTACGCGGCCATGCCGAAGTGCAGCGGCGGGAGCCCGGCCTCGTCACGACGCCTCGCCAGCTCGGCGATCCTCGGGGCGATGCGCTCCGGCGGATCGCCGTGCATCACGTACGCGTCGCACGTGCGCGCGATGAGCGCCTTGGCCGCGTCGGACTCCCCGCCGGCATAGACCGGAGGCCGCGGCCGCCTAACGGGCTTCGGCTCGGCGATCGTCTCCTCGATGTGGAAGAACCGTCCGCGGTAGCTGAACGTCGGCTCCCGCCACACGCCATCGACGACCGCGAGCCACTCGGCGGTGCGCGCATAGCGGTCATCGTGCTCGTCGAACGACACCCCGTAGCGACGGGCCTCGTCGCGCCACCACGACGAGACGACGTTGAGCGCCACTCGGCCGCCCGAGATCCGATCGATGTTCGCCGCCTGCTTGGCGAGGATGGCCGGATGGTGAAAGGTCGGGCGCACCGCGATCATCAGCTCGAGACGATCCGTCACGGCGGCGAGCGCGGCCGCGGTCGACCAGGCATCGAGCGAGGGCGCGGTGATCCCCTTGATGTCGTTGAGAAACAGCTCGGCGATGAGCGTCAGGTCGTAGCCGATCTGCTCGCTGCGCTGCGCGAGGCGACGTACGTAGTCCCACGTCGGCGCCATCCCTTCGTCCGGGACGTTGCGCAGCCACCCGCCGAAGACGGGGAGCCAGTAGCCGTAGCGCATCACGCGACCTTCGCGTGCGCGAGACCGGCCCGCTGCTCCAGATAGTCGACGAACGCCAGCCAGGGATCGAAGCCGACGACGTTGGGTGCATCGGCGACGAAGTTCGAGAGCGCGTTGATGTCGTAGAAGTAATGGCGCCCGTCGCGATCATCCACGAGGAACTCGATCCCGCCGACGTCGAGGCGCGCCGCGCGCGCGATGTGCTCCACCTGCGCAACGATCTCCGCCGGCGGCCTCGCCGCCTCGACGCGAAGCCCCGTGCGAGGCGCGTCGACGGCGCACGCGCCACGCACGAGCTCGACCCCCTCGGTCGTCTGGCACGCGTCCGCCGGACAGAGATCGAAGGACCCCGAGGCCGGATAGACGTTGATCGCATACAGGTACGATCCGCCCAGCGTCTCGACGCGCGTGATGTGGCCGTCGCGCAGCGGCGCGCACTCCTGCACCAGCGCCGTTCCGTCGACACCGAGCTCGACGCGTCCCTGCTTCACCGCCTCGGTGAGCGCCGCGGTCGTCTCGTAGCGCACGATCCCGGCACCACTCCCGCCGACGTTCGCCTTGATGAGCAGTGGGGCGCGCAGCGTCGCGGCGACTGCCGGGGCCTGCGCCGGGTTGTTGATGACACGCGCGCGCGGGTACGGCAGGCCGAGCTCTTCGAGCAGATCGAGCTGCCGCGCCTTCGACAGCTCGAGACTGTAGACGTCCGCGCCGTTCACGACCGGGACGCCGAGGAGCTCGAGATGGCGCAGCCAGTGCAGCGTGTAGAAGAGGCTGTGCGCGTGTCCTCGGAGATACGCCGAGGGGCTCGCTCGATTCACCACCAGCGAGTACGGAACGCCGCGCTCGGCGGGATCGAAGGCGTGGGACGCGGCATCGATCCGCTCGTAGGGCAGCCCCCGCCGGTCGAGCTCGGCAAAGAGCGGAGCGAACCAGTGCGGGTGCTCGTGAAAGATGCCGATCGGATGATGTGGAGCGTGCGCGGCCATGGGTGCTTCTCCTCGACGAGTGGCCGCCGGCGGCCGACGATGGAGTCGACCGAAAAACGAAAGCGCCCGAGCGGAAGTTCCGCCCGGGCTGTTCGCTTTTTAGCACCTTGTTTTACGTGGCGGCAATAGGCGGCAAATGACCACGGGAGTTCAGTTGTCTCCGTTACTATAGCCCGGCCCTGGCCTCCGGGTCAAGCGGCGTTTCAACGGCAGAGATGACAGGGTTCAGAATACAGAATACGGATTCAGAGCTTGGCGGGACGCATCGGCTCGCTCCTCACCGTCCTGCCTGGCCGCTGGGGCCCGACGATCACCCCGCGCGCGGGAGCCGCACGATGAACGTCGCCCCTTCCCCGAACGTGCTTTCCACCAGCACGTCGCCGCCGCTCGCGCGCGCGAGCGTCCGGCTGATCGCGAGGCCGAGGCCCACGCCATCCCTGCCCGTCGGGCGCTCGTCGAGCTGGCGAAACGGCTCGAAGACTCTGCTTTGCATCTCGGGCGGAATTCCGGGACCCGAGTCCTTCACGCGCAGGTTCACGACGTCCGGTCCCGGGATCTCGGCCGACAAGGTCACGCATCCTCCCGATGGCGTGAACTTTACCGCGTTCGCCAGGATGTTGATGAGGATCTGCTGAATGCGATCGGGGTCGCCCTGCACCGCCGCGTGGTCCTCGGCTGACACCGTCACCGAGATCCCCTTCATGGTCGCCTGAGGCATCACCGCGTCCACGGCGTTTCGAAGCGCCTCGACCGCCACAATGCGCCTGATCTCCCGTGGTCGAGACGCCGACGTCAGGGCGGAGAAGCGAAGCAGGTCATCCACCAGATGCAGAAGGTGACGCTGATTCCCCGCGATTCGCGCCAGATCGTGCTGCTGCGAGTCGGAGAGGTCGCCGCGAATTCCCATCTGGAGGAGCTGCACGTAGCCGCCGATCGCGTTGAGGGGCGTGCGAAGGTCGTGACTCACCGAGGCGAGCAGCTCCGCCTTTTCGCGATCGGCGGATTCGGCCGCCTGCCGTGCCAGCTGCTCCGCCTCGAGCAGGCGCGCGCGCTCGAGCGCCTGCGCGCACTGCTGCGCGACGATCGCGGTGAGATTCCGGTCCTCGGGAGTGAAGCGCCGCGGTCGGGCGAAGGCGACGCCCATGGAGCCGATGGTGCGCGACTCGATCACCAGCGGGACCACGATCAGTGAATGCTGGCCGGACGCCTCGAGCATGCCGGCGAGCGCGGGATAGCGCGCCGTCCACTCGTCAGGCGACTCGATCGTGATCGGCGCGCCCGTGCGCACGACTTCGGCGAGCGGGGCATCGGCGTCGACGGGAAACCGGGCCCACTCGTCGCGGTACTCGCCCGGCATCGCGCGCGCGTCGAGGATCTCGAGCGACCGGCCATCGCCGGCGAGACGCGCAATCACGGTACCCGCCGCGCCGAACATGGCCGTCGTGTGCTCGATGACCGACTTGGCCACGTCGAACGGCGTCGCCGATACCGAGAGCGCCGACGTCAGCTCCTGGAGTCGGTCGGCTCGCTGGCGCAGCTGACGCAGGCTGCGAATGAGCCGGCGGCGATCGAGCGCGAACGCGAGCGGACCCGCGATCGACCGGAGGCGCTCGACCTCCTCGCGAAGAAACCGGGTCCGGCTGCGCGTCCCGACCGAGAACGTCCCCACCAGCCGATCGCCCACCAGAAGCGGCTCGCAGATGTAGGCGGTGATGCCGAGCGATCGAATGAGCGCAACCATCGGATCGGAGGCGGACTGCACGTCCTCCCGCACGATCTCGGCACGCTGCATCGCGACGTTGCCGCACACCGCCTGGCCGAACTCCAGCCACTCGAGCGATTCCTCTTGCTCGGGGGAGACGCCGGCCACGAAGTTGAGCCGAAGCCGGGTCGCGTCGTCGACGACCAGGTAATTGAAGCAGCAGTCGAGACGGAGCTCGACACGCAGGAGGTCGTAGACGGCGGTGATGATCTCACGCGGATCGTCCCGCGTGAGCATCGCCGTCATGGCGTCGGAGAGCGTCGTTAGGCGCCGGACCTTCTCCACGAGCGCCGCGTAGCCGCTCGTCCCTTCCACCGCCGCCCGGGCTTCGGTTGCCAGCTGCGGGTCAGACACCTGCCGCATCCATCCGCATTCAGCTTCTCACCAGATCGTGTGGGGGCGTCGTCGCCACCGCAAATGCCGCTTGAACTTGGCGAGAGGCACGCGCGGTCGCAATCGGGTGGATGCCCTACGTCACGGCCCCCGTCGCCAGGATCACGTCGTAATGCGTCACGAACGGCTCGCGCTCCAGGAGGTAGTCGTCGTCCTCGTCGTAGTAGCGCGCCCGGGCGTACTCCTCTCCGGCGAAGCGCTGGATGGCTTCGACGGAGTCCCAGAGCGAGGTCAGCACGAAGTGCGTGACGCCATCCATGGTACGCCGGAGGACAATCAGGCCGCGGTTGCCCGGAGTCGCGGCGATGTCCGCCAGTCCCGTGCGATGGAGAAACGCTTCGTAGGCGTCCGCCTTCGAGGCGGGAACCCGCCCGTGCCAGGTGCGCGCGATCATCCGTGGCTCCGCGCGAGGACTTCCCAGAACCCCGGGGGCCGTGCGGTCGAGGGCGGGCTCTCGCCCAGAACCCGCTCGAGAAGGCCAGCCAGCCTCGCGGCGCTGGACCGATCGGGATCCAGCGCCGGATCGTAAATCGTCAGCTCGAGACCAAGCGCTGCCGGATGTCGCGCGAGCGGCGCGAGGAGGTCGCCGAGCTCGGCGAGCGTGAGCCCGCCAGGCTCCGGTGAGTCGACTGCCGGTAACACCGTCGGATCGAGCACATCGGCGTCGACGTGAATCCAGAATCCGTCGACCTTCGGCGCCAGACGGTCGATCGTCGCGCTCGCCGCCGCTCCGGCCCCGCCGGCGCGAACCGCGGCGTGGGCGAGATCCAGCACCGGGGACGCGCGGAGCACGTCGCCGCCATACCACGGCTCGTCCCAGTCGTCGCGCCGCCCGATGACGACGACGTCCTCCCCTCGCACCAGTGGAGCCTCTCCATCGAGACGCGCGAGAACCGTGTCGCCCCGACCCACGGCGAGCGCGAGACACATGCTGGCGGCCGACCCGGTGCGCGAGGACTCGGGCGTCGCGAAATCGGCGTGCGCGTCGACGTACACGAGGCCCACCCGGGAGCAGCCGCCACGCCGGACGCCGAGCAAGCCACCCAGCACGACGCTGCAGTCACCGCCGAGGAGGAGCGTGAACGCGTGGGCGGCGGTGGCGTCGGCGACGCGACCCGCGATCTCTCGCGAGTACGCCGCGACCCCGTCCTCATTGCGCGGGCGATGCGGCGGCCGAACGAAGTCGCGGTACGGTGGCGGAACGACGTCGCCGAGGTCGCGCGCCCCGATGCGGTTGACGAGCCCCTGCTGACGGAGCGTGTTCGGCGCGAGGTCGAGCCGGCGAGCCGTCCCGTCATCGTACGGGCGGATGCCGATGCTCGACGGGGCACCAACGATGGCGATGGGACGATCCATGGTGAGCTCCGTGGAAGGCGCGTATTACCAGTCAATGCCGTATTGATGGTGATAATTTCTGTCTTACCTGTCAAGAGCATAATGCTGGTAATGCGCGCCGGCCGGCTGTAGATTGGCCTCATGCCCGGGCACCGGTTCGAGCTCATCGGCGGGGATCCCGTCCTGGACTTCGTGAACACCGTCCACGACTGGACGGCGGCCAAGCCGCGCGACTACGTGCCGACCTTCTCCGATGCGCTGCGCTTTGGGGAGGCCGTCGGCGTGCTCACGCCCGCCGAGGCCCGGAGGCTGAGCGCGCTCCCGCCGGGAACGGAGCTTCGACGGCTTCGCGAGCTGCGCACCCGGCTCGAGCGCGTCCTTCGCGCCGTCCAGGCCGGCCGGTCGCCCACGGCGGACGACCTCGAGCAGCTCGCCGATGACGCGGCCGATGGGGCGCGCGCGGCGCGGTTGCGGGCCGAGAAGGGGCATCTGAAGCGCGTCATCGATGCCGACGCCGCGGGCGTTGCGGCCCTGCGCCTACGCCTCGTCGACGGGATGATCGCGCTGCTGACGTCCGAGCGCCTGTCGCGCGTCAGCCGGTGCCCCAGCTGCGGCTGGTTCTTCGTCGACGCTACGAAGAACCGGTCACGTCGATGGTGCAGCATGGCGATGTGCGGCAGCGCCGTGAAAGCGCGCAATTACTACTGGCGCACAAAAAAACGTCGCGAAAAAAAGATCGCGCGCTAGATTAGCCGCGCCGCATGGCGTCCAGGCCACCCTCCTCCCTCCCTGCCATGACCGACGCGATCACGAGTGCCAACCAGTGGCTGAACGGCATCGTCTGGGGCCCGCCGATGCTCATCCTCCTGATGGGCACCGGTCTGCTGCTGACGATTCTCACGGGCGCCGTTCAGTTCCGCCATCTGGGAACCGCGCTGCGTGAGGTGCTCGGCAGGCTGGGATCGAAGGGCGGCGGCGAAGGGAGCGTCACGCCCTTCCAGGCCGTCTCGACCGCGCTCGCGTCCACCGTCGGTGTCGGCAACATCGCCGGCGTCGCGACGGCCATATTCCTCGGCGGCCCGGGGGCGCTCTTCTGGCTCTGGATCTCCGGCTTGCTGGGGATGGCCACGAAGTACGCCGAGATCGTCATCGCCCTGCACTACCGCGAGAAGGATGCATCGGGGACGATGCGCGGTGGCGCGATGTACACACTCAAGAAGATCGGCCTGCCGTGGCTCGGGGTCATCTTCGCCGCGCTCACCGCGGTGGCGGCGTTCGGCATCGGGAACATGGTGCAGGCGAATTCCGTCGCGGAAAGTCTGAGAGCGAGTCTCGGCATCGAGCCGTGGATCGTCGGGATCATACTGGTCGTGGTCTCGGGCGCGGTGATTCTCGGCGGCATCACACGGATCGCGGCGTTCGCGCAGGTGCTCGTCCCGTTCATGTGCATCCTGTACCTGGTGGGCGGGCTCGTGATCATCATCATGCACGCCGGTGCGCTGCCGGAGGCATTCGGCCTGGTGTTCCGCGGCGCGTTCAGCGGCACGGCGGCCGCAGGCGGCTTCGCCGGTGCCACGATCATGATGGCGCTGCGCTTCGGCGTCGCGCGCGGGCTCTTCTCGAATGAAGCCGGCCTCGGCAGCGCACCGATGGTGCACGCGGCGGCGAACACCGATCATCCCGTTCGACAGGGGATGTACGGCATCTTCGAGGTGTTCGTCGACACGCTGCTCGTCTGCACGACGACGGGCCTGGTGATCCTCGTGACCGGAGTCTGGGATAGCGGGGCAACGGGCGCCGAGCTGAGCCTTCGCGCGTTCGAGACCGGCCTCCCCGGCACGTGGGGCGATCTGATCGTCACCACCGGCCTCGTGCTGTTCGCCTTCTCGACGATCATTGGCTGGAGCTACTACGGCGAGACGGGGATCGTGTACCTGTTAGGCGCGCGCGCCGCGCTTCCGTATCGCCTGCTGTGGCTCGTCTTCATCTATCTCGGCGCCACGGGCTCGCTTCACCTCGTGTGGGGGGTCGCCGACACGCTGAACGGGCTGATGGCCATTCCGAACCTCATCTCCGTGCTCATCTCGATTCCCCTCCTGATGCGACTGCAACGCGAGTTCTTCGCCAACCGCTCGCCGGAGGGTCCGCGGTGAGCTTCGCCAGCGGATCTTCGAGGAGATCGCCGCCAGCGATCTTCGCGGACTGATCTTCACCTGTGTGTGGGCGTTCGATGACCAATCGGACGCGGTGGCCTCGGGCTGGCCCTTGTTCCCGGGGAGGGATAGGTTCGCCTTTCCCAATTCGATCCGAGGGTCCATGCGTATCGTACTCCTGAGCTGCTGCGTCGCCGGCCTCCTCGCCTGTGCAACCAACGACCGTGATGACGTGGCCACGGACACTGCGGCGGGGGCGACGGACACGGCGCCCGCCGTCAGCGCCATCTCGTTGGCGGATGTCGCGGGCACATGGAATGTGACGGCGAAACCGGAAACCGGCACTGATACGTCCACCACGCGATACACGATGACGGCGACCGCGGACACCAGTGGATGGACCATTGCCTTTCCCGGTCGGGCACAAACCGTGGCAGTGCGCGTCGTCGCCGTGCAGGGTGACAGCATCGTGACCGAGGCGGGCCCTTTCCCGAGCGTTCGGCGGCAGAGCGTTCAGGTCACCACGCGCAACGTCCTGCGCAGGGAGGGCGAGCGCCTCGTCGGGTCGACGCGCGCGCGCTATCAGACGACCGGCTCGGACACGGTACTCGTGCTTCGGACCGAAGCGACACGCGCGCCGTAACCCGCGAGACGCGCCGCACGAGGGCTCCACTCTCACCCGGAGATGGCGATGGTTCCTCTGACATCGTTGCTGGTGCCGGTGCTGCTGTCCGCCGTGATCGTGTTTCTCGTCAGCGCGATCATGAACGCGGTGCTGACCTACCACTTCAACGACGTAACGAAGGTGCCGGACGAAGATGGGGTGATGGCGGCCCTGCGGCGCTTCAACATTCCACCCGGCGACTACATGATCCCGCGGGCGCCGTCCATGAAGGCGATGAAGGAGCCCGCGTTCAAGGAGAAGATGAATCAGGGGCCGGTGGCACTCATGACGGTCCTGCCACCCGGCCCATTCCACATGGGAAAGAGCCTCGTGCAGTGGTTCATCTACTGCGCGGTCATCGCCTTCTTCGCCGGCTACGTCGCCAGCCGTACGCTCGGACCGGGCGCGCCGTATCTCGGCGTCTTCCGCATCATAGGGACCGTCGCCTTCATCGGATTCGTCGGCGGGCTCTGGCAGGACTCGATCTGGTGGAACCGGAAGTGGAGCACGACGGTCAAGCACACGGTCGACGGCCTCGTCTACGCGCTGTTGACTGCCGGGACGTTCGGGTGGCTGTGGCCGCGATGACGGACTGACGCGGAGGAAATGACGAGCGAGGATTGCGGAACGAGGACGGTCATTGGGCCGAGCGGGTCCGCTTCCTCGTTCCTCGTTCCCTTTTCCTCGTTCCTCGTTGACGTTGGCAGTGCTCTTGCTTCCCGTGGCTCCCCGCCTCGAGGGGAGCTCACGCCATGCGCAAGGTCATCGCGTTCTGCCTAACCGTCGCTCTCGCCGCCTGCGACGACCCGGTCCGGCCATCCTCCAGCGGTGAGCGCACGCCGAATCTCGCAACGATTGCGACGGAGCCGGACGCGATCGCCATCTCGGCGGGCATTCAGCGGCTGCACCTGCCGTATGGCACGATGATCGACCCCGTCTTCGCCTCGTCCGATCCCGCCTCGCCTGATTTCACCCGTCTCGTGAGCTACACACGCGCGGGCGACGCGGCCATCTGGACCGGGCACTATCTGGCCGCGGAAGCGTTTCGCTATGACGTCACCCGGTCTCGTGAGGCGCTGCGCAATGTCCGAACGACCATCGATGGAATCGCGGGCCTGGTGGAGGTGACCGGCACCGGTCTGCTCGCGCGCTTCTACATGCCGAGGACGTCGCCGTACGTCGCCGACATCACTGCCGGGGAGCAGAAGCACACGCGACGCGAAGGCACGATCGACGGACAGAGCTACTACTGGTGGGGAAATACCTCTCGCGACCAGTACTCCGGGGTCTTCTTCGGTCTCGGCGTCGCGTACGACCTGGTCGGCGATGGCACCACGCGGCGACACATCAGGCGCGTCGTCACACGCATGCTGGATTTCCTTCTGCGCAACGGCTGGAACGTCGTCATGCCGGATGGCCAGATCAGCACGACGTTCATCGGTCGCGCCGACCAGCAGCTCAGCCTGCTTCAGGTCGGCCGGCGGGTCCACCCCGAGCGGTTCACCGCCGTCTACCTCGCCCATCGCACCGCACTGGCCGCCGAGGTGCCCCTTCCCATCACCGGTGAGTGCTTCGATCCGCACAACAGCTACTTCAAGTTCAACCTGGATCACATCAACCTCTTCAACCTCATCCGGCTCGAGGAGCCCCTTTCCCCCGCGCTGCCGTTCTACATGCAGGCCTTCACGACGCTCCGCGAATGCACGGGCAGCCACCAGAACGCGCACTTCAACATGATCGACCGTGGTGTCCGAGGTCCGGCGGCCACTCGCGACGCCGAGACGGACGTCCTGCTCGACCTCTGGCTCGAGCGGCCACGCCGAGACTACTTTGTCGACGTACGCAGCCAGTACCCGGAATGTGAGGACAATCGCTCCTGCACGCCGGTGCGCGTTGACCAGCGCGTCAATACCGACTTCCTCTGGCAACGGAGTCCGTTTCAGACCTATGGCGGAGGCCAGGGCCTCATCGAGACGGCGGGGATCGACTACATCCTCCCGTACTGGATGTCGCGGTGGTACGCTCGGTAGCACACGCCTGACGAGGTGCCTCGGGGCGTTGCTGCTGGGAGCGAGCGCGTGCGGGGCTCCGGCTGGCGATCGCGCCAGCGGAGACACGAGGGCCGGCGCGGACTCGTCGGTCGTCATCGAGGGTGACTTCTCCGTCTCACACACGCCCTGTCCCGCGGGCGCGTCCTATACCCTCGGCGACACGGTCCAATGGGCGACGATGATCGAGGAGGGAAAGCGCGTCGTCCTTCGCGCGAACGGTGCGATCATCGACACGGTCGAGGTACTGTTCGGCGTCCACCACATCGGCCGGGATTCCCTTCTCTTCTTCCCGGTGCGGGCGTACGACGCCGATTCCGTCGAGCGGGCGTCGGTGCCGGCGACGCCGGCGTGGCCAACTGATCACGTGCTCTGCACGCCCGCCGGGCGGCGGACGCTGAGCGAGCTCGTGCCGTACTTCAACTCGGGGTTCTCATCACCCGCCGTCATCGATTCCGCCGTTCACTACTGGGGGATGAGGCCGGAGGGGAGCCAGGGAAGCTATCGCCTCTACGCCATGCGCTACTGGCCGCGGGGCGGACGCCTGGATTCGCTCTTCCTTCGCGACGAATCTCCCGCCACCGACTACCGCTACTTCTACGGGCCACCGTTCGAGGAGGGCGGCGCCATCGTCTACGATGGCGGTGACGCCCGCGCGCTCATCGACCCCGCGACCTGGCGAGTGATCACTGTCGAGCCGCGGCGCCAGTCGATGACGCCCTAGGACCATGCCCATTCGCGTCGTTCGCCTTGGAGGTCCTCGCGCACCGGGGGAGGGCACCCGGCTGGGAACCGTTAGGCGCCCGCCGCGCGGCGTGCGGAAGGGACAATTCGCCTCGCGGGATTACTTCGACGTCTGGCTTCCGGAGCTTGCGCCGAGCGCCGAGGTCGTGTCCTGGGCGCTGTCGGAGCCATGGACGGACGCGCGGTGGCGGCGGTACGCTCGACGATATCACCGGGAAATGCGCGAGCCGCGCGCGCGCCACCTCATCGAGCTCCTCGCCGCGCTCTCGCACCAGGCGAGCTTCTCGGTGGGGTGTTACTGTGAGGATCCCTCACGCTGTCATCGCAGTCTGCTGCGCACCCTGCTCGCCGATGCCGGCGGGGCGATCGGGGAAGTGACGTGACGTCCCCTGCCGCGCTCGAACGGCGAACGACACGCGCCATGCACCTGGCGCGAACCCCCTGGGTGTTCGATCCGCTCGTGGGCATGGCCGTGGGCCTTCCGATCCTCGGGGTCGGCAGCCGCATCGCCATGCGCATCATCGCTCACGCCACGAACGTCGCCCCGAGCTTCTCACTCGGTGGCACGATGACGGTCGTGTCTCTTGGCGTGGCGAGCGGCGCGGCTGGAGGGATGATCTACGCGGTGCTGTATCGCGCCTGGCGCGACCGCCCGACCCTGCGAGGCGTGATCTTCGGAGTCATTCTCATCCTGCTGACGCTGCGCGGCGCAAGCCCGTTCACGCCCCTGACGCTCGGCCTCTTCCTGCCACTCACGCTGCTCTACGGAGCGCTGCTGCACTTCGTGCACCGGCTTCGGTTTGGCGACGAGCCTTGAAGGCGGTGCACAGAGGCGCATAGAGACAGGCACAGAGACACACCGAGGACTTCAACAGCACGTGCTTTGTGACAAGCATTGGCCGTTGACGTTGCTCCGTATGTCTCTGTGCGATGTCTCTGTGTGTCTCTGTGCTACCGCTCTCAACGGCCCCGTTGCGCGAACGACGCGATTTACCTGACGAGGAACGGCATGGTCGCGAGCACCAGCCCGTTCCCGGAGCGAACCTCCAGGCGCATCGCGCCCGGCTCGCGCGGGGTGAGCTCGAAGTCGAAAGTCTCACCGATGGTGATGGGCTGCCGAGCGACGGTCGTGACCCGCCGCTCATCGGGCAGGTCGGCGCCATCCTTGGCCAGCGCGCGCCAGTGCACGAGCGCGGTATCGCGTCGAACCTCGACGCGAATTCCCGGACGGGAGATGGTGATGTTGATCAGCCGGATGCGATGCGCCACACCAGCGCGGAGCTGGACTTCCGCGGGGGCCAGCTGCCCGTTGAGCAGCACCGACCGCCGTATCACCTCCGGAGTCCGCGGCGTGCTGATGAGCACGGGAATGTCCGTCGACGCGTCGTAGGGACGGTCGGGGTCCACGACCAGCAGCGCTCCCGAGAGCCCCGCCGGCTGCTGTCGCGGCTCGTCGACGTGCGTGTGATAGATGAATGTCCCGGACCTCGGCGGTGTGAATCGCGCCTCGAAGGAATCGCGTGGCGCGATCACGGGCGAGAGGCGGCGATTTTCGCCGCTGAAGCCGGCAACGCCATCGAAGTAGCTGTCGAGCTCGATGCCGTGCCAATGCACGGCGGTCGGCTCGGGGCCTCGATTGACGACCATGATTGCGACCGGCTCGTCGCGGCGCAGCACGATGGGCGGGCCGCTGCGCCTCGTCGTGTCTACGGGCGATTCCCCGCTCCCTTCGTGCAGAGTGAACGCGTAGTACGGCAATTCGGTCGTCCCGCCACCGGGACGGACGAGCAGCCGCAGACGACGGCGTCCGTCATTGCTGGCCGACTCCGAGGGGGCATCCCCGTGCGGCTCCACCGACACCCCGACGACCAGACCGCTCATCCCCTCGATGGCGTGATTGCCGACGTGAGCCGCATGCGCACGAGGCACCTGCTCCGCTTTTCTGGTACCTAACGGGCCGCGAAGGGCGAAGTGTGTCGTGAAGTGACAGTGAAAGAGCCAGTTTCCGGGGCGTTCCGGAATCCACGAAATCGTCGCGGTCGAGCCCACGCGCACCCGCTCCGTCACCACTCGATCCCGACTGACCTCGGCATAGGTCGTATCGCCGATCCCGTCCCCGCGGCTGTCGACGCGGAAATAGAACCCGTGGAGATGCATCGGGTGAATTTCCGGGGACGCGTTGATCAACCGCATCCGCACGGTGTCGCCGACCTTGTGCGTCAGGCGCGTCGTATGCGGCCACGAGCGTCCGTTGATCACGAGGAGGAGCCGCTGCTGCGCCGTCGCGAGCCCTTCCGCCCCCGGGCGGTCTGCCCACTCCCCGAACACCATGATGTGATCCCGTGGCGCAGGCTTGCCCGGCGGGTCGACAATGATCGCGCCCGAGAGCTGCGCATCCTCCGCCGTGCGCGCACCGAACTGCCGGCCCATCGTCGTCGCCCAATAGTAGTAGGCGCCGGGCGCATCGAGACGGAAGCGCACTTCGCGCGTTTCACGCGGCGCAACTTTCACCACCGCGGGAGTTGCCCCCGCGGCGACCGGCCGGGACACCAGACCGTGCACGGTGAGCGCGCTGTCCGGGAGCGAGTTGGTGATGGAGGCGACGACCTCGGTGCCCGCGGGAACCCGAATCAGCGGGCCAGGGATCTGGAGCGGCCGGCCGACCTCGCCGAACGCCAGCATCTCGGCACTGGGACCGTCCGCCCCGTGCGGATACCACTGTCCGGCACGCGTCTCGAGCCGCACGCGGAGCACTCCATTCTCCAGCGTGCCCGCCGCCCGCTCATTGTCGTGGGTCTGAATCCGCTCCGGCGGCGTGCCACGCCTAACGGCTGCCGCCGAAGTCAGGATCGCCAGCGCCAGAATGACGAGTGAGGTCCGCCGCATCGCGCCCTCCGGAAAGTGTCCTGCCCCGTGGTGCTTCACCGCCCGAAGTCGACGTCGACCCGGGTGTACACGAAGCGCCCATTATACCCGAACGGCGACGCCGGGGGGTAGGGGAAGATGTCGAAGCCGTTGTTGTACGACATGCGGTCCGGGTAGGTATCGAAGAGATTTCGCGCCCCAACCGCGATCTTGAAGATGCGCGCAGCGGTATAGCCGAGCTCGAGATCGAACAGGCCTTTCGCGCTGTACGTCGCGACGTCGTCGCCACTGTAGCTGTAGAGGGACGATGTGTACTTGCCGTAATACGAGTATCGCGCGAGGGCATTCCAGGCGCGGTACCGGTAGCGCCCGCTGACGATGCTCCGCCATTTCGGGCGCTCCTGCGTCATCGCCAGCAACCCTCCCTCGTCGAACCGCCCGATCAGCTCCTCGTCGGTCCCCTGAAGCTCCGGCGGCAACGGAATGCAGCACTCGTTCGGGATCGTGGTCTTCGTGTAGTTGAACGCGGCGTTCAGCCCGAGCTCACCGGCCGTCGTCGGCAGACGATAATCCATGGTGAGATCGATCCCGCGGGTCCTCGTGTCGATCGCGTTCGTGAAATACTGCGCCGCCTCCGCGCGCGAGCCGATGCCGCGCAGAATCGCCGCCACGCTGTCGGTATCGAGGAAGCCGGTGAGAACGATCCGATCGTCGACGTTGACGAGGAAGAAATCGGCGGTGAAGGTCAGATTCTCGGTTGGCGAGAGTGCCGCCCCGGCACTGAAGTTTCGCGAGGACTCCGCCTCGAGGTCGCGTGCACCCAGTGCGCGCGCCTCGCGCGAGCTCACGGGGAAGATGCCGACCTCGAAGGGGATGGGAGCGCCGGTAATCTCGTCGGCCTTGAAATTCGTGACGACGCTCGAGTAGAAGCTCTGGTTCAGCGACGGAGCGCGGAAGCCGGTGCTGACGGCGGAGCGCAGCGTCAGCCTCGACGATGGCTGAAACCGCATCGCGAGCTTGCCGGTGACCTTCGACCCGAAGTCACTGTAGTTCTCGAAGCGGGCGGCGACGTTCGCCAGCAGCCGCGGCACCAGATCCCCCTCCAGGTCGACGTACGCCCCGATGTTGCTGCGGTCGGCATCAGCCGCATCGTCGGGACGGAATCCGGGAAAGACCTGTGAGCCCGACGGCGCGATGCTGAGATCGGCAGCCGGATGGAATCCGTTGATGTACGACGCCGGCTCACCGGCGATGATCTCGTAGTTTTCTCGGCGATAGGCGGCTCCGATCGCGATGTGAACCGGGGAAGCCAGGCCGACGTCGAATTCGCGGTTGAGATCGACACTGAAGATCCCTTCCGACAGGCGCAGCTCACCGGCGAAGAAGCTCGTCTGGTTCGGGATACCGGGGTCGTCGGATGTGCCGAGGAGCCCGTCCTGTCCCGGGGCGCACGGCGAGTCGAGGCACGGACCCAACGATGTGTTGAGCGTGTTCTCGAGATGGTACTCGAATGCATTGTGGCCGTACGTGATGCCGAAGTCGTAGCCCCAGCCTGCGCCCATCCCACGCGCGCCGACGACGGCGGAGAGGTCCACGACATCCGGCGCGAACCTCGGGAGGAAGCCGTTCGGATAGATCTGCGTCCAGTTCCGCTCGCTCGACGGCGGACGGAAGTACCCGAAGCCCGTTCCCTCGCGCCGGCTATATCCGCCAAACCCATACAGCCCCGCGGCACCGGCCGAGCCGAGTGGCAGCCGCAGCGTCGCGAAGGTCATCAGGTCCTTCGACGCCCCGTCACCCCAGTGGTGGTTCGGCATCGGAATGGGGTTGTTCTTGGTGACGAGGTCGCCGTTGATCACCTCATCGGCATCGCCACCGAACATGGGCTCGGAGTCCGGCCCGGCGCGGTTCGTCGGGTCGCGGTCGCGGTACTCCGCGAACAGACTGACCGAGCCTCCGCCGAGCGGGACGCCCCAGCCGCCGTTGACGTCGATCGTGCGGCCATCCCGCGGGAAGCTCGGACGATCGCCATCGATGGGCAGTGCCGCCGGGTTGTCCTCGCTGGTCATGTACTCGCCGAGATCGACGCTGAAGAAGGGAGCGAACGCTCCTTCCTTCAGGACCACGTTCACGACGCCGGCGATCGCGTCCGAACCGTACTGCGCCGCCGCGCCGTCGCGCAGCACCTCGAGTCGCTCGATCGCACTGGCGGGAAACGCGTTCATGTCGACCCCGCTGGAGCCTGCTCCCTGCCCCGCACCGTAATAATGAATGAGCGCGGTGTGGTGCCGGCGCTTGCCGTTGAGCAGCACCAGCGTATGGTCGGGACTCAGCCCGCGCATCGTGAACGGCCTGACGATCTCCGACGCGTCGGAGACGCTCTGGCGAGGGAAGTTCACCGACGGGGCGAGCTGAGCGAGAATCTGCGCCGTCTCGGTCGTACCCTGGGAGCGAATCATCTCCGGCGTGAAGACGTCGACGGGAACCGCGAGCTCGTCGGCGGCGGTATGCGTCGCGCGTGACCCCACGACGATCGGCGCGAGGGTGTTGGCGACGTTGCGAAGGGTAAAGTCCTGCTGGACGGTTCCACCCGCGACGACGACCACGCGCGCCGCCGGGGCGATGTCGACGTAGCCGATGCGTCGCACGCGGACGATCGCCGTCCCCGGCGGAACGGCGCTGAGAACGTACTCGCCGGACGCGCTGGTCATGACACGCAATGCGGTCGCTTCGACCCAGACCACGGCGTCCGCGATGGCTGCTCCGGTTGTATCGGCCACACGGCCGCGAATCGTGCCCCCTTGCGCCAGTGCTGCGACAGGCACGAGCACGCTCATCGCAATCGCCAACACCGCCAGCTTGAGGACGCCCTGCATAGTGCCTCCTGTAGGACCCGTGGTGGACTGCGCTGGACATGGCATACGGTCGCCAGTGCCAAGCGTCAAGCGTGGGGCCCTGGCTCGCATCGCCGGAGGTAAGGGACCGCAGGTGGCCGCAGAAACTGCAACGTCAAGAGCGCGCACACGGATTCCCGCGGATTTGGAACGGCAACACTGCACGGATACGGCAACTGCAAGACTGTTTGGAACAGCCCGTAGGGAAAGTACACGACGGCACGCTGAGCCTCGTCCGCACATAGGTGTTGCAGTTCCCAAAGCATTGCAGTTGCAGTATCCGTGGCGTTTTTGCCGTTCAATCCGCGGGAATCCGCGTGCGCGCTCTTGACGTGCAGTTTCTGCGGCCACCTGCGGTTCCTACACCTGCCGTCCCTGACACGGAATCCGTAGTATCATGTGACCGAGAAGCCTCGGAGACCACGACTGATGCCTGGCCGGCGCCGCTTTTCCCCCAAGATTCTCGCCGCCATTCGCGACGGGCAGATCCTCGGCATCCGCGCCGGGACGGGACCGCATCGCATCATCGGCATCTGGGCGGTCGTCGTCCAACAGCGCGTCTTCGTCAGATCGTGGAGCCTGAAGCCACGGAGCTGGTTTCGCACGTTTCAGGAGGAGCCGCGCGGCATCGTCGCCGTCGACGGTCGCGAGATTCCGGTTCGCGCGGTCTTCACGAAGAGTGAGCGCCTCAAGGACGCCGTGTCGCGCGCATATCTCGAGAAGTACCACACTCCCGGCTCGTTGAAGTACGCGCGCGATCTCGGCCGCGCCAAGTCGCGTGCGACGACGACGGAGCTCGTCCCGCTCTAAGCCGGCCGAAACGTGAGCGATTCCCTGAGGGCGGTGGCCGAGCGGGCCGCCGCGACCATGTGATGGAAGGGCGAGTCACGCTGTTCCGCTTCCACCGCACGTTCCTCGAGGGCAATCCCGAGCTCGAGGCGGACGCCGCGCCGCTGGAGTCGATACGCGCCTGAGCTTTCGCAAGGCGATGGCGCGAGACGCGCGGGCGGTGGCTGCCTTGCGCACCGCCACGGCGCGCGATCTGACGGCACGATTCGGACGGGGCCACTGGTCGAGCGAGACGACGGAGCGAGGCACCCGGTACGACATGCGTATCTCCCAGGTGTGGCTGGCGCGGAGCGGACGCGCCGCCGTCGCCACCTTTGCGCTCGGCACGCGAAAACCCTGGGCGATCGACCGTTCCAGATTTACGGCGTGCGAGCGTCCCCTTTATCTCACCAGCATGGCAGTGCGCCCCGATTATCAGGGGCGCGGCGTCGGCCGGCGGTGCGTCGAGGAGATCATCCGCATCGCTCGCGCGTGGCCCGCCGATGCCGTGCGCCTCGACGCCTATGATGGGCCCGCCGGGGCGGGCGACTTCTACGCGCGGACGGGATTCCAGCACGTCGGCAGGGTGGTCTACAAGGGGAACCCCCTGGTCTATTACGAGCTCGTGTTGTAATTCGAGGATGTCGCGGTTTCGAGGTCATTGAGGGTGTCGAGGGATCCAGGAAGGGCAACGACGTTCCCTCGATCGCATCGGCAACGGCAATCTTGCCGCAGAGAACGCGGAGAGTGCAGAGGACCGCACCCGCTGGAGTCCTTGTGAGAAGCCGCTGTGTTGACGTTTCTCTCCGCCCTCCGCGTTCTCCGCGGTAAGATTGCCGTTGCGGTTGCCGTCGCCTTGCGACTGCACTCACCAATTCAGACGCAGCTCACTAGATCCCCTCGACTACCTCGACTCCCCGGATCTCAGCCATGGTCACCGATCGGCCTCACGACGGGCACACCGTCTTCGACGTGTTCGCGGCGCGCGCGCGCAGGCGCACGGAGACGTCACTCGTCGACCAGGCAGGGGTATGCGCCGCCAGCGCATTGATCATCCTGGTGTTCTTCGCCTCGTGGTGGCCGGCTGCCGCCGCGCTCGGGGCGGGGGCGAGCTACGCGGCGTGGGGTCTGCTCGACCGCCGGGCGGGGTCGCGGCTGGCGACTCCTGCGCTACGCGTCCTGGCTGTCGCGGCCGCGATCTTCGCGATCACGGCGGTTGTCGGCGTCGGGCTCGCCGCATTCACGGGGGATGGACGAAGCCCGTATGGCACGTGCTACGACGCGACCGGTCGGGCATTCGCCTGTGACGCACGCGGCGAGCGTCGCTGGTGAGGCTGCTAGCGCTGGGGTGCGTCGCGCTGCTCACCGGTGCCTGCACATCTTCGACGCCCGCTCCCGCGGGAGTGCTCCTCGGCCTCACCTCGGGACGTACGCTCTGGATCGCCTGGCCTAACGACACCGCTCGCTTGATCACCGAGACGCCCCATCTCGTGATTCCGCGGGACGACGGCATGTGGTGGGCGGGGGTGGCCAGGCGATGCACGTTGGGCGAAGGTGGCGGCGGCTGGGTCGAGGACACCGTGTTCGTCTTCCTCGAGGAAGCAGTCTTCGTGGCTCCGCCGGGCGAAGACGCCCACGTGACTCTGAGCGGCATGCCATGCGACCAGGCGGAACGAGGCGTGCTCGCGGCGCGAGCGGAAGCGCCATCGACCCCGTCGGAGACCGAGGCAGCCGATGAGTCTCCCCCGAGCCGCGAGGAGCTGTACTGCTCCAACCACACGCGAAGGATCACCTACGCGTCGCCGACCACGCTATCGCTCGAGATTCGCCACATCGGTACGGAGTTCTGCAGCCCGGCCTCGTACGCCACATCCGGTGCAAACCGTGTAAGACGACTGGACTCGAATGAGCGCATCATGCTCCGTCCGCTCCTCGACTCCGCGGCGCTCGCACCCCTTCTGGCCCGCTTCAACGATTCTGTTGGCTGCGGCTACGTGGCGGAGGATCCGGCGGCGGAGGTGGACTCGGCGTGGGCGATCGGGCGACACGAAGGACGATGGGTGGCGCGGCTGTGGGTCGAAGGGCCTAACGTCTGTCGCGGTGGGCAGGACACGGAGGGCGGTCCGCCGCTTCCCGCCTCGTTCACCGGCGATTCCACGCCCCCCATCGCCTGGACGGACGTCGTCCGCCAGCTGCCTAACGTCTTCGACGCCGCCGTCTCGCCCTCCGGGACCCATATCCTCGCACGGCGGTCGGATTCGCTCATGATCCTTCCCCTGAAAGACGGGAACATCGGCGCGCCGCTTCTGACAATGCACATTGGATATGACGGCGAGCTGTCGATGATTCGGTGGGCGACGGAGAAGGAGGCAGCGCGATGGACCCGGACACTCCCGACGCTTCAACCTCCGACCGTTCACATTATGCCGGATACCCTGGCGCCGCCGAGGTGAGCGATGGTCAAAGCCCGGAAGTCAGCCTGGAAAACCTGCTCGAGAGGTCACAAGTATCGCGGAGCTCGCTGCGAGATCTGCTGGAAGCGCAACACCTCGAGGGGAGCCGCCCGGAAGCGGGGCGCCTCGAAACGCGCTCGTTGAGGCATGCCTCCTCGCCCGCTGGCGCGCCTGCGCAAGCTGTGTCTCGCCCTTCCCGAAGCGCATGAAGTCGAAGCGTGGGGCGAGCCGACCTTTCGCGTGCGAAACAAGATGTTCGCGATGTACGCGAGCGGCGCGAACCACCACGGCGGGGGCCGGAACGCCGCGTGGTGCAAGTCCGTGCACGTCAATCAGGAGCTGCTCATCCGCGCTGCCCCGGACCGATTCTTCTCGCCGCCGTACGTGGGGCCGAGCGGGTGGATCGGTGTGTACCTCGATGACGTCTGCGACTGGACGGAGCTCGGCGACATTCTCCGCGAGGCGTACCGCCTCGCCGCGCCGAAGAAGCTCGCCCGTGCGTTAGGCTCCGACTAGTCGCGCACGTAGACCGGAATTCGCGACCGCACCGGAGGAAGTCCGCCGCGACCGAGCGACAGGATCTCCAGGGTGAGCTCTCGCGCCTCCGACGGAGTGAACTCCACGTCCCACGCCTCGCCCGTTCCCATGACGAGGCGGGCGCCGCGCATGACGGCCTGGTGTGGTGGGAGCGTCGCTCCGTCCTTCGCCACGGCGCGCCACCGTTGCAGGGCCGTATCCGCGAGCAGGCGGATGACTTTCGTATCATTTGGCGCGATCGCGAGGAAACGCAGGCGGTAGGTGAGGCCTTGGCGAAGCTCCATCGGCGCACCTGTCGTGTCGCCATTCACGTTTGGCGGTGACTCTGCCAGCGGGCCGCTCGTGCTCAACATGATCACGCGGTCGATCGTGGTGTCGCGCTGGTACCCCGGCTCGACCACGAGCAGCGGCGCGTAGAGGCCGCCGCCCATCTGGGCGATCTCGTGAGCGTGCGTGTGGTACATGAACGTCCCGGCGCGCGGAGGTGTCATGCGTGCGACGAACGAATCGCCGGGCGCGATGGCGGGTGCGAGGCGCTTCCCGATCCCACTCCAGTGCCCAACGCCGTCGAAGTAGCTGTCGAGCTCGATCCCGTGCCAATGCACGCTGACGGGCTCGCGCGCCCGATTGATCACCGTGATCGCGGCGGGCTCGCCGCGCACGAGCGTGATCGTCGATCCCGGGAGCCGAAGGGAATCGGAAGCGGGCTCGCGCTCGCCGTTCTGAAGGACGAAGCCGTACGCGTGACCGGTGCCGTACACGCTGTCCTTCTGGGTGACGAACAGGCGGAGCGTGCGGCGCGGAGGATCGGGAGGGCGCGCCGGCTCGTTAGGCCTCGGCCGTACGTGGATGCCCATCACCAGGCCGGACATCTCATGCTCGGCGTGGCCCGCGTGGCCGCCGTTCGCCCGGGCTGAGGGGAAGAGCGCGGCAGGACGAGAGCGCCCCGAGATGTGCTCCACGAGATGGCAGTGGAAGAGCCAGTTTCCCGGCGTGTGCGGAGACCACGTCAGCGCCATCGTCGTCCCGCGCCCCAGGAGCTCGGTCACGACCGTTCGACGTGCGCCCTCGGCGAGGAGGGTGTCGCGCACTGCGTTGCCCCGTGAGTCGACGCGATAGTAGAAGCCGTGCAGATGCAGCGGGTGACCGCGCCGTGTCGTGTTGATGAAGCGCCACTGGACGCTGTCACCGACCGTGTGGGTCAACCGTTCGGTGTGGGGCCAGGCGCGGCCGTTGAACACCAGAACCTCTTGCCGCCGCTCCACCGGCGTGCCGAACGGCGTCCGGTTGCCGCGCCACAGCCCCATCACGAAGATGCGGTCCTTGGGACGCCGGGTGGCGCCGGCCGTATCGACGACGATCGCTCCGCTCAGCTGGCCATCGGCGTATTGCCCGAAGGGAAACGTGTCGCGCGAGGTGCGCGCCGAATAGAAATACGTTCCCACGGCGCCCGCGCGGATCCTGAACAGCGTGGTGTGCCCGGGGGAGACGTCGACGCTATCGAGCTTCTCGGACGGGCGATGCTGGAGCCCGTACACCCGCAGCGTCTCGGGAAGCGCGTTCCTCAGCGCGATGTCGATCTCGGTCCCGACCGGTACGCGGACGAGCGGCCCCGGGATCTGGGGGCGCTTCCCTTCCTCCGTGAAGGCATAGATCGCGAGCTCGGGGCCGTCCGGGCCCTCGGGACGCCAGACGGCCGGCTGCGCCGTCATTCGCAGCGTGAGAACGCCGTCGCGGAGCGTGCCGGCGGGCGTGCGATTGTCGTTAGGAATGACGCGAGGAGGGGCGGCCACGTCGGTGACAGTCGACGTCGACAGTAGAGTGACCACTCCGAGCGCCAGAATGTGCAGGGACTGCGGCATCGCGGGACCCATGGTGTCGGAGCACAGATGCTATGGCGAACGGGGCGCGGGCACAATACGCAACGACGGCCGCGCGTGGTGCCAGTACGATGCCGGACGTATCATCGGGCATGAACCCCTCGCTGTGGCGCTGCGAGCGATGTGGCCGCGCGTTCGCGAACCGCAACCAGTCACACGCCTGTGGCACCCACGACCTCGACCATCACTTTGCCGGTAAGCCGCCGGAGATCCGGGCGCTGTTCGATGCGGTGGTCGCGGTGATTCGGGCCATCGGACCGGTGGAGGTCATCCCTGAAAAGACGCGCATCGCGTTTCACGTGCGGATGTCATTCGCGCAGATTACGCCACGCCGTGCATGGCTCGACGGCCACGTCGTGCTCGCCCGGCGCCTCGAGAGCCCGCGCTTTCGCCGCATTCAGACCTTTTCGCCGCGCAACCACCTGCACGCTTTCCGCCTCGAGCGCCCGGAGGACATCGACGCGGAATTTCGGCACTGGATGGCCGAGGCGTACGCGGTGGGAGAGCAGAAACACCTCGCGAAAGGCCCCGGGCATGGGTAACGTGCGGTGTTGATGACGGAGGCTCGAATGATTCACCGGTTGGTCACCGATGACCGCGATTGACGCGAGGCGGCTTCTGCTCGTCGGGCTCCTGGCCTGCTCGCCCGCAGGACGGGATCGCGTCGACACCGCGTCGGCCACCGCGGATACGGCGCGCGATTCGGCGGTGGCTGCCGATACGACGCCGCCGCGATGGGTCGTTCGCGCCGATGGAATCGGTCCCCTTCGCGTGGGCGTGCCACTCGCCGCTGCCTCGCGGACGTTAGGCGAGACGTTGCGCGTGACGCAGGCCGGCTGCGATCACGTGAATCCCACGACGATGCCCGAGGGCATCCTGCTGATGGTCATCGACGACACCGTCGCGCGGGTCGAGGTCGGTTCGGCGGGCATTCACACCGCCGAGGGCGCCCAGGTGGGTGACAGCGAGTCGCGCGTGTTGGAGTTGTACGGCGCCCAGGCTCGGATCGAGCCGCACAAGTACACCTATCCCGACGGCCATTACGTGGTGGTGACGCGGCCTGGCGACACGCTCCACCGCATCATCTTCGAGACGCTCAAGGGCCGGGTGACCCTCTATCGCGCCGGGCGCGTGCCCGCCGTGCAGCTGGTGGAGGGATGCTCGTGACGCCGGAGTCGGCGGTCAGGGGTCAGGGATCAGGGGGATGTCAAGGTGAAGGGGTTAGGACACGCGTTGCCGTTCTCTCCTCAAACCCATTCCCTGACACCCCCCGATCCCTGACTCCTGACTCCTGATCCCTGACTCCTGACTCCCATGTCCAAACACACCGTTCACTGCTACGTCTTCGACACGCTGGCTGACTGGGAGTACGGCTTCGCGGTCGCGGGGATCAACAACACCCAGTTTCACCGCGTGCCCAACGAGTGGCAGGTGAGGACCGTTGCGCCGGGACGCGATCCGATCGTCACCTCCGGCGGCGTGCGCATCGTTCCCGATCTGGCGCTCGACGAGCTGTCACCGGCCGACAGTCGCATGCTCATTTTGCCCGGCGGCGACACGTGGGACGAAGGCGGAAACACCGAGGCCGTCGAGAAGGCGCGCGCCTTTCTCGCGAGTGGCGTGCCGGTGGCGGCGATCTGCGGCGCGACGGCCGGGCTCGCGCGCGGTGGTCTTCTCGACGAGCGGCGCCACACGAGCAACGCGCGCGAATACATGATGGCGACGGGATATCGCGGCGGTGCGCTGTACGCGGACGAGCCCGCGGTGACCGATGGCGACCTCATCACCGCCGCCTCGATGGCTCCACTCGAGTTCGCGTATCACATTTATCGCCGGCTCGATCTCTACGACCCCGATGTCCTCGAGGCCTGGTACGGCCTCTTCTCGACGCGGAAGCCGGAGTATTTCGCGGAGCTGATCCGGCTTGTCTCGTAAACGCCCCTGCCGCTCGAACGCTCGCGAGCGTTCCATTCCTCGACGCCCATGAGCGATACCGAACGAGCCAAGATGCTGCGTGGCGAGCTGTACCAGGCCTCGGATCCGGTGCTCGTCGGCGCGCGACAGCGCGCTCGGCTGCTGTGGATGCGCTTCAACAGCTCCTCACCGGAAAACGCCTCGGAGCGCCTCACGATCCTCATGGACCTCCTGGGCAAGGTCGCGCCGGGCGCGTGGATCGAGCCACCCTTCTACTGCGACTACGGAACGCAGATCGAGCTCGATGAAGACGTGTTCGTCAATTTTGGCTGCGTCCTGCTCGATCCCGCCCCCATTCGTATCGGAGCGCAGACACAGCTCGGTCCCTACGTCCAGCTCTATACGGCCGATCACCCTCGTGAGGCAGCGGCGCGTGTGGCAGGCCCGGAACTGGCCAGGCCCATCACCATCGGCAAGCGCGTGTGGATCGGCGGCGGCGCGATTGTCCTGCCGGGTGTGACGATTGGGGATGACACGACCATCGGGGCGGGGAGCGTGGTCGCGCGGGACATTCCGCCAGGCGTCGTGGCGGCAGGCAACCCCTGCACGGTGATCCGCACTCTGTAGGAACGGGCACGCGTTCTGCGCGCCATTCATAAACGCCCTGCTCGGGAGGATCTCATGAGCCGTCATTCCACACGGTCCAACGCAGGGGATGAGAAACCGCTGAGTGGGCGGGTCGCAGTCGTGGCGGGAGCGACACGGGGCGCCGGCCGCGGCATCGCGCGCGCGCTGGGCGAAGCGGGCGCCGTCGTGTACTGCACCGGCCGCAGCGTGCGCGGGGAGCCCTCGCCCTACGCGCGGCCGGAGACGATCGAGGAAACCGCCGAGTTGATCGTCGCGGCGGGAGGAACGGCGATCGCGATTCGGGTCGACCACACCGATGAGGCACAGGTAAAAGCGCTGTTCGCGCGCATTCAGCGCGAGCAGAAGCGGCTCGACGTGCTGGTCAACAGTGCCGCCGGCGAAGATCCGCGCATGGGTGGGTGGGAGCAGTTCTGGAAATCGGACTTGTCGTATCTCTCCGAGGGGTTGCGGCACGCGGTCGTGGCTCACCTCATCACGGCGAAGCACGCCGCGCCGCTCATGATCAAGAAACGACGCGGCCTCATCGTCGAAGTGACCGAAGGGGATTCTCTCGTGAGTGGCAGTGGCAACATCATGCGCGATCTCTCGAAGGCGGGACAGAAATCGCTGGCGATGAGCTTTGCGGACGCACTCCGCACTCACGGAATCGCGGCGGTGGCCATCACCCCCGGCTTTCTACGTTCCGAGATGATGCTCCAGCATTTCGGGGTGACGGAGGCGACGTGGCGCGACGCCGGGAAGAAGGACCCGCACTTCCTGCAATCCGAATCGCCGCTCTTCGTCGGCCGCGCGGTGGCCGCGCTCGCCCAGGATCCGGACGTGCTCGCGCGCTCGGGCGACATCTACAGCTCCTGGGAGCTCGGGCGCGACTATGGCTTCGTCGACGCCGACGGCAGCCGTCCTGACTGGGGGGCACACTTCGCGAAAGTCGTCGTCCCCGAGATGCCCGGCATGCGCGAGGGTGTCGAGCGTCACCTGCAACAGCTCGAGCGTCACGTTCGTCGCGTCAGGCGATACCTCGGCGACACGAATCCCGATCAGGGGCATCCCACAGAAACGCATGCGACCGCGGGTGTCTCGTGACCGACCCGGCACCAGCCCATCCTGGTGTTCACTTTCCGCCGCCAACGCTGTTCGTCGTCGGTTTCCTGCTCGCGGTCGCGCTCGACCGCTGGGTGCTCACGCTTCCGCTCGGCGGTATCGATCGGACGGCTCTTCTCATCACGGGCTGGATGCTCGTCATTGCGGGAATCCTGCTTCTGATGTGGGCGATGCTGACGTTTGCGCGGGCGCGCACGGCGATCTATCCCTCGCGACCCGCGCGAACGATCGTGGCCACCGGGCCCTTTCGTTTTTCGCGCAACCCCATGTACGTGGGCTTTTCCGCGGCTTACATCGGGTTGTCCCTGCTCATGAGCATGGCGTGGCCCCTCGTGGTCCTCCCGCTCGTCCTGCTCTCGCTGTACACCCTCGTCATCCGCCGCGAGGAGCACTACCTCGGCCACGCGTTCGGAGATGAGTACGCAGCGTACCGGTCGCGCGTGCGTCGGTGGCTCTGACGGCCCGGGGGCGAACGACCGTCGCGAGACGTTGACGGGTGCGTGACCGCCTGCGACGTTAGGTAGCGTTTCAACCCAACCATTGAATGCTTCGTCCTTCGTTTACCCGTCGCCCTTTCGGGCTCGCGGTCGTTTTCGCGGGTGCTGTGGCGGCGGCCTGCGGTGATGGAGTCTCTCTTCCGCGAACGGCACCCGGCTATTACCGCCTCGTGTCCGTCAACGGGCAGTCCCTTCCCTACCTGTCGCCCCCGAGTATTGGGGCGTTCGTACAGATCACACGTGGCGATCTCGTGCTTCGTCCCAATGGGACCTTCGGCCACGGCATCGGCGGCAGCGTTGGCTTCGGTTTCGTCGTGGAGGGCACATACCGACTCTCCGCTCGGGAGCTTGTGCTGGAAGGCACGGAGCCGATCGATGATGTCGTCGCGCGTGTGTCCGGAGACTCGATCATCTTCACATCGCCTGACTTCGCCGGCCAACCGATGACGTTCACGTATCGCCGAGCGCAGGTGGGGCAGCACACCATGCCGTCAGATCGGTACCGGCTCAGCTCGATCAATGGCCGCACGGAGGAGCCGCTCGTCGAATACGACACGACGATCGGGAACCAGCGATCGGTCGGCCAGGTCCTCTTCGATTCGCTGATGTTCAGCGATGGCGTGTTTTTCCGCCGGCATCGGTCCGAGTCGGCGATTGGCTACGTCGATGGCGATGTGAGTACGGTCAGCTCGTCGGAGTGGACGACGTGGGGAGCGTACGAATCGGGTCCCGGATGGGTCGTGCTCCAGTACTACAGCCCGCCGCCATTCTCGTCGATCGCCCCGCGCGACTCGCTGTCGATCGCGGGTGATACGCTGGTGCGTCGCACAGCGTTGATCACAGGCATCAAGGAAGATCGGTACACACGCCCGTAGAGAGGAGCTGGCCAACGAGAACAGAGGAGGATCGATGAAGCCTGCATCGTCGGTATCGGGAGTGATCGCACTGTTGCTCTGCATGGCTGCCCCGTTGGCCGCACAGTCCCCGCCAGCGTGCACGCGCGCCGAGCACCGGCAATTCGACTTCTGGCTGGGCGAGTGGAACGTGACGCTGCCGAATGGAAGAGCGGCGGGGACGAACAGTATCCAGTCGATCAACGCCGGCTGCGGACTGCGCGAGGAATGGAAAGGCGCCGGCGGCTCCACGGGCACGAGCCTGAACGCCTTCGATCCGAGCTCCGGCCGCTGGCATCAGACGTGGGTCGGCAGTGATGGAACGGTGCTCTTTCTGGATGGCGGTCTGCGGGACGGCGCCATGGAGCTCTCCGGGGTCACGACCGGGGCCAACGGCGCCAGGACCCTTCACCGAATACGGTGGACGCCGTTAGGCGGCACCCCCGCCGGGGTCCGCCAGCTGTGGGAGAGCTCCACCGACGGTGGCAAGACGTGGACGGTGGCCTTCGACGGAAAGTACGAGCGGCGGTGAGGGGGGGACGTGTCAGGGTCCGCAGGGTCCTCGGGGTCCTCGGGGTCCGCAGGGTGCGAGGTTGCCAGGGTTTCGGACGCCGAGGACCCCGAGGACCCCGAGGACCCCGAGGACCCCGCAGTCAAGGCTCGATACGCGCCACCCGCGCCGCCACACCGGGGCTCGCGCCGTAGGCTACCCACACCACTCCGGTGCGCGGGTCGATGTCGAGATGCCTCACGAGCGCACCGCGCGTCGGGAGGTCGTACGCGGTAAACCGCGCCGTTCGAGGATCGAACCGGAACAGGGCGTCCGCGGCGCCCGTCCCAACCCACACATCGCCCCGCTGGCGGTCGACGCGCACGACGTAGGGCGCGGCATCTCTGACCGGAAGGTCCCACTGCGTGAACCGCCCCGTGGTGGGATCGAGCCGCGTCAGCTTCCCGCCGGCGTACTCGGGAATCCACAACGTCCCGGCCGCGTCGAAGTCGAACCTGCGCGGCCCGGAATGTGGTGTCGGCATGTCGAACGTACGGAAGGTGTTGGTCGCGGGATCGTGCCTCACGAGGCGGTTGCCGCCGAGCTCCGAGATCCAGATGGCCCCATCGGGCGCGATTCGCAGCTCGTATGGGATGGGGCCGCCGTCGACCTTCGCGAGCGCGGGATGGGGAGGAACATCGCGCAGCGTGACAGCGCCGCTGGTGGGATCGAGGAACCCGATCTGCTCCGGATCGCGCGTGAAATGGCCGTTGAACCATACGCGACCGGCCGCGTCGACACCGATGCTGTGCGGATACATTCCGATCTCGTGCACCTTCCACAGGCCGAGCGCCGGATCGCGTCGCGCGATGCGGCGCGGGCCGCCGAGCAGCACCCACCAGGCGCCGCGATCATCGATGACGACCGCCCGTGGATTGGCGCGCTCCACCGGGATGTCGAACGACTCCAGCGCGCCGCTCGCTGGATCGAGCCGGTACATCCTGTGGGAGAACATCCCCGTGATCACGACCTTCCCCTCGTCATCGACGGCGACGTCGTGCGGGAGGTCCTGCGCCATGGGCATCAGGTACTCGCGCACCTTCGGCGAGGCGGGGGGTGATGACGGGGCGACCGTCGCGAGCGAGGAGTCGGTAATCCAGCGGGCCAGCCACTGCGACGTCGACGCGGGCTCGCGCGCCGCGGAGATGACGGGGAAGCTCGTCCTCGCCCCCGCGTAGCTCAGCATGCGATGGGTCGCCGAGTCCCATTGCACCGCCGTTCTCGCGCGGCCACCGGGCGCGGCGACCCGAGCGTCGAAGGCGTGGCAGCCGGTGCAATCGAGGATGAATCGGCGTTTCTCTTCTCCGTCGGGCAGGAGCCCGAGGAGCTGCGATGCGCTGGCCAGCGCGAGATCGGGCGCGGCAGTCGTCGGCGCGGACTGTGCCGATGCGACCGACGCCAGGAGCGCGAATGGCGGCGCGAAGCGCAAGGCGCGAAGCGTGTTCATCGGCGGCGGGTTGCGAGTGAGGGACGTGGGGGCGATAGTATCGGCGCCACCCATCGCCGGCCAGAGTTCTCGGCCAACTCACTCGTAAGAATTCCGTTCGCGTTCTTTCGCCATGAGACGACACCAGACCGCGCTGCGCATCGCACTTCTCATCCCCCTTCCGGTGGGCCTGTCGGCGCAGCAGCAGCCGGCCGATCTGATCATCACGAATGCGCGCATCTACACCGTCGATGACCGTCGACCGTTCGGCGACGCGATGGTGATCACGGCGGGACGCGTCCGGTTCGTCGGGTCCGATCGCGGGGCGCTCGCGATGCGGGGTCCGCGAACTCGCGTCATCGATCTCGACGGCCGCACCGTCATCCCGGGGATGGTCGACGCGCACGCTCATCTTCTCGGACTGGGGATGGCGCTGCGCACGGTGGATCTCCGGGGTACGAGGTCGTACGACGAGGTCATCGCCCGCGTCTCCGCGCGGGCGCGCGGCGTACCCGCTGGTACGTGGATCATCGGCCGCGGATGGGACCAGAACGATTGGGGCGATACGCGCTTCCCCTCGCACGAAGCGCTGTCACGCGCCGTACCCGACCATCCGGTATATCTGACCCGCGTCGACGGTCACGCGGCGCTGGTGAACGCGCGCGCGATGACCGCGGCGAATCTCACGGCGACGGCCACCGACCCGGAAGGCGGCCGAATCGAGCGGCTCTCGGGCGGCGCGCCCTCCGGCGTGCTGGTCGATCGCGCGATGGGTCTCGTGCAGCGCGCGATTCCTCCGGCGCCGCGCGAGGAAGTGAGGGCAGCGGTTCTCGCGGCGGTGAAGGAAGCCAATCGCTGGGGGCTCACGGGAATTCACGATGCGGGCGTCGGCCGGTCGACGATCGACGTCTACGAGGAGCTCGCGCGCGAAGGGCGCTACGATCTTCGCAACTACGTCATGATCTCGAGCGACGATGCCACGCTCGATCATTACCTCAAGCGTGGGCCACAGAGCGCCCTGCATGACGGGCGCGTGTGGATCCGCTCGATCAAGATCAGCGCGGACGGCGCGCTGGGGTCGCGCGGAGCCGCCTTGCTCGAGCCGTACAGCGACTCGCCCGAGCACTCCGGGCTCATCACGACCCCGCGTGAGCGCATCGAGCAGGTCGCGGTGCGGGCGCTGCGATCGGGCTTTCAGCTCAACGTGCACGCCATCGGGGATCGCGCCAATCGGACCGTGCTCGATGCCTTTGAGGCGGCGTTAGGCGCGGTCCCGACGGCCGACCACCGATTCCGCGTCGAGCACGCGCAGATTCTCCACTACGCGGACATTCCCCGCTTCGCCGAGCTCGACGTCATTCCGTCGATGCAGGCGAGCCACCAGACGAGTGACATGTACTGGGCGGGCAACCGGCTCGGCCCCACGCGCCTCCTCGGTGCCTACGCGTGGCGAGCGCTGCTCGAGACGGGGGTGATCATCCCCAATGGGAGCGACTTTCCCGTCGAGCAGGTCAACCCGCTCATTTCGTTCCACGCCTCGGTGTCGCGACAGGATGAGAACAACTGGCCGACCGGCGGCTGGTTCGCCGAGCAGCGGATGACGCGCGATGAGGCGCTCCGATCCATGACCTTGTGGCCGGCGATCGCGGCGTTCCAGGAGGCGGAGCTCGGCTCGCTCGCCCCCGGGAAGCTGGCGGATTTCGTCGTGCTCGATCAGGACATCATGAGCGTGGCGCCCGAGCGAATCCTCGCCACGCGCGTGCTGGCGACGTACCTGGCGGGACGGCCTGTCTACGAGCGGTCGGCCACGCCGGCCGCGACGCGCGCCGAGGTGGGTGCGCCATGACGCTGCCGAACCGCCCGTCCGCGTCGCTCCGGACGCTTCACCTCATCCGGCTGGCGATCTTCGGCGGAGCGCTGCTGTTCGGGATCATCACGTGGTGGCTGCGTCGCGAGACCCCACCGCCGATGGACATGGACATGGGTCCATTGCGCTTCGTCGGCTATGCGCTCTGGGTGAGCGTCCTGGTCGCGCTGGCGTTCTTGCGAGGTCTGTTCGGCAAGGCCACCGACGCGGCACGCCGCACGACGCTTCTCATCATCTCCTGGGCCGCGGCGGAGACGCTGGCGCTCTTCGGCGGCGTGGTGTGGTATCTCCACGGCGACTCCCGATGGTACGTCGCCGGCATGTGCTTCATGCTCGCCACCTTCATTTTGTTCCCGCTGATGCGCGAGTAGCGTGCGGGTCGTCTCGCTCCTCCCGTCGGCGACGGAGATCATCGCCGCGCTCGGGGCGCTCGATCAGCTCGTCGGCGTCACGCATGCCTGCGATTATCCGCCGCAGGTCGGCGGTCTCCCGCGCCTGACGAGCACCCACGTCGATGGCACAGCCGCCCCCGGCGCCATCGATCGGGCGGTTCGTGAGGCGGCGGCGCACGGTGCGCCACTCTACACGGTGAACGAACCGCTGCTCGCCTCACTGCGACCGGATGTGATCGTGACGCAGGCGCTGTGCGACGTGTGCGCGGTTCGCGAGACGGACGTGCGCGCGATGGCCCAGCGCCTTTCCCCTGCCCCATCCATCGTCACTCTCTCCGGAACGTCGATCGACGGCATCGTTGCCGACATCGAGCGGGTCGGCGCGGCGATCGACGCCCGCGACGAAGCCGAGGAGCTGCTTCCGGGACTCCGTGCACGCCTCCGATCGGTGCACGAGCGTCTGCGCGCTGCGCGCGCGCCGCGCCCCCGCGTCGCCGTGCTCGAATGGACGGATCCGGTCTACACCGCGGGCCACTGGGTTCCCGAGATGGTCCATCGCGGCGGCGGTATCGACGTGCTTGCACGGGCCGGCGACCACTCTCGTGCGATTTCCATGGCTGAGGTCGAGGCGGCGTCGCCACAGATCCTCGTGTTCGCGCCCTGCGGCTACGACCTCGAGCGGGCGACTCGTGAGGCGCGCTCGGTGCTTGCCCGAGATGAGTGGGACTGGGCGCGGGGCCTCGCCCTGTGGGCGATCGACGCGAACGCGCTGGCGAGCCGGCCGGGGCCGAGGATCATCGATGGAGTCGAGGTGCTGGCGGGAGTGATGCATCCGGGGCTGTTCGGGACGCCCGCCGCGGATCGGGCCACGCTGATCCGTCGCGCGGCGGCCTGACAGCATAACCACGGAGGCACGGAGGCACA
>JAICOJ010000144.1 GCA_025930755.1 Gemmatimonadaceae bacterium
GCTGGAGCGCAGGGGCCACACCCGTTCCCATCCCGAACACGGTCGTTAAGCCCTGCAGCGCCGATGGTACTCCGATCGAGAGATCGCGGGAGAGTAGGCCGCCGCCGGCACCCCTGAGAACCCCGAGTGACTCCTGTCGCTCGGGGTTCTTTCTTTGCCTCGTCCCAAGGCCACGGACAAACGGCGAGGGCCACATCGGCGGACGTGGTCCTGCTTCTTGCGCTGATGCCTCCCGGTCACGCAGGGTCCTGTTCTTGCCCCGCTCCTGCCCGTGCGATCCCCGATTCTTCTCACTCTCGGCGCCGGCGTCGGCGCCCTTCTCGTCCGACAGCACCGCGAGTCACAGCGCTCCGCGCGCCTCGCCGCGGCAGCGCTCGAAGCGCTGCTCAACGCCATCGACGCCAACGACGCCGTCACTGGTGCACACGCACGCCGCGTCGCCGCCTACGGCATGACCCTCGCTCGCGCTGCCCACCTCGATGAGTCGACCGTGCGCAGCGTCGAGCGCGTTGCACTCTTTCACGACATCGGTAAGATCCACGAAGCGCTCTTCGACATCGTCCACGATCACGACGGCGAAGTGACCCCGGAGGAGCGCCGGCTCATCGCGACCCACCCTCAACGCGGGGCCGACGTGCTCCATCCGCTGTCATTTTTTTATCCCGATCTGTCGGACGGCGTGCTCGCTCACCACGAACGGTGGGACGGGTCCGGCTACCCCCGCGGACTCGTCGCCGAGGACATTCCCATCCAGGCGCGCGTCGTCGCGATCGCCGACACCTTCGACGCGATCACCCATAGTCGGCGCTACCGTCGCGCACACCGGCTCGACGATGCGCTGCGCGTGCTGGCCGAGGGGAGCGGGACGCAGTTCGATCCGGTACTGGTCGCAACCTTCCTCGATCCCAGGGTGCTGGCCCGCGCTCGGCGGATCGCGAATGAGAGCCGACGAGCGCATCCCCCGCGGGACGATGAGCGACGGCATCGCGAAGAAGCCAAGGTGCCCGACGTGAAATTCCGGTGGCGTGCCGGGCCCACGGCGTCTCCACCCTGATCGCGTGTCCCACGAACGACACCTGGGCGCGATTCGCGGTGCCACCACGGTCGACGAAGACGATGCCTCGGCGATCCGCGCTGCGACCGCCGAGCTGCTTCGACGCATCGTCGCGCTCAACGAGCTGTCTCCCGACGACATCATCAGCGCGCTCTTCACCGTGACCCCCGACCTGCGCAGCGTGTTCCCGGCGCACGCGGCGCGCGAGCTCGGGTGGACCGACGTGGCGCTCCTCTGCACGATGGAGATTCCCGTCCCGGGGGCGATCGCGCGGTGCATTCGCGTGCTGCTCCACGTCGAGACGACCAGGCCACGAAAGCAGTTGCGCCACGTCTACCTGCGAGGCGCGCGTGCGCTCCGTCCGGACTGGGCGGACGAGCCCGGGCCGGACGCTCCCGCCTAACGGGGCCGAGTGGCGGAGCTGCCGCGCGTCGTCCGGCCGCGCGGCCTCGAGGGGCGTCGCTGGACGAGCCTCCGCGCGGCGGTGTGCTCCTCGAACGTCACGCGAAACTCGTGGTGCCCATCGGGGTGGGCCACGAAATACCGGTACGGAACGTTCGCGGGAAACAGCGCCGCCTCGATGCTCGCACGCCCGGGCGACGCGATCGGCCCGGGAGGCAGTCCCCGATTGCGGTAGGTGTTGTACGGCGAGTCGATCTTGAGGTCGCGATACAGGACCCGGGTGCGATGCTCGCCGATCGCATACTGAATCGTGGGGTCGGCCTGGAGTGGCATCCCCTGTCGCAGCCGGTTGTGGTAGACGGCCGCGATCACCGGTCGCTCCTCGGCGAGCCGCGCCTCCTTTTCCACGATCGAGGCGAGGGTGATCACCGCATGGCGCGACATGCCCATCTCCGCGACACGCGCGTCCCACGTCGGCTCCCAGACATCCTCGAAGCGTCGAACCATCTCCCGTACTGCCTCACGAGCCGACGTTCCGTACATGAAGCGATACGTGTCCGGGAAGAGGTAGCCTTCGAGATCGGGGGTTGGCACGGCCAGCCGCCGCCGGGTCACCGAATCGCGTGCGGCGGTCCACAATGACTCGACGGGCGCGCCGATCCCCCGCGCCAGCAATGGGATGATGTCGCGCAGCGGGAGCCCCTCGGGTACCGTGATGTTCTGCTCGATGCCGCGCCCCGCCGACAGCGCCTGAATGAGCTCGTTCCAGGAGAGGCCCGGCTCGAGCAGATAGGTGCCGGCCTTGATGTCGCGGTCGCGCCCGGTGAGGCTGGCATAGATGCGAAAGAGGCGAGGCACGGCGAGGACCCCCGCGCTCTCCAGCGAATCCGCGGCCGCGGCGAAGCTCGATCCCTGCGGGATGGTCACGCGACGCACGGGTGCGCCCTCGTTTCCGCACGCGGCGAGCAGCGGCACGACCATGCCTAACGCCATTCGCGCGGGCGCTCGACGGCGCCGAGAGTCAGCGAGGGAGCGTCGCGAGCGCATGCTGCAATAGAATGGCCGCGGCCAGCGCATCGATGTCCCCACGGCGCCCCCGGGTGGATCCCTCCATCTCCCTGATGGCGCGGAGCGCGGCGGCGGTGGTGTAGCGCTCGTCCACGAGTGTGACCGACAACCCGGTGCGACGCTCGAGCTCGGCGCCGACCCGGCGGACTTCTTCGCTCCGCGGCGTTTCCTGACCCTCGTCGTCGAGCGGAAGCCCGAGCACGAGCGCCGTCGCCTCGAGCGCCTGCGCCTGCCTGACGAGCTCCGCGACCGGGGGACGCTTGCCGGCGCGCCGGGTCACGAATCCCGCGGGCGAGGCGATGGTGCGAGTCGGGTCGCTGACTGCCAGTCCAATGCGACGCTCACCGTAATCGATCGCGAGCACGCGTCCTGGATCGGTCCTCACCGGCGCATCGACCGTGGGGGTCACCCTTGGGCCATCGTCGCGAAGAACTCCTTGTTGTTCTTCGTGCGCTTCATGCGCTCGAGCAGGAACTCAATGGCCTCCGTCGGCGGCATGTCGCCGAGGAAATTCCGGAGCAGGTACACGCGGTTGAGCTCTTCCGTCGACAGCAGCAGCTCTTCCTTGCGCGTTCCAGAGCGCTGAATGTCGATCGCGGGAAAGATGCGCCGGTCGGCGATCTTGCGGTCGAGCACGAGCTCCATGTTGCCGGTGCCCTTGAACTCCTCGAAGATCACCTCGTCCATCCGCGAGCCGGTCTCGATGAGTGCCGTCGCGATAATGGTGAGGGACCCACCCTCATCGATGTTCCGCGCGGCGCCGAAGAAGCGCTTCGGCTTGTGCAGCGCGTGCGCGTCGACGCCGCCGGAAAGAATCTTTCCCGAATGCGGCACCACCACGTTGTGCGCACGCGCCAGGCGGGTGATGGAATCGAGCAGGATGACGACGTCCTTGCCGTGCTCCACGAGCCGCTTCGCCTTCTCGATGACCATGTCGGCGACCTGGACGTGCCGATCGGCGGGCTCGTCGAAGGTGGAGCTGATGACTTCCGCCTTCACGTTCTCCTGCATGTCGGTCACTTCTTCCGGTCGCTCGTCGATGAGGAGCACGATGAGCGTGACCTCCGGGTGATTCTCCGTGATCGAGTTCGCGATCTTCTGCATGAGAATCGTCTTGCCCGCCCTCGGCGGCGCGACGATCAGTCCGCGCTGCCCTTTCCCGATGGGTGTCACGAGGTCGACGACGCGCATGTTGATGTCGCCGCTGCGCGGCTCGAGCCGAAGACGCGAGTCCGGATAGCGTGGCCGCAGGTTGTCGAATGCGACGCGGTGCTTGGCGGTCTCGGGATCGGAGCCATTGATGTTCTCGACCTTCAACAGGGCGAGATAGCGCTCACCCTCCTTCGGCGGCCGCACCTGTCCCATGACGGTATCGCCGGTTCGCAGATCGAAGCGCTTGATCTGGGAGGGTGAGACGTAGATATCGTCCGGCCCGTACAGGTAGTTCCAGTCCTGGCTGCGCAAGAAGCCGTATCCCTCCGGCAGAATCTCCAGCACGCCCTCGCCATGAAGCACGACGTCCGCATCGAGCAGGTTCTGCTCGATGCGGAAGATCAGATCCTGCTTCCTGAGCCCGGAGTAGTTCGAGATGTTGAGATCTTCCGCCATCTCGTGGAGCTCGGTGACCGACTTCTGCTTCAGCTCAGCAATATCCACAAGGACGTGCTCCGGGAGTAAAAAGCGGGGCGGCGAGGCGCGGCGGGGGAACGGCGCGCAACGCGCGGCGCGGAGACGACAAGTCGGGTGGCGAGGGGTGAGGTCCGCGGTGGGGAGCAGCCGACGCGCGGAAGTCCTCAGAAGATACGTCTCACAAAAAACAGGGTCAAGACGGATTGCGCACGCCTCGGCGGCGTGTCTCAGAAGCGCACATAGCGAAGCGGGTCGCGCTTGATGTCCTCGATCGTCCGGCCCAACTCCTTCTCGACACTCGCCAACGCGTCCGTGACTGCCTTGTCGTTCACGATCCGCCCGGCGGTGCCACGCGATTGCGCGATGAGACCGCGGAGAATCGACATCTCATCCCGTACCGACGCGATCTGCCGCGCGAGCGACGAATCGCGCTTGAAGCGGCCGTAGCTCGTTGCGTCGCTGGCGAGGAGGGTGCGAATCGTATCCGCCCTGCTCATCGCGCTGGAGACGCGCGCCATCACCGTTTGCTCTCGCATGAGCATCGGAACCGCTCCCCCGCCGCGTGTGGCGCGTCGCGTGATCCCGGCGGCACGCGAGCCGACGACGGAGAGGCTTACGCCTCCATTGTCCTGCAGCTCACTCAGCTGCGAGGTCGCGCGCTTCATGTCGTCGCGGACCTGCTTCGCCTCACGAATGACGATCGGGAGCTCACGGCCCGCGAGCGCCACCGCCGACGTGAGCCCCTCCGTGTCGACCTGAGGCTTCGCGCGGACGGTGTCCCCGTCCGCGAGCATGGGCCGGCCGGACGTACCTGGCGTGAGGTAGACCACCGGTGCGCCGATGAGACTCCCGCCACTGCGGATCTGTCCGAACGAATCCTCGCGAATCAGCTCCTGAACTTCCTCGAGCAGCTGGAGCTCGATGCCGAGCCGCGCCAGCGTATCGCGTCCCGGTGGCGCGAAGCGAATCTCCGCCACGAGGCCGACCTTTTGGCCGGCGAGCCAGACCTCGGTTCCTTTGATGACGCCGCGTGCGGCGTCGGTCATGATGTACAGCCGGTAGGTGTCGCCGTGCAGCCGCCCCACGCGCGCGTAGACCAGGACTGCGAAGGTGAACGCGGCGATCACCGCCACGATGATGATCCCGGGCACGAGTCCGCGCCATCCGGTGCGATGTTGCGGCGACGGGGGAGCGCCGGCGGGGCGGGAGGAGGTGTCGGTCACGGCAGCGTCAGGGGCAAGGGTCGCGCCGACCGTTCGCGCGCAGTGGGCACGTGAGTCCCGTTAGGACGACGCCGCCCAGGGCGTGCAGCCTGGGCGGCGCAACCTGTTCAACCCAACGCGCGAGGCGGGATTCGAACCCACGACCTTCGGCTCCGGAGGCCGACGCTCTATCCAACTGAGCTACTCGCGCAAACGCAAAAGGAGCTCGCGGGCGAGCTCCCCTTGCCATGGTCGGGGCGAGTGGATTTGAACCACCGACCTCCTGGTCCCGAACCAGGCGCGCTAACCGGGCTGCGCCACGCCCCGCGGATGAACCTACGAGCTCGATTCATCAGGCGCGCCCGGAGAGACTCGAACTCCCAACCTTCTGATCCGTAGTCAGATGCTCTATCCAATTGAGCTACGGGCGCACGGCGTCGTCTCACCTCGACTGCTCATGAAGACGACAACGGCGGTCGCGCGACTCGACTGCGGAGGCGCGGTCCGCCGTGAACAGTGAAAGCTAGTCCTCACAAAATGGGCAGTCAAGACCGCTGATCACCACCCTCCCTGTCTCTCGTGACATTCGCGCGTGTCGCCTGGAGCGATGCGTCGAGTATCGCGCGAACCTCCGGCGGAGTGTCCTCGGTCGCCGGGGTACCGTCGCTCGCCGCTCTTCCCGCCGCTCGCGACGGGTGAGGCCGTTCCGCGGAACGCTCGGCGCCGCCGGGGGACGACGGCTCGTGGGGCCTCTGCTCCTCCCCCCCGATACTCACGGGCGGCGACGAGCGCGGGAGCGACAGGATGAATCGAGACCCGGCGCCGGGCGCACTTCGAACTTGCACGTCACCGCCGAGCAGTCGGGCGAGCTTCCGCGCGATGGCGAGCCCAAGCCCCGTGCCGCGCTCGAGCGAATCGCCGCGTCCGGAGGGGCGCACCTGCTCGAATTCCTGGAAGATTCGATCCTGGTCTTCGCGGGCGATCCCGATTCCCGTGTCCTCGACAATGATGACGACGCCATCGCCCAGGTCGGCATCCTGCTTCCGGGCGACGATCGTTACCGTCCCTCGCTCCGTGAACTTCACCGCGTTCGCGACCAGGTTGAGCAGAATCTGGCGCACGTGGCCCGGGTCCGTCTGCAAATCCGGGATGTCGCGCGCAACGACGACATCCACGTGCAGCCGCTTCGCGGCCGCCATCGGCTCGATGACGGTGGCAACGGCATCGACCAGCGCGCCCAGCTTCACCGGCTGGGAATCCACCGCCATGCGGCCGACCTCGATCTTGGAGAGGTCCAGCACGTCGTTGACCAGACCGAGCAGATGGTCAGCGGCGGCGGCAATGCGGTCATGCACGCCGCGCATCGAGGAGGAGAGCTCGCCATAGACGCCGTCGCGCGCGAGCGAGTTGTAGCCGACGATGGCGTTGAGGGGCGTGCGAAGCTCGTGCGAGACATTGGCCAGGAATCGGCTCTTCGCGCGGTTCGCCTCGGCGATCTGCTGGGATCGCTCCTCGAGGCGCACGTTCGCGTCGAGGAGATCCCGCGACAGGAGCTCCAGCTCTTCGGTGCGCTCGGCGAAGCGTCGGGATTGCGCCTCTTCGCGAACGACGAGGAGCACGACGACCAGCAGCAGGAGCGACCCAACGAGCCAGTTGAGGAGTCGCGGCACGATCGGCTGCATGCGCGGAATGGCCACGTCGACCCCCCAGCGATGCGAGCCGGGCAATCGGACCTGCCGTCGCTCGATGGTCGAGTAGGCGGCCGTGAACGCGGGGGAGCGCGCGATCACCCGAAGGGAATCGTCCCGGATCTGGTAGGCGAACCTGCCGAGCAGCCGGCCGCCTAACGCGTCGGCGAACAGGCCGGGGTAGGAGACCGCTCCCACGATGTACCCGGTGATGCGGCGATCACGGAGCACCGGCTGGACGAGAACGATGCCACGCTCCGTACGCCCGAGGCGGACCGTTCGCGTCGCGGCGGCGTCGCGGGTGAATCGGGCTTCGTCGAGCGCGGAGGCGATGTCGACGGAATCGCGCAGGTTCGTTCCCGGACGCAAGCGCATCCACCCGTCTCGCGGAAACACTCCGCGCACGATTCCGCGCGCGTCGGCGTAGGCGACGGCGCGCACGTCGGTAAAGTCCTGGAAGACGCGCTGCGCGAAACGGGCGACGCGCTCCTGGCTCGCTTCCGCACCCGGCGACGTCTCGATCAGGCTGGTGACACCGCTGAGCAGGGCAATGCGATGCTGCAGGTGGCTCTCGAGGAGGGATTGCGCCTGAACGGCCTGGGTCACGCCTTGCTCGCGAAATTCACGAGTGAGCAGCCGGTCGATGTAGACGAGCCCAACGAGGCCGGTGATCAGGAAGGCAACGAGTGGGAGCCTCCACGTGAGTGGCCGCAGGACGGGATCGCGCTTCACCGTACGCGGGATGCGAGTTGCCGTGCGCCCATGAGCCCTTGCGTTGGCGGAGACGAGGCCGGCGTCGGACCCCCGGCGTATTGGTCGCCAAATGCGCAAATCGTGCGCCGTGCATGATTTGGGGAACGGACGGCGCGGGCGTTAGGCCAGCGGGACGAGCGGGCCCCGGGTCGATGATGCAAAAAAACCCCGCGGAGGGCCGCGGGGATGGGCGGTACAAGACTCGAACTTGTGACCTCCACGATGTCAACGTGGCGCTCTAACCAACTGAGCTAACCGCCCATGAAACCAGGGATCGGGAATCAGGATTCAGTGGTCAGGGGGGTTCAGGTGTACGGGCGGGGTCCTGCTCCCCTCTGTCATCCCCTGACGCCTGACTTCTTGACCCTGCGCCCGGCGCGCGCCGTGCGCCAGAGCGGGAAACGGGACTCGAACCCGCGACCCCAACCTTGGCAAGGTTGTGCTCTACCAACTGAGCTATTCCCGCGACGACACAGCCGGATCAGCGACCTTCGCGGATCGGCTCCCGAGTGGAGGCGAGGGGAATCGAACCCCTGACCTCGTGAATGCCATTCACGCGCTCTCCCAACTGAGCTACGCCCCCCGGAACTAGTCCACCGGCTGGAACCGTTAACTGTAGCGGGGGGTATGGTCGAATGTCAACGAAACGGGGCTGGCGAAATCGGCGTAGCTCTGTATCTTGCAGCGCCTTTGACCGGCCCCACCGCGTAGCTTTTTGTGTGGTGGCGCACCGAAAATTTCCGTCACGCGGCGAGTATTGCGCCGCTGGCCCTATAGCACTCTCGAGGTTTTTCCGAACATGACCGAGGTCAAGCGTCGCCGTCGGCGCGCGGTTCCCGCCGGGATCGCTCCAAACGAGCCCGAGCGCGACATTCTGGATCAGTATCTCTACGAGGTCAGCACCTACCCGTTGCTCAAGGGCAACGAGGAGCAGCTGGTCGCGCGGAGGATTCGCGCTGGTGACCAGGACGCGCTGCAGGAGCTCGTGAAGCGGAACCTGCGCTTTGTGATTTCCGTGGCCAAGAAGTATCAGAACCGCGGACTGCCGCTCATCGACCTGATCGGGGAGGGGAACGTCGGGCTGCTCACCGCTGCCCGGAAGTTCGATCCTGATCAGGGTGTCAAGTTCATCTCGTACGCGGTGTGGTGGATTCGTCAGGCCATCCTGTCGTCGCTCGCGCGCCAGGGCCGCACCGTCCGCGTGCCGCTCAACCGCAC
>JAICOJ010000166.1 GCA_025930755.1 Gemmatimonadaceae bacterium
CGCGGGACGTAGCGGAAGCACGCGATCGAGAGCTGAGGAGGCTGACCCACCGTCTCGAGCTCCTCGTGCGCCGCCGCGCGCTCGAACAGGCGGCGCGCCAACGCGACGTCGTGCGCAATGCGCCGCTGGTAGGCGCTCCATCCATGGGCGAGCAGCGACACCCAGATCTTGAGCGCGTGAAATCCGCGCGAGAAGTTGGGTGTGTGAGCGTAGAAGTCGAGACCGCGACGCGTGAGCTCCTTGTCCTCATGCACGTAGGACGGATTCACGCCGAACGCCTGCGCGAGCTGACGCTGATCGCGCACGATGACCGCGCCCCCAGAGTGTGGCGTGTAGAGCCACTTGTGCGGATCGAGCGCGACCGAGTCGGCGCGGTCGATGCCCGCGAAGAGCGGACGCAGCTCGTCGGTGAGCGCGGCGATTCCGCCATAGGCGCCGTCGATGTGCAGCCACAGCCCTTCGCGCTCACAAAGATCGGCGATCTCATTGAGCGGATCGATCGCGCCCGTCCCAACCGTGCCGGCCGTGGCAATGATGGCGAGGGGTTTCTTTCCGGCGGCGCGGTCACCCGTGATGGCATCACGCAAGAGATCGACGCGAATGCACAACTCATCATCGACGGGAATGAGACGCAGCGCATCGGACCCGAGCCCGAGCATATCGCACGCACGGGCGTTGACCGTGTGGACCTCGGCCGATGCGTACACGGTGAGCGGTGGACCGGCGGCGATCCCCAGCCTGCGAACGTCCCATCCGGCACGCACGTCTCGCGCGACTGCCAGCCCGAACAGCGAGGCCATGGCGCCCCCCGTCGTGATGAAGCCGCCGGCCGTCTCCGGCAGGCCGAGCCGCGCGGCGAACCAGCGCATGAGGTGCAGCTCGATCTCGGTTGCGCCCGGCGACAGCCGCCATCCGCCGACGTTCTGATTGATCGCGGCGGCAATGAGATCGGCGGCCGCGCCAGGGACGGTGCCGGCGCCGGAGACGTACGCCATGAACCCCGGATGACCGGTCAGCGTCGCGTTCTCGAAGACGAGTGTCCGCAAATAGGCCACGAGCTCCGCGAGCGGAAGGGGCTCGTCAGGCACATCACGCGCGACGGCGGCACGGACCTCGTCCGCGGAGCTCGGATGGACGACGGGGAGGTCGCGAAGGCGCGCGAGAAACTCGGTCCAGAGCTCGACTACCTCGGCCCCGAGCTCGCCCGCGCGCTCCGCCGGCCAGTCGAGATCGGGTACCGGAGCGAGGACATCGCGTGACGTCATTTTCGAGGTGGTCGAGGGTGTCGAGGTCATCGAGGTCGCCGAGGGTTGAGGTCGTCGAGTAGCTAACGAGATGAGAAGATTCCAAGATCCTGGAGGGCGCGGGTGACCTCGACGCCCGTGACGACCTCGACACCCTCGACAACCTCGTCCCGCGCATTGACTTCGGGCGCAGAAGCCACTATGTTCAGGCTCAGTAGACGATCGCGCGAATTGGGCGCGGCGTCGAGGAAAAGACGGGGCATCGCTCTCGCGAAGCCCCGTTCGTTGTTTCCCGGCCGGATTTACCATCTGGCAGACGGGAAAAGCCGATCGTGGCGGCCTTGACCACGAAACAACATGAGTCGGTACGTACGGTACTTCTTCCGGACCCCGACCCCAGTACACCAGAGGAGTATCGTATGCGTTCGACCGGAACAGTGAAGTGGTTCAATGACGCGAAGGGCTTCGGCTTTATCACGCCGGAGGGCGGCCAGAAGGACTGCTTCGTCCATCACTCGGCTATCCAGGGCAGCGGCTTCAAGTCGCTCGCCGAGGGCGAGAAGGTGGAGTTCGACATCGTGCAGGGCCAGAAGGGACCAGCGGCGGAGAACGTCGTCAAGCTGGGTCGTTGATTCTGTTGCACCGCACGTGAGATGAAGCCGTTGGGTCGGCTCGGCGCTCGCCGGGCAGGCCCAACGGTTTTTTTCATGGGTAGGCCGGACACCAACTGGAGGAGACATGGTTGAAGTTCAGCTCGCCGAGGGCGACCGCATCGAATGGGCGCTCAAGGCATTCAAGCGGAAGGTGATGCGCTCCGGGATCCTCAAGGATCTCCGCAGCCGCCGTCACTATGTGAAGCCGAGCGAGGCCCGCCAGCTCAAGTCGGCGGCCGCGAGACGGCGTGAACGCTCGAGGTCCAAGCGATGATCAAGGCCTCCGCCCGGCCGAAGTACGACACGGCCATCCTCGGCGCGGAGTACGAGAGCGACACGGCGCGGTTCCTGGCCGATCGTCTCCGCGCGCGACTCAACGAGTCGCGCTGCGTCTGGATGCGCGATCCGTCGATGGCGGACGCGGAAGGCACGACCACGACCGACGTCTGCGCCAGTGCGCGCACCGTCGTCGTGCTGCACGACCGGCTCTGGGGCCGCACGCCGCCGACGAGCGAGGACCGCACCGCGCTCGAGGCGCGCATCGCGCGCGGCGCGGCGTCAACGATCTTCTTCGTTCCGCTCGATGAGGCGCCCGTGCCCTCCTGGGCACGCAAGGCGAAGGTCACCGATCTCGGGAAGAAGGGACTCGACGAAAGCATGGAGATTCTCCTCGAGTCGATCAGCGCGCAGGGCGGTCGTCTTCGCGACGCCGTGTCCGACGACGTGAGCGCTCTTGCCGCGAACTATGAACGTCTCGTCCGGGATCGCGACACATATCTCGGCTCGCACCGCTCCGGGCCCGCATGCGCCCGTGAGCTCGAGCGTCTGGCTGATGATGTCATCCAGCGCGTGGAGTCGATGGAGCGCGACGAAGCGGCGGGCGAGATCGAGGTGAGGCGTGGGGCGGGCCGCTGCATCATCCAGCTCGGCCCGGTCGCGCTCACGATGTCGTGGATTCGCTCGCGCACCGATGCGGTGATCGAGGGGCGGCTCATGATCATGGAGTGGGACGGCATTGTGCGTCGCGGCACGGACCAGGTGCCCGAGCGCGCCCCGGTGCGGCACGCGTACCAGCCGGCGACGCTCGTTCGCGAGGATGTTTTCGTCGCGGACGCGGCGACCGAACAGACCTGGCGCTGGCGCCGCGACGGTCGCCCGCTGGGGACCTATACGTCGCGAGACCTGGCGGCGCGCTGCATGGCGTCGTTGACGGCGCGACTCGAAGAGGTCGCCGTGGAGGCTGTGAGGAGCTAGGAGTCAGGAGTCAGGAGTCAGGAGTCAGGGGTGGAAAGGCGCGTCGCCGCTTCGCGGTCGACGCGCTCATCAGATGAGCAAACGGCCGCGCATTCGCGCGGCCGTTTGCCTTTCCATCCCTGATCCCTGATCCCTGACTCCTGACTCCTATCGAAGCAGCAGGGCCATCACGATTCCGGCCACGGCGACGATCGCGGCCGCGATGACCACCGGCGACGGGAATCGACGATCGGAGGCGGAGGCCGCGCTCACCAGTGCGACGTCATCCAGACCCAGGGCTTGCGCAAATTCGCGCGGCGTCGCGATCCGCTCGACTGGGTCAGGAGCGAGAGCACGGAGGATCGCGGCGTCCACACGTGGCGGAATGCCGCGGCAGAGAGAGCTGGGCGGATCGGGTGCGCGCGTGAACTTGCGCGAATTGTCGATGCTACCACTCGCGCTCGCGTGCGGGAGCTGGCCCGTCAGCATCTCGTACAGCACGAGGGCCAGGGAGTACACGTCGGTGCGCCCGTCGAGCTCCTGGCCCCCGACACATTGCTCCGGACTCATGTACCGAGGCGTACCTGGCCCCACCGTACCAACTGTCGTCACCGGGCCGGCAGTCAGCGCGCCGATCGCCTTGGCGAAGCCGAAGTCGGCGACCAGCGCATGATCCTCGGCGAGCAGGATATTCTCGGGCTTCACATCGCGATGGATGACACCACGGCGGTGCGCGTACTCGAGCGCATCGGCGATGTCGCGAACGATCGCCAGGGCGTCGTGCACCGGAAGCGGTCCAGCACGCTCGAGGCGTTTGCGGAGTGATTCGCCGGCGACGTACGAGCTGACGTAGTACAGGCGTCCCGCCGCATACCCCGAATCGTAGAGCGGGACGATGTTCTTATGGCGGAGCTGCGCCAGCAGCTTCGTCTCGCGCACGAAGCGAACGTCCGCATGGCGCACCGCGGCGTCGGGACGGAGGACCTTCACGACGACGCGACGTCCGAGACGCTGGTCCTCAGCCACGTACACGCTCGCCATCCGACCGGTGCCCACCTCGCGCTCGATCCGATACCGCGTGGCGAGCGCGGCGCTGAACTCGCTAGGCAGACCGTGCATCGGTGGGCTCCGTGGCGGGGGGGCGGTCCTATATAACGTGCACGTCGTAAGGCGAACAAGATTGTAGCGCCCGCGCATCAGAAGGTGATGGGCGCGCTCGCCAGTCTTGACGCAGGTGATGTAGCGCTCTACACTCGCCATCCCACCGCGCTTCGAGCCGTTCCGCCGCAGTAATTCCTCTGAATGGATCGCCGTCGTTGCAATGTGCCGTAAGTCTGCCTCTTACCGCACGAGGGTGTAATGTCACACCGGCACGCGCGACCGATGACGGTCGCTCTCCTGCTCCTCGCCACCGTTGGCTGCCAGACGGCCCGTGGTGCTCGCGATACCGATCTGAGCGCGGCGGCAGCGGCACGAGAAGCGATCGCGAACGAGCGATTACTCGATGTCTCCGCCCTCCCGGCGCACTCGATCGGCGTCGCGCCACTCGCCCACGCCGGCGGCGACACCCTGCTCGCGTCGCTCGCCTACGGCCTCGCGGATCTTCTGATGACCGATCTGGCTCAGAGCGCACAGGTCCAGGTCGTGGAGCGAACGCGCCTCCATGCGCTCCTGCGCGAGCTTCACATCGCCGAATCGGGCCGGGTAGACACCGCGACGGCGCCGCGTGTCGGCAAGCTGGTTGGCGCGCGGCGGCTGGTCCTCGGCTCGCTCGTGCGCCACACGAGCGGTGAGCTTCGCATTGACACCCGCATCGCCGACGTGAGTACCACCGAGATCAGACCCGCGCTCGCGGCGAACGCCCCGCTCGATGACATTCTGGTCGCGGAGAAGGAGCTCGCCTTCCGCCTGCTCGACGCGCTCGGCGTGACACTCTCGCCGGCGGAGCGCGCGGCGATCGAGCAACGACCGACGCGCAACCTGTCCGCACTGCTGGCGTACAGCCGGGCCGTTCGCGATGAGGTCCACGGCAATTATGCGGGCGCGGCGGACAACTACCGAGCAGCCGCGCAGTTCGATCCCGGGTTCGCCGTCGCGCGAACGCGTCTCCTCGAGGTCGACACGCGCGCGAGTGGCGCCGACGCCGGCGCGGCACCCGATCGGCAGCAACGGCGTCGTGACGCGGTGAATCGGGCAGCGAGCGCTGCCGCGGAGGGTGTGAATCGCACCTTCACGCTTGGCATCGGCGGCGCGGGGGATCCCGCCTTCGACGCAGCACAGACGATGACGATCATCATCACGATCACGACCGTCCCATGACTTTCCCGCGCCCCTCCTACCTGACACTGGCGGGCGTGGTCGGCCTCGCCGTGAGCCTGCCGTGGCCCGCCGACGCGCAAGAGCGGCTCGTCGGCGTGCGGACGACCACGCTGACACCCTTATGGGAGTCATGGACGTTCGGCAATGGAGTGGCCCACCACGTCGGCGGGGACAGCGTGACCGTGTCCGAGCTCACCCAACTCTCTCTCCCCTTCGCGGGAGTGATTCCGCTCGGCGACCGAGTCACCGTGGACATTGCGGGAGCATACAGTCGTGGAACGGTCCGGCTCGCCGCCCGTGATGCGACGCTCGGGGTCGATCAATACCAGCTCTCCGGACCGACCGACATCAAGGTTCGCCTCGTTGCGCGTCTCGTCGGCGACGGCCTCCTGCTGACGCTCGGGGCGAATGCGCCGACCGGCAACACGTCCCTCGACAGCGAGGAGCTGGCGGCGCTGCGTGTGCTCGCCGCACCCGCCCTTCGCCTGCAGGTACCCGCGCTCGGCGCCGGACCGGGCGGCACGGCGGGAATGGTGCTCGCGACCCGGCTCGGGGACTGGGCATGGGCGTTAGGCGTGTCTTACGAGATGCGCGGGAAGTACGCGCCGATCGCCGCCCTTACCGCCGGCGCACCGTCCCCCGATTTCGATCCCGGCGACGTCCTGCATTTCTCGCTGGGGCTCGACGGGTTCCTCGGCCAGCACGGGATGACGCTGGCATTGAGCACGGACCTCTACACCGAGGATGAGTTCCGCGTCAGCGGCTCAGTGAATGAATCCACGGTGATTCAGCTCGGGCCCACCGCGAGCGCCGAATGGCGGCTCAGACTCGCGGCGCGGGGGTGGCGCGAGCTGACGCTGTACGCCGTGGACCGGTACCGGACGAAATACAAGCAGGGCGGGCAGATGGTCGAGGGCACGAGCGGCAACCAGCTCGACGGAGGTCTGCGCGCGGTGCGCGCGCTCTCGCCCGGCGTCGGACTGGCCTTCGGCCTCGAGGGACGTCATCACACCGGACTCAAGGTCGACCGCTCGATCGCGACCGCCGGGTATGCGGGTGGCGCCATCACGTTAGGCATCCAGCTCAGTCGTGGCGGCTTCGCGATCCAGCCGTTCGCGCGCGGGCAGGTGGGCTCGATCGATAGCGGCGGGGAAACGGCGCGGGCGCGGGGGCTCGCTGGGGGACTCACCATCGCGGCGGGGTTTTAATGAGAAGCAGAAGCGTGCGTGCGGCACTCGCGATCGTCCTGGCCGCCATCGCCTGCGTGGATGATTCGCCGATCGCCGTCGTCGACAACACCGACGTGCGCCTCTCGATCCACGCGCAGGTGATCGGGTCGCCCTTCAGCCAC
>JAICOJ010000036.1 GCA_025930755.1 Gemmatimonadaceae bacterium
GAAGGCGCTGAAGGCGCTGGAAGTGCTGAAGGCGCTGGAAGTGCTGAAGGCGCTGGAAGTGCTGAAGGCGCTTGGAAGCGCTGAGGGCGCTGGGGATCAGACCCTCAGCGCCCTCGAGGTTTTCAGCGCCTCCAGCGCCTCCAGCGCCTCCAGCGCCTTCAGCGCCTTCAGCAGCTTCAGCGCCTTCGCTACTTCAACGACCCTGGCGGCAGCGAATAAAGCAGGCGCAGCGTCGCCCGATCGGCCTCGGACAGCGCACGCACGCGAACCTTCGGCGTCATGATGTTCGTGGTGTCCATGGTGTGGTCGAGGCCGAGGAGGTGGCCGACCTCGTGGAGCGCGATCGCCTTTATCGCACTGCCGTCGAGCACCTCGCCGCCGTTGTGGTGCAGCGCGATGGTGATCGTGCCGTTGACGATCCACCAGTGGCGGTCGCGCGCCCACAGCGTCTTGCCACTGATCGCATCGGTGAACTGCTCGGTCCATGTTACGTGGATGTCGGCGTCCGCCGAATCAGTCACGAAGGTGAACCGCACCGGAATTCCCGATGAGGACCATTCCGAGAAGGCGTCGCGAACGCGACGCACGTGCGTGGAATCCCAGTTCTTGAGGCCCATTCCGGTGCCGACCCAGACTCGAAGCGGGTTGACGCGGCGCTCCGGCCAGCGAGCGAGAGAGGAATCACGCTCGACCAGGATTTCATGGATGTAGGTACCGGCGGCGTTCTCGCGAATGCGGCGCCAGATCTCCTCGTTGTCGCGGGCGGGCGCCGGGGCCACATCACCGGTAACGACCGCGGCCAATCCGGTTCGACGTGCGGGACGGGCCACTCTCGCGGGGCGCTCGACGGTCGTGAGTTCGAGCTCAGCGCTCTCCGTGGTCGCGGTGATCCGGGACGCGCTCACCGCCTGGGTGGCCACGAAGCCGATCATCGCGATCACTATCGAAAGGAGGACTAGCTCGAAGCGCTTCATGGCGGGATACCAAAGGCGGGAAAGTGGCCCTCAGAGGCCGGCGAGGAACGTCTCGACCAACGTGAAGAAGTGGTCCGGTGTCTCCAGAAAGGGCGGGTAACCAGCGCCAGGGATCAGCGTCCAGCGAGGCCCTCGGTAGGTTTGTCACGAGATCCAGCGCCGCAGTAACGGAGAAGGATCTCGCTCTCCGTGAATGACGAGCGTGGGACTCTTGAGGGCACGGATGGATCGAAACCAATCATACCCCGAAGTTCGCAAACGTGCCGCGGTGGGCCGCGGGATGATCCGGAAAGCGAAGCGGTCGAGGATGGCGAGGTGAAATGCCCTCACCTCGACGGCCTCGACCGTCTCGACGACCTCGACAATCTGCCTTACGAGGCCAGGATAGGCCCGTACGTCACGGCACGTGGCAGAGGAAGGTGACGCGCAGCGTCGAAGCGCTTTCGGGGAGCACGGAACAGAAGGCAGACATCTCGAGCACCCGCCGCACTGCACGAACCTCCGCCTCGCTCACCTGCGGCACGCCGTGGAAGACGAGCTCGACCGTCTGCTGATCGAGCGGGGTGATGGTGACCTGCCGCCCGGCGATCCAGCCGTTCTGGTCGGCGGCCGGGAGCTGCTCGGCGAGGCGCTGCTGGATGCCGACGATCAGCTCGTTCAGCGAAGTGGTCAGCACGGGTCGAGGTGCGTTAGTGTCAACGTGAGAAAGTCATCGGTTCGCTCGCACAGCGGAGGCGGTGGAAACTTCTGCCGCTGGCCCGACAATGGCTGTGAACCACGACGTTGGATCGTGAAGCAGGCGTTTGATCCTCACCCTTGACCCGGGAATCAACCATGTCGCTCCTCGGTCCCGCCAGTCCCCGCCAGCTCGGTCTTGGCATCGCGCTCGTCCGCATTGTCACCGGCGTCGTCTTCGCCGCCCATGGCTACCAGAAATTCTTCGTCTATGGTCTGGACGGAGCCGTCGGCGCTTTCGGGCAAATGGGCGTTCCCGCGCCATCCATCACGGCGCCGCTCGTGGCGGTCGTCGAGCTCGCTGGCGGTATCGCGCTGATCATCGGCCTTCTTACCCGCCTCGCCGCGCTCGGCCTCGCGATCAACATGCTCGGCGCGATCTTCCTCGTGCGGATCGCGGGCGGCTTCTTCGCTCCGAACGGCGCGGAGTTCGAAATCGTTCTCCTCGTCAACTCTCTCGCTCTCGTGCTCGCTGGAGCGGGCGCACTGAGCGCCGACGAAGCCATCGCGAGACGTCGGTCGCCGGCCGTGGCGGACGCGTACGGACGCACTCCATGACCGCGCCCACTGCGCGTGAAGGGGCCGCGCCGTTCACCGTCCCGCCGCCCCGGTATCGGCTCCCGTCGGATGTCAGCCTTGGACGCGTTCGACTGCAGGTCGCCGATCTGGCTCGCTCGGTCGCCTATTACGAGCGGGTGATCGGGTTCCGCACGATCGGGATGAGCGGGTCGTCGGCCACGCTGGGAGCTCGCGACGACGACACGCCGCTTCTCGAGCTCCACGAACGCGCCGGGGCGACGCCGGTGCCGCGGCGGGGTCGCCTCGGGCTCTATCACTTCGCGATTCTGCTCCCGGATCGGGCGGCCCTTGGTCGTTTCGTCACCCACCTGGCGAGCACCGGCGAACAGGCGGGCATGGCGGATCATCTCGTGAGCGAAGCGATTTACCTCAGTGATCCCGATGGGCTCGGCATCGAGGTGTACGCCGATCGGCCTCGGAGCGAATGGCGCATGCAAGGGGCATCGATCGCGATGGCGACGTTGCCGCTCGATGTGCAGAACGTCGCGCGGGCCGCGGGCGGACACGCCTGGACCGGCGCGCCGAAGGGCACCCGCATCGGCCACGTGCATCTCCACGTCAGCGACCTCGATCAGGCGGCCGCGTTCTACCACGCCGGGCTGGGCCTCGACAAGGTGGTGGTGGAATTCCCGGGTGCGCTTTTCATGTCCGCCGGCGGCTACCATCATCATCTCGGGACCAACACGTGGGCCGCGGGGGCGCTCCCGGCGACCGACGCTGACGCGCGGCTGCTCGAATGGATGGTGGTGCTCCCGTCGACGAGGGACGTTACCGAGGCGGCGCGGTCGATCGCCGCCGCCGGGTTCCAGGTGAGGACCGAGGAGAACGACGTCGTGACCGCGGATCCGTGGGGCACGGGGCTCCGCCTAACGACGGGCTAGCGCGACAGGAGGTCATCGTGCAAGTCGGGAACACTGTCGATCCGGACACGGCCAGCCTGGGGCTCCTGATCGGCCGGCTGGTCGTGGGACTGCTGATGGCGGCACATGGCTCGCAAAAGCTGTTCGGATGGTTCGGCGGGCACGGCCTCGAGGGCACCGGAAAATTTTTCGGCTCGCTGGGATTTCTTCCCGGTCGTACCTTCGCCACGCTCGCCGGGCTCGGCGAGCTCGCGAGCGGTCTGCTCATCGCGCTCGGTCTGCTCGGCGCCATCGGCCCCGCGATCATGCTCTCGGTCATGATCGTGGCCGGCATGAGCGTTCACTGGCGACATGGATTGTTCGCGACGAACAACGGCATCGAGCTGCCGTTGCTATATGCCACGGGGGCCGTCGCGCTCGCGTTCACCGGCTATGGCCGGTATTCCCTCGACTCGCTGCTCGGATTGACGGGCTTTTCAGCGCCCACCGTCACGCTCGTCGCACTGGGCGTCGGGATCATCGGAGGAATCGCGAACCTCAGCGTGCGCTGGAAGGCGGCATGAAGCAGAAGGGGTCGGGGTCATCGAGGATGTGCAGGTTGTCGCGGTCGTCCAGGTCGTCGGGGTGGTCCCGTCGTCGAGGGTCCAGGAGATCGACGGCACGACCAGCGCCGTCTGCGCATTGATCACCTCGATCACCTCGATTCCCTCGACCACCTCTGCTGCAATGCAAATCGGCCTCTACTCCTTCGCCGAAACCAGCCTCGACTCGAACGGCACGACCACGGCGCAGCGCCTCCGGGATCTCGTCGAGGAGATCGAGCTCGCCGATCAACTGGGGCTCGACGTGTTCGGCGTCGGGGAGCACCACCGAAGAGACTACGCCGTCTCGGCGCCTGCCGTCGTACTGGCGGCCGCGGCCGCGCGCACGGAGCGCATTCGTCTCACGAGCGCCGTGACGGTGCTGAGCTCCGATGATCCGGTGCGCGTCTTCCAGGAGTTCGCGACGCTCGACCTCATCTCGGGCGGGCGCGCCGAGATCATGGCGGGCCGCGGCTCGTTCATTGAGTCATTCCCGCTTTTCGGGTACGACCTCGACGACTACGACGAGCTGTTCGTCGAGAAGCTCGGGCTGCTGCTCGAGCTCCGCGAGAGCGAGCGGGTGAGCTGGAACGGCGCTCACCGCCCCGCGCTCAATGGGCTCGGCGTGTATCCCAGACCGCTGCAACATCCCCTGCCGATCTGGATCGCGGTTGGCGGCACGCCGCAATCCGTCGTGCGTGCGGGCACGCTCGGACTCCCAATGGCGCTCGCGATCATTGGCGGAACTCCCGAGCGGTTCGCTCCGGTCGTCGAGCTGTATCGTGAATCCGGCCGGCGGGCCGGGCACGATCCGGCGCAGCTCGCCGTCGGCATCAACTCGCATCTGTACGTCGCTGAAAGCTCGCAGCAGGCGGCGGACGACTTCTTTCCATCGTACGCGGAGCGCATGACGAGGATCGGGCGCGAGCGCGGCTGGCCGCCGACGACGCGGCAGCAGTTCGACGCGATGCGATCTCCGTCGGGCGCGCTGCTCGTCGGGAGTCCGCAGGAAGTGATCGACAAGATCATGCGCGAGTACGAGCTCTTCGGGCACGATCGGTTCCTGGCGCAAATGACGGTAGGGCCGATGCCGCACGCCAGGGTCATGCGCTCGATCGAGCTCTTCGGGACGGCCGTGGCGCCGGTGATTCGCCGGGAGACCGCGCGCTCGGAGACGTCGACCAGCGTGTGACGGCGCGCGAAGCTCCGACACGCGTGGTGCGCTCGTTCGAGGACGACGCGCTCGAGGCACGAATCGTTAGGCGTCGTCCGATGCGGTATGCCGCGGGCGCCGACCCCGCGCACGACCGACCGGAACACATTCGCGCGGCATCCGGGCTCGCATGGGTCGGCAGCCGGCTCGCCGTGATTCAGGACGACGCGAGCTTCATCGCCCTGGTGAACGCGGAGAACGGGCTCGCGGACGCGTTCCCGCTCCCCGCAGGCCCGGGTGGCGCACGCCAGTTCGACGACGCCCGTGGAAACAAGGCGGGGAAGCTCGATCTGGAGGCGTTGGCGATCATTCCCGCGTCCGACGGGATGCTCCTCGCCGCCTTTGGCTCAGGATCGCTGGCGCCGCGCGAAACGGTCGTGCTCGTCTCGTTCGACGGCAATGGGAACGCGAACATCGACATGCGCCCCGCGTCGGAGTTCTACGCCCTGATGCAGCGCGCGGGCGACTTCGCCGGCAGCGAGATGAATGTCGAAGGCGCCCTCTACCTGAACGAGACGCTCAGGCTGTTCGGCCGCGGGAATGGGGCCGTTCGCGGAAAGCTTCGCCCGGTGAACGCCAGCTGCGACGTATCGTGGCCAGCGCTGCGATCGTATCTGGAGCGCCCCATGTCAGTCGGGCCCCCGGTTCCCGCCTCGATCTCGCAGTACGACCTCGGCGCGCTCGACGGCGTTCCGCTCGGATTTACCGACGTGGCGCTCGGCCCCGGGGACATCGTGCTTTACGCCGCCGCGGCTGAGGCTTCTCCCGATGCGACGCGCGATGGGGAAGTGCGCGGCTCCGTGGTGGGCACGATCGCGGCGCAGTCCGGGGTAGGTCGCTGGGCGCGCGTGCGCGAGGAGAACGGCGCACCATTCATGGGAAAGATCGAAGGGCTGACCATGACGACCGAGCACACGGATCGCGCGTTCGCGGTCGTCGACGCGGACGATCATGCGACGGCGTCGGACCTGCTCGAGGTGCGCCTCGCGGGGCCCTGGTGGAACGCTGGTTGAAGGGACGCATTGACACAGAGTGTTATAACACGTACTATTCTCCGTCATGACGCCCGATCTTCGCGAGGATCTTCGCCAGCGAAAGCCGTTCACGAGTCTGGAGCAGGAAGCCCAGCTCAACGTCGTTCGCACGGCATCACTGCTCGTGGACTCTTTCGAGCAGATGCTCAAGCCGCACGGGATCACCGCAACGCAATACAACGTCCTGCGAATCCTGCGCGGGGCGGAGCCGAACGGGCTTTGCCGGAACGAGCTGCGCGATCGCATGCTGACGCGAATGCCCGACGTGACGCGCCTGCTCGACCGCATGGAGGACGCGAAGCTGGTGGCCAGGGCGCGCGACTCCGAGGATCGCCGACTCGTCTCGACCCGCATCACCCCCAAGGGACTTCGTCTCCTCGACGAGCTCGATGACGCCGTGAGCCAGGAGCACATGCGCCGGTTTCACCACCTCACCAAAACGCAGCTCAAGACGCTCATCGATCTGCTGAACACCGTTCGGACCGAGCTGGAGTAGGGGCGTGAACGAGCGCTGGAGTTCCATCCCGCCACGAGCGTGGCCATGACGCAAATTCGCGGAATCCATCACGTCACGGCGATCGCGAGTGATCCGCAGCGTAATCTCGACTTCTACGCTGGGGTGCTGGGCCTGAGGTTCGTCAAGCGCACCGTCAACTTCGACGATCCGCACACCTATCACTTCTACTACGGTGATGACGTCGGAAGCCCGGGCAGCATCCTGACGTTCTTCCCCTGGCCGGGTGCGCGGCGGGGGCGCCAGGGAACGGGGCAAGTGACGGTAACCTCGTTCGCCGTGCTGCCTACGGCGCTGGGTTTCTGGATCGAGCGCCTGCTGCGCCACGGCGTGAAGTACGAGGGTCCCACGAGGCGAGGTCCCTCCGGCTCGGAGTCGGAGCAGGTCATCTCCTTCAAGGATCACGATGGCCTGATGCTCGAGATCGTCGCCCATGCCGGCGCGGAAGCGCGTTCGGCGTGGGGTGACGCACCCGGCATCCCGCGGGACAACGCGATTCACGGGTTCCACGGCGTCACTCTCTGGGTTGGCGACGGCGGGCCGTCGGAGAAGGTGCTCGTCGACACGCTCGGCTTTCGCCCCCTCCACGAAGAGCGCGGGACGCGTCGGTTCGAATCGGGCGACGGCGGGCCGGGCACGTTCGTCGATGTCCGCTCGATCGGCGGATTCGTGCAAGGCGCCGGGGGAGCAGGCACCGTTCATCACGTCGCGTGGAGCGTCGCCGACGACGAGACTCAACTCACCGTTCGTGAGCGCGTCGTCAATGCCGGACTCCATCCGACACCGGTGATCGACCGCAATTACTTCCACTCCGTGTACTTCCGCGAGCCGGGTGGCGTGCTCTACGAGCTGGCAACCAACCCCCCCGGGTTCGCGATCGATGAGCCCGTCGAGCAGCTCGGCGAACGGCTGATGCTTCCCGCGCAGTACGAGCCGCATCGCGCCGAGATCGAGGCGATTCTGCCCCGCATTCACCTGCCGGTGCCAGCCACGGCCGTATCCGCGTTCGCGGAGAGCACGGGACCGGAGGACGTGAGCGGAGACGCGCTCGGCTTCGTGCACCGATACGTGCCTCCCGCAGCAGGCTCCGAGGTGGCGGGTGGCACCACGCTCCTTTTGCTGCACGGCACCGGCGGAGACGAGAACGATCTCCTACCGCTTGGTCGCAGCCTGCTTCCAGGGGCCGCCATGCTCAGCCCGCGCGGCAAGGTCCTCGAGCGCGGAGCGCCTCGCTTCTTCCGCCGGCTCGCCGAGGGCGTGTTCGACCAGGAAGACCTCGCTCTCCGCACGGAGGAGCTGGCGCGGTTCATCGAGGCCGCATCGGCGACCTATGCGCTCGAGCGGGATGGCCTCGTCGCCGTAGGCTTCTCCAACGGGGCGAACATCGCCGGGAGCTTGCTGCTCCGACGGCCGGGCCTGCTTCGCGGCGCGGTGCTGTTGAGCCCAATGGTGCCTTACGAGCCGAGCGCGCTCCCCGATCTCGCCGGGACGGCCGCGTTCATTGGCGCGGGCCGGAACGACCCGATTGCCCCGAAGGAGCAGGTAGAGCGATTGGCGTCGATGCTGCGAGACGCTGGCGCGGAGGTGACGGTGCACTGGCAGAATGCCGGACACACCGTCACCAAGGACGAAGTCGATGCCGCGCAGCGCTGGATTGCCCGGCACATAACGAGCGGAGCAGGGAGGGTGGGACGCTGAGCTCGATGCGAGTGACGAAGATCGCCACCGGTGCCGACGGCGAGACGCATTTCAGCGATATCGACATTCCGCTCGCCGATGCGGGCTCGATCGGTCGCCTGTCGGACATCGTGCCCGCGACGGGCGTCGTCTTTCGTGAGACCCCGGCTGATTACGACTACGATTGGCATCCGGCCCCGCGACGTCAGTACATCGTGCTGCTCGATGGCCACATCGAGATCACCGTCGGCGATGGAGAAACGCGCCGCTTTCGCGGCGGCGACGTGCTTCTGGTCGAGGACACCGATGGGCGAGGGCACCGCACGCGCACCGTCGATGGAACGATGCGGCGTTCGCTGTTCATCGCGCTCGACTAGCGTCGGCCCGTGGGCACATCGTTCCAATCGCCGCCAGCACCGGAAGGTGGTCCGACGGAAAGCGGCCATCCCAGCTGTCTGGGAGAATCCCGTGGGCGAGAACGGGGACTGGCGCCGACACGAGGACGTAATCGATGCGGCGGCCTGGCTCGATCGCCTTGAACGCTGTCCAGGTCGATGTCGGACCGTAGTGCCCTCCACGGCTTGCCGTGAGAGCATCGCGAAGCGGAGCGTCCCCGGCGATCGTGTCCCGCGTGAAGACGCGATACGCTACGCTCTGTGGATCGGCGTTGAGATCGCCCGTCACGATGACCGGCAGGCCATCCGCGAGTGAATCGAGCCGTTGGCGAATGAGACGCGCACTCTCCTGACGGGCCTGCTCGCCGATGTGGTCGAAGTGCGTATTGAGATGCACATAGGTGCATCCGGTCGCCCGGTCCCGGAACCGTGCCCACGTGGCCACGCGCTCGATTGCCGCGTCCCAGCCTTTGCTTCCGGGGACCTCGGGCGTTGGTGACAGCCAGAACGTCCCGTTAGCCAGCATCTGGAGTCGATCGGTGCGATAGAGGATGGCGCTGAATTCGCCGCCCTCGCGTCCATCTGCTCGGCCCACGCCGACGCGAGCGAAGCCCGGAAGCCGCGCGTCGAGATCGGTGAGCATATGGGCGAGCGCCTCCTGCACGCCGACGGCATCGGGTGCGTGGAAGCGGATCAGCGACGCCACCCAATCGCGCCGATGCGGCCATGCGTTAGGCCCATCGCTGGCGAGATCGAGGCGGAGGTTGAAGCTCATGATACGCAATGGGGTCGCCTGCCCGGTAACCGCCGGGGCGAGGCCAGTCTCCCCGGTCGCGCGCGGTCGACAGGCAACGAGACCGACGACGCACAGCGCGCCCAGTGCCAGGTGACGGGAGCGGCAGGCCGCCCGGTGTTTCCTCGCCGTGCTCTTCGCAGTCATGGCTGTATGCGAATTCGAGATGACTTCCGGACGCGGCTCACGCTCGTCGTCCACCTGGCGATATTGAGCGCCATGAGCGCCCCCGCCGCAAGCGGTCAGGCGCAGCAGACTCCTCCCGCGCTTGGCCAGTTCCTGGGCCGGTCCATCGGGCTCGACGCCGCGCAGCTCGCCCTCGTCGAGCGCGGCGAGGCCGTGGTCACGGTGCTCGAGACGCCGACCAAACGCGATGTGGCCATCTTCGGCATCATCACCGCCAACGCTTCGCGGGACTCGTACGTCCGGCGGCTACGCGACTTCCGTCAATCGCTTCGCACCCCGACTCGCACACGCTTCGGCATCTTCAGCGATCCCGCCGGCGCGGCGGACGTGCAGGCAGTCACGCTCGATCGCGATGATGCGCAGGACCTGAAGAAGTGCGAGGCGGGGAAATGCGACTTCAAGCTGCCAGCGACCGAGATGCAGCGAATTCGCAACCGCATCGACTGGTCGAATGGGGATCAGCAGGCCCAGGTGACGGCCTACGCGCGGGAGCGGCTTGTCGAGTATGCAAACGATTATCGCCGGCGCGGCGACGCGGCCATGGTCGTCTATGACGATCGCGGAAACGTACGGGCGAGTGATGCCTTCGCCGAGCTCCTCGCGCAGTCCCCGTACGTCTACAAGTACGCGCCCTCGCTGGCGCGCTATCTCTCGGACTATCCGCGCGCAAAGCTCGAGGGTGTGAGCGACGCGCTCTTTTGGTCGGAGACGGCAGCTCCGCGCATGCGACGGACGCTCACCGTAACGCACTCGGCCGTCTATTCACCGCCGGAGCTCCCCGGGACGACTCTCGCCGCCGCGAAGCAGATCTACGCCAATCACTACTTCGAGGCCGCGTTCGACCTGACGACCATCGTCGATCGTCCAAGGGCAGACGGCGCGTCGGGCGTGTATCTCATCGTGTTGCGTCGCTTTCGTTTCGACAATCTCCCCAGCGGCGGGTTGCTGAACATTCGGGGGAAGGTCGTGGCCAGCCTGCGCGACCAGATGCTCGCGGATCTCGCGCGAGAGAAGACGGCCGCCGAGGGGCTCAGCTCGCGTTAGCTCGCAAGGGCACCCTCGCGCTCCATCGCGACCTCGGCTTCGAGGAGCGCGCGGTCACGTCCCACCGTCACCATGGCTGCCGTCCGGCCGCCCGCGCGGAACGAAACCGCCGCGTCGCGGGCATTGAGATCGCCCTCGATGTCGATCGCGTCCCAGGTGGCCGCATGCCCCAGGTAGTTGAGGGTCAGGTCGTAATGTGCGCTCCAGAAGAAGGGAATGGCGGAAAACGGCTCACGAGCGCCGAGAATGTTGCGTGCTGCCGCCTGTCCCTGTCGCTCGGCGACGACCCAATGCTCGATGCGAACCGGCATCCCGGAGCGGGCATCCGGATACCGCGCGACGTCGCCGGCGGCGAACACGCCGCGCACTCGTGTCTCGAGATACTCGTCTACCGTCACGCCGCGCTCCAGTGGAAGCCCCGCACGCTCGGCCAGCTCGACGTTAGGCCTTACACCCACGCCCGCGACCGCAACCTGTGCGGTGAGACGCTCGCCGGTGTCGAGAATCACCTGATCGCCGTCGACCCCCACGGGCTTGCTCCCGAGATGAAAGATGACTCCGTGCTCCTCGTGCACGGTCTGCACGAGTCTCGAGAGCTCGGTCCCGAGGATCCGCTCGAGCGGCCGCGCTTCCGGCGCGACCACGTGCACCTCGAGATGACGCGCGCGAAGTGATGCGGCGACCTCCAGGCCGATGAAGCTCGCGCCGATGACCACGGCGCGCCCGTCCGGGCCGGCGCGCTCCGCGTCTGCGATGATCGCGCGGCTGTCGGCGAGGGTGCGCAGCGTGCGGAGCGGGAGCCGATCGGAGGTCGGGATGGACAGCTGGATGGGAGAGGCCCCCGTCGCGAGCAGGAGCGCACCAAAGGTCAGCTCCGAGCCGTCGTCGAGCGTCACCCTCCGGGTGGCGACATCGAGCGCAGACGCGCGGCGGCCGAGGAGAACGTCAATGCCTCGCTCGCGAAAGAAATCGGGTGGGCGCAGCGATACCCACTCCTCGGGCGCGCTCCCGGCGAGATAATCCTTCGAAAGATTGGGGCGGTCGACGGGCGCATCGTGATCGGCGTCGACAATCGTTATGCGGCCCCCGTATCCTTCCCGGCGCAGCGTGTCGGCCGCCACCGTTCCCGCCGCGCCCGCACCGACGATGACCACCGAGTCCGGTCCCGCCGACGTCCCGCGCCTTTGCTTTTCCGCCGGCGCGCCGGGTCCGAGCACGCGGACGTGGCCATCGCGCTCGTCGACGGTCCAGCAGGGAAGGTCGTCGAGTGCCGGCGGGCGCTCGCGCTCCGCGGTTCCGAGATGGAAGGCGGCGTGGTGCCAGGGGCAGCGAATCGTCTCGCCAACCACGAGGCCGTCGGCGAGCGGTGCGCCATAGTGCGGACACTTTCCTCCCACCGCGTAGCAGCGGCCGCCGACACGGGCAACGAGGACTGGCTCGTCACCCACTCGTCCCGCGACCATGCTGCCTTCCGCAACGAGAGCGGAAGGGACGCCGATGGTCAGGTCCGGACCATCGGGACGCTCGGTAGTGCCGCCCACAGGTCACCCTCCTGGAGGTTCTCAACGTATGCGATGCGCGCCCGTGAACGCCACGCATCCACGGCGGACGTCGTGACGGGGCGTATCGGATCCATCGGCATTCATGTCCGAAAATGGCTAGCCGACTGTGTGGTGCCGGGTAGATTGAGCGCATGACGCACGACCCCGCCGCACTCTACAGTGCCTTCGCCTCGCGCGATCCTCGATTCGATGGCGTGTTCTACGTCGGCGTCACGTCGACCGGTATCTACTGCCGGCCCGTCTGCACGGCGAGGACTCCCAAGCGCGCGAACTGCCGCTTCTTCACGAGCGCCGCCGCGGCGGAGAAGGCGTCCTTTCGCCCATGCTTGCGCTGCCGGCCCGAGCTGGCTCCGGGCAATGCGCCGGTCGACGATGCGCGGCGCATCGCCAGCCTGCTGGCGAATCGCATCGAGGAAGGAGTGCTCGACGAAGGATCGAGTCTCGAAGAAATCGCCGCACGCTTCGGGTGGAGCTCGCGCCAGATCCGCCGGATGGTTCACAAGGAGCTCGGCGTCTCCCCGATCGAGCTGGTGCAGACGCGCCGCTTGCTCCTCGCGAAGCAGCTGCTCACCGAGACGACGCTTCCTGTCACCGACGTCGCCTTCGCGAGCGGATTCTCGAGCCTTCGTCGCTTCAACGACGCGTTCAGCTCCCGCTACGGCATGGCCCCGACCCGGCTTCGGAAAACAGCGGCAGGCCGGTCGGATGTCGCGTCGTCGCGTGGCGTGCTCACGCTCCAGCTCGCGTATCGCCCGCCCTTCGATTGGGCGGGAATGCTGCACTTCATCGGCGCACGAGCATTGAAGGGGGTGGAGTGGGTCGCTGCCGATGCGTACCATCGCACGGCGAGGGTCGGTCAGCACACCGGCTGGATGCGCGTCCGTCACGCGCCGGACAAGCGCGCACTCCTCGTCGAGCTCACGAACTCCCTGACGCCCGTTCTGCCGGCGGTGCTCGGCCGCCTGCGCCACGCGTTCGACCTCAGTGCACATCCTGACGTGATCGCGGCCAAGCTCGGCGAAACGGAACTGCTCGCCGAGGCCGTGGCCCGCAATCCTGGATTGCGCGTTCCGGGTGCGTTCGATGGTTTCGAGCTGGCGGTCCGCGCGATCCTCGGGCAGCAGGTCACCGTGACAGGGGCGACGACGCTGGCGGGGCGATTCGCGGCGGCGTTAGGTGATCCGCTCGAGACGCCGCATGCGGGGCTGACCCACCTGAGTCCGACCGTCATGCGCGTGGCGGAGGCCGATATCGAAGAGCTCGCGTCGCTCGGCATCATCACGTCGCGCGCGCGGGGTATCGTCGCGCTCGCGAAGGAAATGGCCGCGGGCCGCCTGAGCCTCGATCCCGGGGCGGACCCGGACGAGACGATCGAGCGACTCGTCGCGCTCCCGGGGATCGGGATGTGGACGGCTCAGTACATCGCCATGCGCGCGCTGCGCTGGCCGGACGCCTTTCCCAAGGAAGACCTCGCACTCCGTAAGCGTCTCGGCGGTGTCACGGCCGCGCGCGCCGAGGCGCTCTCGCAGGCGTGGCGCCCCTGGCGGAGCTACGCCACGCTTCATCTGTGGCAAGGAAGGGGTCGGACGCTTCAGCGCTGACCGGGCCAGCAACGACCACCGCGAGCCCGCCGATTGCAATAGCCATCCCCGATGCCGCCACAGCTCAACATCGGGGGCCGCGTTCCGTTGCCACCGCCGCGCTCGCTCCGCGAGCGATTCGGCGCCCTGCGCAACCTGCCTCCCTTTCTCAAGCTCGTTTGGCAGACGAGCCCCACGCTCGCGACCGGAACGCTCGTACTCCGGCTCGTGCGCGCGGTGCTGCCCGTGCTCACGCTCTACGTCGGCAAGCTGATCATCGACGAGGTGATCGCGCTGGCCTCGGGAACGGAGATCCCCGCCACCCTGAGCGCCTGGATCGCCAGTGGGTTGCTCGACCGTCTCGCCTGGCTACTCGGCGCGGAGCTCGCGCTCGCCGTGGTCTTCGATGTCCTGGGGCGCGTGGTGGCGCTCCTCGACTCCCTGCTTGCCGAGCAGTTCTCGAACATCACCAGCGTACGGCTCATGGAGCACGCCGCGACGCTCGACCTCGAGGATTTCGAGGACAGCGAGCTGCAGGACCGTCTCGATCGCGCGCGTCGGCAGGCGTCGGGTCGCATGACCCTAACGAGCCAGCTGTTCGGGCAGGCCCAGGATGTCATTACGATCATTGCCTTCGCGGCCGGGCTTGCCGCCTACGCGCCCTGGCTGATCCCACTCCTGCTGATCGCGCTCGTCCCCGCGTTCGTCGGCGAAGCGCACTTCAATGCCCAGTCATACGCGCTCACGTACTCGCGCACCCCGGAGCAGCGCGAGCTGGACTACGTGCGACAAACGGGAGCGAGCGTCGAGACGGCCAAGGAAGTGAAGATCTTCGCGCTGAACGCGTTCCTCATCGATCGGTACCGCGAGCTGGCGGCGCGCTTCTACCAGGGGAACCGCCGTCTCGCCGTCCGGCGCGCGACGTGGGGAAGCGCGCTCACGGGCATCGGGACGGTGGGCTATTACGTCGCCTACGCCTATCTCGTCTGGCGCACGATCGCCGGCCAGTTCACGATCGGCGATCTCACCTTCCTCGCCGGCTCATTCCGTCGCCTGCGTACGTTGCTCGAAGGGCTGCTCGTGGGCTTCTCGCAGACGGCTGGCCAGGCGATGTACCTCGACGATCTCTTCTCCTTTTTTACGATCGAGCCGGAGATCCACTCACCACTCGACGCACGGCGGTTTCCCATCCCCATTCGCGAGGGGTTCCGGTTCGAGGATGTCGGCTTCATTTATCCGGGCGCCGAGCGATGGGCGGTGCGGCACCTCGACTTCACCTTGAAGGCGGGAGAAGTGCTCGCGCTCGTCGGTGAGAATGGCGCCGGCAAGACCACGCTGGTGAAGCTGCTCGCACGTCTGTACGACCCGGACGAAGGCCGCATCCTTCTCGAGGGACACGACCTTCGCGAATACGACCTGGAGGATCTGCGCGCGAACATCGGTGTGATCTTTCAGGATTTCGTCCGCTATCACCTGACGGCTGCCGAGAACATCGCGGTCGGCCGGATCGAGGCGCGCGGCGATCGCGAGCGCATCGAGGCGGCGGCGGAGCGAAGCCTCGCGGACGAGGTGATTCGCCGCCTGCCGGCTGGATACGACCAGGTGATCGGCAAGCGGTTCAGGACCGGCGTCGAGCTCTCGGGCGGTGAGTGGCAGAAGATCGCGATCGCTCGAGCCTACATGCGCGACGCACAGCTCCTCATCCTCGACGAGCCGACGGCCGCGCTCGACGCCCGCGCGGAATTCGAGGTCTTTCAGCGGTTCAAGGAGCTGAGTGCCGCGAAGACCGCCGTGCTGATTTCGCACCGCTTCTCGAGTGTGCGGATGGCCGACCGGATTCTCGTGCTTGCCGAGGGCGAGGTCGAGGCGATGGGCACGCACGAAGAGCTGCTGACGCAACGTGGGCGGTACGCCGAGCTGTTCGAGCTGCAAGCGGCCGGATATCGGTGAGCGGCAGCGGGTCAGGAATGCGGGGTCAGGGGGTGTCCGGGGGGTCGGTCCGAGGAGAGAAATGCACTTCGCCCGTTACCGCCAAACCTGACCCCCCCTGAGCCCTGACGCCTGATTCCTGACCCCTCAGCTTGCGCGTCTCGAGCGCGGGTGCTGGCGGCAGCCCGGTCACCTCGAGGATTGCCTGCTCGTCGAGCGTCTCACGCGCGAGGAGGGCCTCGGCCAGCGCGTCGAGCTCGCGCCGATGCTCGGTCAGGAGCTGGCGCGCCTGCTCATGGCTCTCGGCGATGATCCTGAGCACTTCGGCATCGATGGCTCGCGCGGTCTCTTCGCTGAACGACTTGGTCGCACCCCATCCGCCGAGCGTGTTGAGATACGGATTCTCCGGCGGCGCGAGCTGCACCATGCCGAGCCGGTCGCTCATTCCCCATCGCGTCACCATCCCGCGCGCCAGGTTCGTCGCCTGCTCGATGTCGTTCTCGGCGCCGGTGGTTCTCGTTCCGTAGACGATCTCTTCGGCGGCGCGCCCGCCAAGCATGCCGACGATTCTCGCGCGCAGGTACGCCTCGGGGTAGTTGTACCGGTCGCTGTCGGGCCGCTGGTAGGTGACGCCTAACGCCTGACCGCGCGGGACGATCGTCACGCGGTGCACCGGATCCGCGCCCGGAACGACGAGCCCGAGAATCGCATGGCCCCCTTCGTGATAGGCGATCCGCTCGCGGTCCTGACGACTCATCAGTAGCGGGCGCTCCGGACCGAGTACGATTTTCTCGAGTGCATCGAGGAAGTCGACATGCCGCACGGTGTCCTGCTCGCGTCGCGCGGCGAGCAGCGCTGCCTCGTTGACCAGGTTGCGGAGATCGGCGCCGGACAGGCCGGGCGTCGCGCTGGCGAGCTCCTCGAGCGATGCATCGGCCGCGAGGGGCACATGCCGCGTGTGCACCTTGAGAATCGCCTCGCGCCCTTTCCTGTCCGGCAGGTTGACGACGACGCGTCGATCGAAGCGGCCCGGACGGAGGAGCGCCTTGTCCAGCACATCGGGCTGGTTCGTTGCGGCGAGGACGATGATCCCCTCGCGACTCGAGAACCCGTCCATCTCCGTGAGGATCTGATTCAGCGTCTGCTCCTGCTCGCTCGACCCTCCGATCGCGGTCGCACCGCGTGCGCGCCCAATCGAATCGAGCTCATCGATGAAGATGATGGCCGGGGCATGCTCGCGAGCCTGCTTGAACAGATCACGCACGCGCGCGGCTCCGACCCCAACGATCATCTCGACGAACTCCGATGCGCTCATGGAAAAGAAGGGTACACCGGCTTCTCCAGCCACCGCGCGTGCGAGCAGGGTCTTTCCCGTTCCCGGGGCGCCAATGAGGAGCACCCCCTTCGGCGCCGTGCCCCCGAGTCGTGTGTATTTCGCGGGATCGCGAAGGAAGTCGACGATCTCGACGAGCTCGTTCTCCGCTTCGTCGATGCCGGCGACATCCTCGAAGGTGACCTTGCCGGTCTCCGTCTGATCGAACCGTCGCGCGCTGCTCTTCCCGAGCCCACCGAGCATGCTGCCCATCCCACCACCCTGCTTCGCCGCGCGACGATAGATCCACACGTAGAACAGGATGAGGAGCAACGCCGGCCCGAAACCGAAGAGGAAGGTCAGGATCGGGTTGCCGCTCCCCTCGATGGGCTCAGCGCTGATCTCGACGCCGTTGCCGATGAGCAGCGCTTCCAGCCCGGGATCGACGAACGCCGGAAGCGTCGTGGCGAAGGTGGTCCCGGTGCGCGGCTTCGCGTCGGCAGCGGTGTCGTTGGCCGTCGGGTACGTGACCGGCCTGCGGAATTGACCCGTTAGGCTCTCGCCGCGGCTGTAGATGCGCGCGACGTTGCCGGTCGTGACTTCCTGCTTGAAGAGCGTGTAGGGAACCTTGATCGGCGTGTCGCCTCCCGGGAACAGGAAGCGCACGAGGAGAAAGTTCACCGCCAGGATGATGAGGAACGTGACCCAGGTCCGGCGGGGCGGCATCGGCGGTGGCGTGACATTCCGCTGCGACGGGGGTGTCCCGTCCCCGCGCGGTCGCTGGACTGGCGGCGTTGGCGCGCTGTTCCGCGGTTGCCAATCGGTTGCCTGCCTCGCCATGTGCCGATGTCCTGTCGTGAGTGTTGTCGCGCGTGCTCACGCGATCGCCGCTCGATTCACCCGCAAGGTGACGTGCCTCGCGGGGATCAACAAGTGAGGCTCGGTGGTGGTCATCGGGGTTAGGGTCGCCAGGAGCGCCTTAAGAGTGTCTTGACAAACAGTGTGATAACACATATAATCCGTCAGCCCCAGAGGACGACCCGGCGATACGCACGGCCGAATATGTGTTATCACACTGAAAAAGGAGCCACCATGAGCACCACACTCGAACGCGACACCGCGGCGCGGACCGGGACGGTCTGGAACATCGACCCGGCACACACCGACGTCGGATTCGCCGTCAAGCACCTCATGATCTCGACGGTCCGCGGGCGATTCGCCGAGGTCACCGGCACGATCCGGCTGGACGGGGACGACCTCACCAGGGCCTCGGTCGAGGCGGAGATCGCGGCCGCCAGCATCGACACGCGCCAGGAGCAGCGCGACACGCATCTGCGGTCGGCCGATTTCTTCGAGGTCGAACGATACCCGACGATCGCGTTCCGCAGCACGCGCATCGAGCCGCTCGCAGGCAACCGGTATCGCATCACTGGCGACCTGACGATCCGCGACGTCACGCGCGAGGTCGTGCTCGAAGGAACCGATGAGGGACGTGGCAAGGATCCGTGGGGCGGCGATCGTCTGGCGTTCAGCGCCACCACGATGATCGATCGTCGCGACTTCGGGCTCACCTGGAATCAGGCGCTCGAGACCGGCGGAGTGCTCGTGAGCACCGACATCAAGATCACGATCGACGTCCAGGCCGTGAAGGCGAGCTGACGATCGCTGGGGCGCTCGTTAGGGACTTCTCCAGTCCCGCGGGCGCCTCCGTCGCTCCGGCGACGCACACCTCGGCCGGCTCCAGTCAGGGGGAACGCGCTGTTCGGGCGCCACTTCCACGATGCCGAGGGTCGCGGCGCTCGTTTTGCTCGTCTCGCGGACCGGGAGCCCTCCGCCGGGCTCCGAGGGTCTGATCCCGCGTCGGATCATGCGCGGCGCCGGATATGCGGGACCAGTACGGAACAGGAGACTGACCATGAGGCAGTGGCTCTACGCGCTCGTCGTCGTGTCCGCTCTCGCGGTCGCTGGCGGCATTGGCCTGACGATCGGCTCGGCATCGCGCGATGCGGTTCCCGCGGCCATCGCGCAGCAGTCTGCTCCCACCGGGGCGACGGTGCAGCTCGGTCAGGACGAGCAGAACATCATTCGCGTCGCCCGGCAGGTCTCGCCGGCTGTCGTGAGCATCTCGAGGTCCGGCGGATCAGGGTCGGGGGTCGTCGTCCGATCGGATGGAATCGTGCTCACGAATGCGCACGTGGTCGGCAACGTGCGCGCGGTAGAGGTGCGCCTGGCCGACGGCCGCCGCATTGCCGGGCGGGTGCTTGGCCGCGACGCGTCGATCGACATCGCCGTCGTGCGCGTCCAGGCGAGCGATCTTCCGACGGCGCCCGTCGGCGATTCCGATGCGCTCGAGGCGGGACAGACCGCGATCGCAATCGGAAACCCGCTTGGGCTGGAACGGACCATTACGACCGGCGTCGTGTCGGCGGTGAACCGAAGCCCGCGAGGATTCGGGCTCGACGGGCTCATCCAGACGGACGCCGCGATCAGTCCAGGGAATTCGGGCGGTCCGCTTCTCGATTCGCGCGGTCGGCTGATCGGGATCAATACCGCCGTCATCGTGGCCCCCGGCGCCGAGGGCCTCGGCTTCGCCATTCCGATCAATCTCGCGCAGGACGCGATCGACCAGATCATCGCCACCGGCCGCGTGGTGCGGGCCTTCCTGGGGATTCAGTACGCCGACATCGAGCCGGAGGTCGCGCGACAGTTTCGTCTCCCGGCGAACGAAGGCGTCCTCGTCACCGGGGTCGCGCAGGGTACTCCGGCCGATCGCGCGGGGCTGGTGCGGGGGGACATCATCACGCGCCTGGACGAAACGGCGATCCGACAGGGCGGCGACCTTCGGCGCACCCTGCGCGAACGGCGTCCGGGAGATACCATCAGGATAACGGTTGCCCGCGACGGCGGCTCCCGAGAGCTGTCCGCGCGCCTCGTGGCCGCGCCGTAATTCGGCGGTCGCCCCGGTCGGTTAGCCCACACATTTCCCTCGCCACCCAACGACGATGACAAGAGTTCTCCTCGCTGTGCTCGCTCTCACCTCGTGCGTCCAGCGCTCGCCCATCGTCCCCGCGGGCACCAACGACGCCGCGGTCGACGCCGTCATGACCACGACGGAGCCCGCGGCGTCGGTCGTGCGACCCGGCATCGAAGTCTTCCTCGCCGACGTGCCTGCATCGCTCAAGGGGAAGCGCGTCGGCCTCATCACCAACCACTCGGCGATCGATCGGGCGCGAAATCTCGACATCGATCTCATCGCGCAGCACAAGGATCTCAGGCTCGTGGCACTGTTCGCACCCGAGCATGGCATTCGCGGTAACGCTCCCGCCGGACAGAGGATCGTCGACGAGAAGGATCCCAGGACGGGCGTGCCGGTGTATTCGCTGTACATGTCCGAGGATCGCGGCCCCTCGCAGGAGATGCTGAAGGACGTCGACGTCATCGTGTACGATCTTCAGGAGGTCGGCGGGCGTACCTGGACGTACGTGTCGACAATGGCACTCTCGATGGAGGCGGCGAAGCGAAAGGGAATTCCTTTCGTCGTTCTCGACCGCCCGAATCCGATTGGTGGCGAGATCGTCGAAGGCGCGCTGCTCGATCCGAGATTCAAGTCGTTCGTCGGGCTCTACCCCATTCCGGCGCGGCACGGGATGACCGTCGGCGAGCTCGCGACGCTCTTCAATCAGAAGTATGGGATTGGAGCCGATCTCATCGTCATCCGCGCGACCAACTGGCGGCGGTCACAGTGGCAGGACGACACCGGGCTCCCCTGGACGAATCCATCGCCGAATCTGCGCTCGCTCGCCGCGCTCAATAGCTACCCCGGATCCGTCTACTTCGAAGGCACCAACCTCACCGAGGGCAGGGGAACGGATCGTCCTTTCGAGCAGATCGGCGCCTCATGGCTGAACGCCGCCGAGGTCGCGAGAGTCATGAACGCGCGCGGCCTTCCGGGGATCCGCTTCGAGCCGGTCACCCTGCAGGTGGAGCCCACGGCGGCGAAGTTCAAGGGGCAGACGATCCCTGGCATTCGCTTCGTCATCAGCGACCGGCAGGCGTATCGTCCGGTTCGCACGTCGCTTCTTCTCATCGACGAGATCCGACGTCAGCACCCCAACGACTTCGCCTGGAGCCGGACGATCGATCGCCTAACGGGCTCCGACAAGGTGAGGCTGGCCATCGAGGGTGGTACGCTTCCGGCCCTTTTGGAGGAATGGGATCGGGAAGCGGCGGAGTTCGTCGAGGCCCGGAAACCGTTCCTGCTCTACCGGTGAGGACCCTTTCGGTCTGAGGATTGCGTTAGTCGGCAGCCGTTCATGACGTAGTCCCAAGGCTCGGCTCGCGATGGCAGTCCGGGGGAGTCCCGGCCCGCCGGCAGCCGTTATTACCGCTTGGTGCGACTGTCCTGCCCATGACCGATACGACGCACCCCCGCGCCTCGAGCAATGCGCGCTCCCTCGCGCGGGTGGGCATTCCCGGACTCGATGAAATCCTTCGCGGGGGGCTGCCGCGAAACCGCCTCTTCCTGGTCGATGGCGTTCCTGGCACCGGCAAAACCACGCTCGCGCTCCAGTTCCTACTGGAGGGTCGGGCCCAGGGGGAACGCGGGCTCTACGTCACGCTGTCGGAGACGAGGGAGGAGCTTCAGGCCGCCGCCCAATCGCACGGCTGGTCGCTGGAGGGAATCGAGATCGTCGAGCTCTCGGCCCTGACTGGTGAAGGCTCTGACGAGGCTTACACGTTGTTTCACCCCGCCGAGGTCGAGCTTCAGCAGACGGTGGAGGTCGTGCTGGCGGAGATCGAGCGTCATCAGCCGCAGCGCGTCGCGTTCGACTCGTTGAGTGAAATGCGCATGCTGGCGCGTGACGCCCTGCGCTTCCGCCGCCAGATCCTCGCGCTCAAGCAATTCTTCGCCGGGCGCGAGTGCACGGTGCTCCTGCTCGATGACCGCGCGCACCCTGAGGGGGACCTCCAGCTTCAGAGCCTGGCTCACGGCGTGATTGTCCTGGAGCATCTGGCCATGGATTACGGCGCCGAGAGGCGGCGCATCCAGGTAATGAAGCTCCGCGGCTCGCGGTTCGCCGGCGGCTACCACGACTTTCGCATTCGGACGGGCGGGATCGAGGTGTATCCGCGTGTTCAGCGTGGTGCCTCGATCCCGCGGTCAAAGACCTCGCCACTCGAAAGCGGCTCCCGTGAGCTCGACGCGCTCGTCGGAGGAGGACTGGAGCGGGGAACGAGCACGCTGTTGACGGGTGCGGCAGGTACCGGCAAATCGGTCCTCGCCATGCAATTCGCGCTGGCGACGGCGGCGCGAGGCGAGCCTGCGCGGGTGTTCATGTTCGACGAGCGCGCGACCACGGCGATGATCCGGGCGCAGGGCCTGGGGCTCGACATTCAATCGCCGATCGACGACGGACGCCTCGTACTCTGCCAGATCGAGCCGACGGAAAAGTCTCCGGGGGAGTTCGCGCACCAGGTCGTCCGCGCCGTCGAGGACGAAGGCGTGTCGCTCGTCATCATCGACTCGATCAACGGATTCATGCAGGCCATGCCGAGCGAGCGGCTCCTGACCGTTCAAGTGCACGAGCTCCTGAGCTACCTCGCGAATCGCGGGGTCAGCGTGATCATGACGCTCGTTCAGCGTGGAATCTTTGGCGCGCCGGTTTCGGAGGCCGCGGAGGTCAGCTACCTCGCCGACAGCGTTGTCCTGCTGCGCTACTTCGAGCATGCGGGGACGGTCAGGCGTGCGATCTCGGTCGTGAAGAAGCGGAGTGGCGCGCACGAGCAGACCATTCGCGAGTTCCGAGTCGAGCACGGCGGGCTTCGCGTGGGCGAGCCCCTGACCGATTTCCGCGGTGTCCTCACCGGCAATCCGGAATACCTCGGACAGGCGGAACCGCTCATGGCGGACGTCTGAGCCACCCCGCATGATCGTCGATGAGGCACGCGTAACTTCGGGTGAAGTCGCCGTTCTCGCACCCACCGGGCGGGACGGCTCATTGTCCGAGCGCGTGCTCGGCAGATGGGGACTCCACGCCGTTGCGTATGGCGACATCGATGGCCTGTGCACGGCGGTCCGGCGGGGCGTGGGCGTCGTGGTTTTGTCGGAGGAAGCTCTCGCACCCCAATCGCGCGAGCGGCTGCTGGCCGAGCTCGACGCGCAGCCTTCGTGGTCTGACGTGCCGGTGATCATTCTGACGGCCGAAGGCGAGCTGTCGCGGATCATCGCCGAGGGAATCGAGGCGATCGCGGCACGTGGCAACGTGACGCTCCTCGAGCGGCCGGTCCGTGTCGCGACACTCGTCACCGCGCTCCGGTCCGCCTTGCGGGCGCGCGAGCGGCAGTACGAAGTGCGCGACTCGCTGCGAGAGCTGCAGGTGGCGCGCGAGGCCGCGGAGAATGCCAACCGCTCGAAGTCGGAGTTCCTCGCGGTCATGAGCCATGAGCTCCGGACGCCACTCAATGCGATCGGGGGCTACGTCGCGCTGCTGGAGTTAGGCGTTCGCGGCCCCGTGACCGAGGACCAGCGCATTGACCTGGAGCGCATCCAGCGCAGCCAGCGCCATCTGCTCGGTCTGATCAACGAAGTGCTGAACTACGCGCGAATCGAGACGGGCAATGTCCACTACGACATCGCCGATATCCCCGTGGAGGAGGTCCTCGGCACCGCGGAGTCGCTCGTCGCACCGCAGGCAAATGCGCGCGGCCTGCAGCTCGATCGCGATCGATGCGACCCGGAGATCACTGTGTCGTGCGATCGCGACAAGCTGCAGCAGGTGCTCCTGAACCTGCTCAGCAATGCGATCAAATTCACCGCGCCGGGCGGACACATCTTGCTCGGCTGCGAGGTTCGTCCCGACACGGTGTTGATCCATGTGACCGACACCGGCGCGGGCATCGCGTCAGAGAAGCTCGAGGAGATCTTCGAGCCATTCGTTCAGGTGAACACCCGCCTGACGCGCGTGCACGAGGGCGTCGGACTGGGCCTGGCGATCAGCCGCGATCTCGCGCGCGGCATGGGCGGCGAGCTGACGGTGCGGAGCACAGTCGGAGAGGGATCGACGTTCACGCTTTCGTTGCCACGTGGCCCCAGCGACAGTCATCGCCGAGTGGAGCAGTCTGCCTCCGCCTGAGCTACTCCGGGCTGGCTTGAAGGGGCAGCCGCACCGCGAACGACGATCCGACGCCGGGCTCGCTCTGTAGATCGAGCATGCCGCCCATCTGGGCGACGAGCGCGTGCGAGATCGCCAGGCCGAGGCCAACCCCTGGAAGCGAAGCCGTTCCCTCACTGCGGTAGTACGGCTCGAAAATCGCCGCCTGCTCCGCGGGGGCGATACCAGGGCCCGTATCGGTGACGACGATCTCACCCCACGCCGCGGGATCGACGTTGGAACGCCGCGTAACGAGTGTGATCGAGCCGCCTTCGGGGGTGAACTTCACGGCATTGCCGACGAGATTCACCAGCACCTGTCGGACGCGCGCATGGTTGCCGACCATGACCACGTCCGCGCCCGCGTCGAGCTGAAGCGTCTGACGCTTGGCGAGCGCGGCGGGCGCCAGAATGTCCACCGCTTCGCGTGCGACGAGCAGGGAATGCATCGGCTCCAGCGGCACGGGCATGACGCCGGCCGTTAGGCGCGCCATGTCCATGACGCTGTCGAGCAACGACAGCAGGTGCTGGCCGCTCATGCGCACGCGTCCGAGGGCGTGACGCTGACGATCGGTGACGCTGCCGTAGATGCCGTCCTGGAGATTCCAGCAATACGCGTCGATCGCGCCGAGCGGACTGCGGATGTCGTGCGCCAGCGTGGCGAGCGCGCGATCCTTGGCGTTGGTCGCGCCTTCGCTCGCCGACAGGCGCCCTTCCATCTCCAGCCGGACTTCGCCGCCGAGCCGCGCACCCTCGAGCGCCACCGCCGCCTGGTCGGCGAGCGCGGAGAGCAGCCACTCATCGGAATCCGTCGCGGACTGCGGCAGCGCGACGGCAAGCAACCCGGTGACGGCGCCGCCCACGACCAGTGGAACGGCGAGGAGGCGATCGTCAGGAACCTCGAACAGCCCCTGAAGCCGACCAAACACTTCATCGGTGAGCGGTGCGCCAAATCGCGCGACTCGTTCCTCCCCGATGCCGTGTGCCGCGCGCACCTGCATCTCACCACTCGCGTCGGCCAACATCAGCACGGCGGCTGGCGCCTCGAGCAGCAGCGCCCCCTGGTCGACCGTGAGACGAGCCACCTGATCGAGCGACGTCGCGTAGGTCAGCGCGCGACCGATCTCCGTCAATCGTCGCAGCTGAAGCGTCTCGGTCGTCGCTTCGTACATGCGGGGCTGCGTGCCCGTCACAGAACGCGCAGGCCCGTCGAGCTGATCTCCACTTCACGCACCCGCGCGTCGTGCGCACTGCCGCGCGTCTTGAGAATGCGCAGCGATCGGCGCGTGCGCTCCTCGCCGTCGACCGTGAGCAGGAGGACGTTGTCCGACAGATAGCTCACCGCGTTCTGCACCCCGTTGCCGACGATGGTGTTGCCGGTGGTCTCGAAGTTGAGAACGCTGGTGATTCCACTGACGGCGAAATGCTGCACGAGCGCATAGAGATAGTCATGCAGTCGCTGCGGATCGGTCGCGGCGCTGGCGAGATCCCCGAGCGCATCGATGACGAGGCGACGCACCCGGCGCTGCTGAATGCGCCGGAACATGTCGACGATGATGCTGTCGATCTGCAGCTCCACCGGTGACGCGTACACCAGGTCGAGGCCCTGTGCCTGCGCCTCCTCGAGGTCGACCCCGAGATTCCGAATCGTGCGCATGAGCTGCGACGGGTTCTCCTGGAAGTTCATGTACAGCGTCGACTCCCCCAGCCGCGCCCCTTCCAGCGCGAACTGCAGCGCGATCGTCGTCTTGCCCGCGCCCGACGGGCCACCGAGCAGCGTTGTCGTGCCACGCCACACCCCACCCTCGAGCATGTCGTCGAGGCTGGCAATACCCATCGAAACACGCTCCGACGCAGGCTCGTAGCCTTCGGGCATCCGCGGGCTCACCAGCCGCGGAAAGATGTCGAGGCCGGAATCGGTGATGCGGAACGCGTGCGCGCCCTCGAGGTAGCGGCTGCCCCGGAGCTTGTAGACGCGGAAGTAGCGCTCGTCTCTGTTGCCGAGCCGGCGGCGCGACATCTCGACGATGCCGTCGGCGACCGCGAACTCCGGATACCGGAGAATATCCTCCTCGTTGTACTCGCCGAGGAGAAACGCCGTCGTGCCATAGGCGGTGAGCAGCGCCGTCATCTCGTACACCATGCGGCGACGCTCGGCGATCGATGGCAGGAGGTCGTGTACGGCCTTGAACGAGTCGATGACGATGATCTTCGGCGACCGCTCTCGGATCGCCGCCTGCAGCAAGGGAATGAGGGCCGCGCTTCCATCCCTGGCGAGTGTCGGCCCGACATCCTCGTAGATCACCTGCGTGCCGATCTTGCTCTCATCGAAGAACCGGAATCCCTGCAGGTATCGCACGACCTTGGGGAGTGGCTCCGAGAGCGTCGTGAAGTACAGGATCGGCCGGTCGTCACCCGCGTTGGCGAAGATGAGCTGCTCGGCGAAGATCGTCTTCCCCGAGCCCGGATGGCCCATGATGATGTTGATCGAGTCCTTGGGAAATCCGCCGCCGAGGATGTGATCGGCTTCGGGGTTTCCGGAGCTCATGCGCTCAGAGGTCTCTTCGAACTCCGGCACGCTGAGGCGTCGGTCCCTCACTACATCGAGGCCCATTGGTGCTCCATTGGTGCAGGGGACGACGGCGCGCTGAGCGCGCCGCGTATCGTTGCGAGAAACGCGGCTTCGACGAACGGCTTCCGCAGATAGGCGGATGCGCCGGCGTCCGCGGCACGCGCTGCGGCGGCGAGAATGCTGAAGACCACGACGGGGATGTGGCTCGTGCCGCCATCTGCGCGCAGCTGCCGGCAGAGCGTGAGCCCGTCGATTTTCGGAAGGAGGATCTCGGTGACCACCAGCACGGGACGCGTCGATCGTGCGGCGTCGAGCGCCGCAACGCCATCGTCGCAGAAGCGCAGCGCGAAGCCAGCGCGCTCCAGGAAGTAGCGCTGCAGCTCGCGGACGTTATCGTCCCGCTCGGCGATGAGGATGAGCCCGTGCGACGGTGACTCAGCCATTCGCTTGGATGAGCACACCGAGCGTGTCTGGCGTTCGTGCATCGAGCGTGATTTTGGCCATGGGGCGACCACCTCACGAGGGGAGGCGTCGCCAGCAGCGCCAGGGTTACGGGGCAGTACACACCCGCCTGCGCTGGTGACGTCGTCGCAGTTAGTGCAATCTAGCGGAATGGAGCGGTTGCGACAATGACTGAGAAATGATCGAACACGCGTTGCTCGCGCCTAGCGAGGCGCAAGCACTCGCTGCCTCAACTCCTTCCACCGCGGATCAGCGTGGAGTCCCGCGAACGCCTGTTCGACGCCCATGCCGGCGGCAAACAACGCACGCTCATCGTAGGCGCGATCGAGCCACCGGAAGGTTTCCTCGTCGTTGCCAAGCCCAGCGTACGCGATCGCGATGGCATATGGCGAGACGTACCGCCGGTCTAATGTGGCGAGCACGCTGCGCAGGACACGCAATGCCTCCGCGCGCTGGCCGTTGAGCGCGTACGCGTAGGCAAGGTGAGCAGAATCGCGCGGTCCGCTTATGGCTGCCCCCGCGCGGAATGCCTCGATCGCTTCCCGTCGCATTCCCTTCTGGAGGTAGGCGTTTCCGAGTTGCTGGTGCGCAAGGTCGAGTCGGGGGTTGAGCACGAGTGCCTCGCGAAGGTGTCGGATCGCCGAGTCCGGCTGCCGCGCACTGACGTAGACACGCCCGAGTACGTTCGGCACTGCGGGCGCAAGCGGATCGGTCATCCGTGCCGTGTCCAATTGCGCGATCGCTTCGTCGAAGCGTCCTTGACCTTGCAGCATGACGGCGAAGGAGAAGCGGGCGAAGGAATAGCGCGGGTCGAGTGCGATCGCGCGCCGGTATGCCTCCTCCGACCGCTTCATGTCCCACTCATAGACGAAGAGCACGTGCGCGAGTGCGGCGTGCGCTTCGCCGAGCGTGCTGTCGAGCGCCAATGCACGGCGCGCTGCGGCAAGGGCGCGTGGGAACTCCTGACGCGGAGCACCGTATCCGAAGGCACCAAGACGCGCGTAGGCGTCGGAAAGCCCGGCATGCGCCCGGGCGAACATCGAATCACGCTCGATGGCACGCTGGAAAAAGCTTACGGCCTGAAGCACCCCGTTCCGGCTGAGCTGCGTGTTCCAGATGTATCGCCCTTTGAGATACAGTTCGTACGCGAGCGGATCGCCCGTCGTCCCCCTCACGAGGGCGGTGTCGCTACGCGGCGAGAGCTTCACCCGCAGGGCGCCGACGATTGACTGGGCGATCTCTTCCTGCACCGCGAAGATGTCGCGCAACTCGCGGTCATAGCTGTCGGCCCAGAGAATCGCGTGGTCGCTCGCGTTGACGAGCTGCGCCGTCACCTTGAGCCGGTCGCCGGCGCGCCGAACGCTTCCCTCGAGCAGTGTGGCGACGCCGAGCGTGTCCGCGACCGCGCGAAGGCTGAGTCGCTGTCCTTTGAGGGCGAACGACGACGTGCGGCCCGCGACCTTCATGTCGTGGATCCTGCCTAACGTCGCGATGAGCTCGTCGGTGAGCCCATCGCTGAAGGCCTCGTCGGCGGGGTCGCCGCTGGTGTTCGCGAATGGCAGCACGGCGAGCGACACGCCCGCCGGTTGTGGGTTGGGCCCTTCGGGGATTGCCGCACGCCACGCAGCGTAGGCTCCGGTGAGCGCAATCACGACCACGGCGGCAATCGCGAAACGGCCCCGCGTCGCCAGCCGCCCTGCCGGCGGCGATGCCAGGGGCGACACCGGCTGAGCCCGCGGTGCAGGCACCCAGGGTTGCGGCTTCGCGACAATCAACGGCGGTAAGGTGCCCTGCTTCAGGCGCTCGACAACGTCGGCCACCAAGGGGTCGACTTCGCCTAGCTCCTGGCTGACGAGAATCTGATACACGCGCGCGTGCTGGAGTGCGGCCGTCCGATCCCCCGATGCATCGAGCGCGCGCATCAATCCTGTTGCGGCGCGGGCGCTGAGCGGATCCGCCTGACTCAGACGACGCCACCACGCGACCACATCACGCCAGTCGCCTCGCTGTGCGGCCTGCTCGGCGAGCGATTCCATCGCCCGGAAGGCACTCTGCGCGTGCAGAGACCGTTCGGCCGAGACCCACCTCTCGAAGGCGTCGGTGTCTCTCAAATAGAATCCGTCGAGAAATGGCCCCTGATACAGCACCATCGCCGCCGCGAAGTCGCCGCGCGCGATCGCGGTCCGGAAGTCCGTGATGTCATCACCGATGATCGCGGGATTCAGGTGAATATCGGCGGTGCCGAGGATGAGATCGGGCGCCTGAAGCTGACTGCGGAGCGAGTGTACGAGCTGCTTGAGGGACGTTCGGGCGCGGTCCTCATCGCTGTCGGGCCATAGGAAGGGTAGGACGCTGTCGCGGCTCATGCCGCGCTCTCGGGAGGCCGCGAGGAGGACGAGGAGCGCCAACGCCTTGCGCTGTGCGGTCAGCGCTTCGAGACGAGTCCCCTCGCGCTCGAGATAGCAGCCGCCAAAGGTGTGAAGTTTCAGCATTCCGGCCTGTGTGGCGGCAACTCACCCGTACCTAACCGGGAATTTTCCCTGTCGGCCTAAATAGGGCGCGCTCACGGCGGCGGGCAAGCCGCCGCAAACGTATCCCCGTTCAGGAGGCTGTCATGCGTGCCATCTCCAACGCCCTGCTTCTTTCCTTCGCCATCGCCGGCTGCGCCGCGGATCCCGTGGCCGGACCTGGCCTACAACAGAGTCCGTCCGCATCTGTCGCGGCCGGAAAGAAAGCCCGGGTCATAAAGGCGGAGTGCCAGACGACTTTCAACGCGCCAACGTTGCCCCCGCCGGCGATTCATGGGCAGGTCGACATCGGCACGTGCCATTTCACACCCTTTGGTCCGATGACCGTCGCGGGGGTTCAGGAGATCAACCTCGCCGCGGGAACGCAGTCGGGTGAGCGAACCTTTACGGCGCGGAATGGCGACGTACTCCGGGCAGTCCACGTTGGTACGAGTGCACCCGGCGCACCGGGGACCGTGGACTTCTCCGCGACGCTCACCTTCGTTGGAGGAACCGGAAGATTCGCTGGGATTTCGGGGGAAGCGCGCGCGGGTGGTACCGCGGTCATATCCACGACGAGCGCGTCGTTCGAGCTGGAAGGCTGGCTGAAATAGTCGGAACGAGCCGGGGCGGGCGCCGACCCGTCGCCCGCCCCGGCTCGTTTTGCGGATTCTTGACGGATGGCCAGGTGCGCCACTCGGGAACACGGCTAGCTTACCGCAACAACGTTTGCGGAGAGCGCACATGATACGGTTCATTCTACGGGTCAGCGCCGTTGCGCTGTTCATCGGCATCGTCCCCGCCGGGTCGCTTGCGCAGCAGCCGCAGGGACCGCAGCCGTTCGTCGTTGGAAGCCCGCTCGGACTTCCCGTCACTCCGTCCGCCGACCGGGCGTTCGAGC
>JAICOJ010000201.1 GCA_025930755.1 Gemmatimonadaceae bacterium
GCCCTCTGTGCCTCTGTGGTAGAGCCAGTGGTCGACCTCGACAACCTTTCTCGGCTGACACACCTTGAGCGCCTCCACGGATCCCGAGGCGCTCATGTGGCGTGAGTTCAAGCAGTTCATGGTAAAGGAAAACGTGCTGGCTCTCGCGATCGCGGTCGTGATCGGCGCCGCGATGGGGAAGCTGGTCACCGCACTCGTGAACGACTTCATCATGCCGGTCGTCTCGGCGGTCACGCCGTCGGGGAACTGGCGGTCTTACACGCTCGATGTCGGCCCGGTGAGCTTTCTCATCGGCGATTTCATCGGGGCGTTGATCGACTTCATGATCGTTGCGTTCGTCGTGTGGCGCATCAGCAAGGCGCTCATCCGCCCCGCCCCGGCCGCGGAGAAGCCCGCGACACGCGAGTGCCCGCACTGCCGGTCGACGATCGATGCGCGCGCGACGAGATGCGCGCACTGTACCGCGAGTGTGGTGGGGGCTGCGTAAATACGAACGAGGAACGAGGAGGTGGCGGGACAGCTCGGGCGCCGGAGCTCACCCCGCCACTTCCTCGTTCCTCGTTGTCGTTCGTGCTCGTCTCAGAGTCCCAGCTTCACATTGATGTCTACCAGCACCACTCTCGGCGCATCGACGAACACGATGCGCTCGGGCTCGCGGCGCACGACGATCCTCTGTAGACGCCCCCGTCCGCGGCCCCGGCCGCGGTTACCGAGGCGATAGTAGATGACGCGGGTGTCTTCCACGATGTCGACGCGCACGACCTCGTAGCCGTGCTTCACCAACATTTCGCGCGCGACGGACACGGCTTCGTTCGTCGAGGGAAGGCTCAGCTTCTTCTTGTTGCCGGCGCCGGGCGGGGCTTTCCAGTCTCCGTTTCCCTGCGCCGCAGCGGTGCCGCTGGTGAGCCAAAGGCCAGCTGTCACCGTCGCTATGAGTGCGATTCGCGTATAGCGGGTCATGCGTTCTCCGTGAAGGATCTACGCATCACGACGCGTCTACGCCCTGCCAAGCAACCGATTCGTAAGCGGACCCAGGGCAGGTGGAGATGAGCGGTCAGCCTCACTCCCGCGTTCGTCCTTCCTCGTTCCGCAGCGCCTTCACGAGATGAAACTGCCGGTACCCCGGCGGATACCCTTCGAGGGTGCCAAACTGGACGTATCCCAACTTCTCGTAGAAGGGGAGCGCCTGGTACTCGAAGGTGTCGAGGTAGATGCCCAGGCACTCGTGCTGTCGCGCGTACTCCTCAATGGCTCGCATGACGCGTGTGCCGACTCCCCGGCCGCGGAGCTCGTCAGGCAGCCAGAGCTTCGCCACGTAGACCCATCCCCATTTCACGTGGCCCAGGAGGCCGCCGACGACGCGGCCGCTCGCGTCGCGGACGAACACGCCGAGGGGGACCTCGTTAGGGTCGCCAATGACGGCACGATTGAACGCGAGCAATCCGTCGGTGACGATGCGCGCGTCGTCAGCGCCCGGGCGCTCCTCGAGCTCGACGCGAAGGTCCGTCATCTCCCCGGACGGTTCCGCCGCCGATTGCCGGAACGGACAATCCCATCGTGAGTCGGCGCCGTAATCCGAAGCCGTCCTAGAACCGATGCTCGAAGATCACCAGCTGAGCGCTCCCGTCCGGAGCAGATCGCACACCCAGGAAGAACTTGTCGATCTTGTTCCCGGGATGGGTGTGGTGGTACTGCTCGATCTTGCGGCCGGTGAGTATGCCGACGAAGGAGCCGAGGACGAGGTCGCTCATCCAGTGACGTCGCAGATAGAGCCGGCTCGCGGTGGGCAGTGCCGCGACCGTGTACAGCACTGGAGGAACCCATCGCATGCGGTCGGGCCAGCGTCGCTTCATCTCGCTCGAGACGACCGCGGCCACCGCGAAGTTCGCCGAGGCGTGAATCGATGGGAAGGAGCGATACTCGAACTGCTTGAAGCCCTGGAACGCGTCGAAGTTGACGGGATCGTCAGGCGTCACGTACGGACGCGTGCGACCGACGCTTCCGCGAACGAGTGTGAGCAGCGTCGAGGAGACGAACACCGCCTCCGTCGCGTGAAAGGCGATGTCGGCGAGGTGGCGCTTTTTTGTCAGGCGGCCGGTGAGATAGAGGATGCCTCCAGCGAGCATGACGCGATCGTCGGTCGCCAGATTCGCGTTTCGCGACATGCGCCCGATGAACCGGTTCCCCTGGATGTCGTCGCCGCGTACCCACTCGTCGACGCGCTCATCGACCTGAAAGAGCAGGACGGATGCGGCGATGAACGCGCCCGCCCATACGGCATCGCTCCGAGTGAACAGCGGCTCCGTAGAAACGCCGGCCGTATCGCTCGGTTGAGCGATGGAGGACGTCGTGAGGGTGACCGTCAGCAGCACGCTCGCAATGACTCGCTGCACCTGTAGGTCCTTGGTCGATCGCCCGACGACCTAGTGCAACCGGCGTTCCTCGTCGACCTGCTCGGGGCGGCCGGCCCTTGGCTACGAGGGGACGCGGCGGAGGGCCCTCGTGCCGGTCACGGGGTGGAATCGCGTGAGGTGGACGAGGTGCCTGAGGGACGGCAAAAAACGTCAGATGTCAGAATTCAGAATTCAGCATGCAGACAAAGCTACGGGGAGCCAGCGATTGGCTCCCCGTAGTCGTTCCTGAATTCAGAAATCTGAATTCTGACATCTGACGTCTTTGCCGTCATCGCCCCGGCTGATCCCTTGCCTCGGCGCCACCGGACTCGCCCCTCCGCTCGCGATACTCGCGCTCGGCCTCGAGCCAGTCGTTGACGTCGTCGCCGGAAGACCCCTCTCCTCGCTGCAGGTAGAGCTCGTACGCGCGGGCGCGAATCGCCTCATCGGCACTGAGGTCCTCTCCCTGTTCCGGAGCGGCGTCGCCGCGGATGACGTCGTTTCCTAACGATCCGATCTCCTGGGACGATTCCTTGCGAGGGTTCTTCATCTGCAGTCTCTCACCTGGCGGTTGATTCCGTCTCTTTGGCGCGTCCGCCACTGCGGCCACGGCCTCCGCCGCGCGCCCCCCCGCGACCACCTTCGACGGTGGTACGCCGGGATACTTCACGCTCGGACCGCCCGCGGGCTCCGCGCGTCGTCTCCTCCTCCTCCTCATCGCCTTCCGCCGTTGCCGCCTCGATGTTGATCGAGCTCTCGGCGAGCTGCGTCAGAAGCTTGTCGGTCTTTCCTTCTTCGTCGAGGGTCTGCTGCAGGAGCTGCGCCTGACGCTCGGCGCCGAGAAGCTGGGCGTAGGTCCGTACGGTCCCGTACCCTGCGATCTCATAATGCTCGATGTGCTGGGCCTTCGCGATGAGACCGGCATCGAGCACATCGGGATCCGGCTTCTCCTTCAGGAGCTCCTGGCCTTCCTCGATGAGCCCTTCCATTCCGATGCACTTCTTCCCGCGCGGGCTTTCACCGAGCTCCTCGAAAACCTGCTCGAGCCGCTCCACCTGGCGCTCCGTTTCGCGCAGGTGCGTCATGAACGCTTTCGATAACTCCGGGTCATTGGCGGCCTTCGCCATCTTCGGAAGCGCCTTGATCAACTGCTTCTCGGCGCTCCACAGATCCTTGAGCTCGTCGATGTAGAGATCCCGCAGCGTGTTCATTTCCATAAGCTCCTCCGCCTCCCAAGGTCGGTTCATTGTCGTACAGTCACCGGTCTTCTCGGGCAAGTTCAGCGCCGCGCATCGAACCTCACGACTGTTTGGTCACATCGCGGCACTAACTCTGCAAAGCCCGCGCGGACGTACCGAGTCGTCGCGGCCGGTCCCGCTGATGCTCAGCCGCGCTTGCCCTGCTTGGGAACCACTGTGACGTGGCCATTCTTCTCGAGCACGGCGTAGTCGATGTCCCCGAGCGTCGATACGCCCTGTAGCTCACGTGCGGCTTCCAGCACGTCCGCTTCGTCCACGCGTTCGCGCTGGAGCCGGTCGGAATGGATCTTTCCGCGCTCGATGAGGACCAGTGGCGTGCCATCGAGCAGCCGCTCGATGCGGCCCGATCGCTGCTTCAGCACCGACATGAGGACGTTCAGCGCCACCAGGGTGATGATGAGCAGAAAGGCATTGGTCATTGAGTGATCATTGTCGATGAGAGCCGACTGAACCGCCTCGCTGATGATCAGAATGAGCACGAAGTCGAACGTCGTGATTCCTGCCAATGTGCGCGAGCCGGCCAGGCGGAGAATCAGAAGGAGGACGATATACGTGGCCAGGGCGCGAAGTATGGAGTCCACGGCGCACCTCTAGGGATAGATGAACTGGCGGAAGGACACGCTCTCCCCGCCTTCGATACCGGCACGGGCATGCTCGGACCCGTATGCGTCCGGACGCAGATTGAAGGTGATCCGCGTGGGACGCGACCGATCGGGCGTGACGAACGTGAATACGACGACGTCGCCGCGTGCGCCGACGCGCTCCGGCTCGGGGATGACGCTCTCGAGCTCCGCGCGGTCGAGGTAGCTGCGTGTCATCCACAGCGTCAGCGTGTCTCCGCGCAGAGCCTGCGGCTCGACCGATGCCTCGAGGGAGCTCGTCGCTCCATGACGAGCGAATCGATCGTAGACCAGCGTGAGACCCTCCGCCCGCGCCTGTGCATCGGCCAGCGGTCCGTGGCCGAAGAGGCCGAGTGCAGCACCGACCAGGATCAGCAGCATCACTATCCAGCCCGCTCGCTGTACGCGCCACAACGAGCGTGCGTGGTCGAGATCCTGA
>JAICOJ010000245.1 GCA_025930755.1 Gemmatimonadaceae bacterium
ATGATCGTGAAGAACGAGCTGCCGGAGTCGACGTCGGTGCACTTCCACGGCATCGAGATGCCTAACGCCATGGACGGCGTGCCCTTCATCACGCAGCCGCCGATCAAGCCGGGGGAGACCTTCACGTACGAGTTCGTCGTGCCGAACGCCGGCTCGCACATGTACCACTCGCACCACAACGCCGCCAAGCAGGTCGGCATGGGGATGCTCGGCGCCTTCATCGTCGCGCCGAAGCGTCCGCGCGCCATCGAAAAGGTCGACGTCGATTACGTGATGATCCTGAACGATGGCTTTCACGGCTACACGCTCAACGGGAAAGGCTTCCCCGCCACGGAGCCGGTCGTCGCGAAGCTCGGGCAGAAGGTGCGCATCCGCTTCATGAACGAGGGGATGATGATCCACCCCATGCACCTCCACGGGATGCACATGACCGTCATCGACAAGGACGGCTGGGCCCAGCCCGCGCCGTGGAAGTGCGACACGCTCAACATCGCGCCCGGTGAGCGCTGGGACGTCATCATTAATTGCAACAATCCCGGCACGTGGGCGTTTCACTGCCACATCCTGCCGCACGCCGAGTCGGAGCATGGCATGTTCGGGATGGTGACGGCGTTGGTGGTCCAGCCGTGAAGCTGATGGGCACTCAGGGAATGACGCTCGTGCTGCCGGTGAGACGGACGAATGGGCGGCGCGCGGCGCACCTCCCGCGGCCGGTCGTCGCGTTCCTGCGCGTCCCGCTCGTGCTCAAGCTGGTCGGTGCAAACCTCGTCATCGCGCTGGCGACGGTGATCGCGGCGATGGCGACGTACGGGACGACACTCGCGGACAGCCGCGTCGTCACGTTGCTCATTGGAGCCCTGATCATCGCGCAGGTCGTCAACTCGGCGCTCGTGATCATCGCGCTCCGCCCCATTCACCTGCTCGAGGAGGCGGCGGCTCGAATCGCGTCGGGCGATACCCGCGCGCGCGTTCCCTACTCCCCTCTCGCCGACCGGAATATCGCGCGCACCGGTCGAGCCGTGAACCAGCTCCTCGACGAGCTCATGCAGGAGCGGGATCGCATTCGCGGTCTGGCCTCGAAGGTCGTTCGCGCGCAGGACGAGGAGCGCGCGCGCATCGCGCGCGAGCTGCACGATGCGACCGCCCAGACGATGGCCGCCGTCGTGCTACAGCTCAGTGTCGCCGAGCGTGCGTGTGGTGACGACGAGCTGGCGACGAAGCTGCACGAGATTCGCCACACGGCCACCGAGGCACTCGAGGAGATTCGGACGCTGTCGCACACGATCTATCCACGTGTGCTCGAGGACCTCGGCTTGCGCGCGGCGCTCGATTGGCTGGCGCGCCAGACGCGCGAGACGAGCAACCTCGAAGTGGGGGTGACGTTGCGCGGCGGGGGCGCCATTCCCCCGACGGTCGCATCGGCCCTCTATCGGGTCGCGCAGGAAGCGCTCCTCAACGCGGTGCGGCACGCGTCGGCGACGACGGTGGAGCTTCGTCTCGACGTGGAGCCGGAATACGTTTCACTGGAGATCGAAGACGATGGAACCGGGTTCGTCGTGCGCGATGGAGAGGCCCGCCGGCCCGGAATGGGTATATTCTCGATGCGCGAGCGTGTCGCCCTCGTCGATGGCGTACTCGACATCGACAGTGCGCCTGGCCGAGGCTGCTGCGTGCGAGCGCATATTCCACTAGACGACCCGAGGCTCTGATGACTGGTGATCTGATTCGCGTCGTTCTCGCCGACGACCACACGATCGTGCGCGCCGGGCTCAAGGCGGTGCTCGGAAGCGCCAAGGACATCTCCGTCATCGGAGAAGCGTCGAACGGCGCCGAAGCGATCGCCCTCGCCGAGCGATTTCATCCCGACGTCATCGTGATGGATCTGTCGATGGGCGAGATGGACGGCATCCAGGCGACGAAGGCGCTGGCGGCCAAGGGACCGACGCCGCGCGTGCTCATTCTCACCATGCACGCCGAAGAGGAGTATCTCGTTCCGCTGCTCGAGGCCGGTGCGGCCGGCTACCTCGTGAAGAGCGCGGCGGACCGTGAGCTGGTTGACGCCGTGCGCGCCGTCGCGCGGGGCGATCTGTACGTGCGTCCCGCGGCAGCCCGCGTGCTCGCCAAGGGCATCAAGCGAAAGGACGAGCATGCCGACGAGCGGACGCGCTTCGAGAAGCTCACCGATCGCGAGCGTGACGTGCTGCGGTTGATCGCCGAGGGCTTTACGGCCCCGGAGATCGGCGAGAAGCTCAACATCAGCCCGAAAACCGTCGACACCTACAAGCAGCGCATCAATGAGAAGCTGGGCCTCACGCACCGCGCCGATTACGTGAAGTTCGCGCTCAAGCTCGGCATTCTGCACAGCGATGACGCGCCGACGCGGCCGGCGGGCCCCAGTCACTAGTTGGGTAACGGCAAAGATGACAGACTACAGAGTACAGAATACAGAACTCAGAATTCAGAATTCAGATAAACCAACGGGAAGCCAGCTTGTGGCTTCCCGTGGTCGTTTCCGAGCTATGTCTTCCGTACTCTGAACTCTGTCATCTTTGCAGTTTTAACGCACGCGCATGACCACTGGCAAGCGTAGCACGAACAGCGCGCCTCCTCTCTCGTGCGGCGCTTCGACCGTGATGTCGCCACCCATGAGCCGCGCCAGCTGACGTGCCACGGCGAGCTCGAAGCCGAACCCTCGGCCGCGCGCGTGCACGCCCGCGGCGATCGGCGGATCGAACAACGACTCCACGTCCGAGGCGGCCACCGGGGGACCGGCGTCCCGCACCCGCAGCTCGGCGTAGCCGTTAGGCGCACTGCTCAGCTCGGCCCAGACGCGCGACCGCTCCGGGCTCATCGCGATCGCATGCGCCAGGAGGTTGAGCAGCAGCCGCCGCGTGCACGCGCCATCGAGCTCGACGAGCAGCGCCCCCTCCACGCGCACGTCGAGCGAGACGGCGCGCGCCGCCGATTCGATCTGCAGATCGAGCGCCGATTTACGCATGAGATCGGCGAGGTCCACGCGCTCCGCGTGAAGAGCGATGCTGTCGTCCTGAATGCGGGTGAGCGTGACGAGATCATCCACCAGACGCGCCGACTGCGCCGCGCTC
>JAICOJ010000108.1 GCA_025930755.1 Gemmatimonadaceae bacterium
ATCTGATGAGCGCGTCTGCCGCGAAGCGGCGACGCGCCTTTCCACCCCTGACCCCTGACTCCTGACTCCTGACTCCTGACTCCTACGGCGTGAGCACTCTCGGCTCAATCCGCACTATCCACAGCCCGTTCCGCATGTCGTTGACGTAGGCGAGTCCGTCCTTGACCACCACCCCCCACGTCATCGTGGCGTTAGGCATCGTGCCATCGCGGTCGGCGGTCAGGAGGTTGGCGATCTCGCGGCCCTGCGCGCGCAGGTCGCCGCGCAGCTCGCCCGAGATGTCGAAGGCGTGGAAGCCTCCGTTGTACGCGCCGAGGTAGAGCGTGTCGCCCGCGACCCAGACGTTGTGCACCCCGCCGTATTCCGGCTCGTACCACGCCACCGACCGTGGCTTCGTGATGTCGGTGATGTCGACCACCTGGAGACGCCCATAGGCGCGTCCCGCCGATTCGTCCTTCGCGCCCTTTACCCCTGAGGCCGGGAAGACTTCGTCGGCGATGATGACGTAGTTGCGGTGCCGCCACGCCGTGTGCGTCCCGCGGATGTAGCCGGGGCCCCCGGTGGCCGCGACGTCGCGGTACAGCGCCTCGAGGTCATACTTGAACTGCGACACGAACTTCGGGTTCGACGGCGTGCCGCCCTTGATACCATTGCCGACGTCGAGGATGACCAGCCCGTCGTTCCAGTAGCTCGCGTACAGCATCCCGTCCTGCACGTCGATGTCGTGCAGCGAGCGGCCGGCATCGGGCCGATTCTCCGTGCGCCACTGCGCGACCTCCTTCGGATTGTACGGGTCGTCGATGTTGACGACGTGAAGCGCGCCGGTGCCGTCGTTGGTCAGGAAGACGTGCGTCCCATACTTCGGATCCTTGTAGATGAAGGCCGAGTGCACGCCGGCGGTCACACCCTCGGTGAACTCGGAGATCGGGCGCGGGTGGGCGGGATCCTCAGTCGAGGCGATGACGATGCCGTTCTTGCGATCGTTCGCGCCTTCGCGCGTGAAGACGAGGAACTTGCCGTCCGGCGTGGTCATCACATCGTTGACGCGGCGCGTATTGGCGATGATCGAGTCGGTGACCCATGGCTTCGTCGGATCGCTGATATCGATCGTGTACATCACGTCACCGCCGCCGCCCGACCCGAGATACGCGTACTTCCCGTTCGGGTGAATCCAGACCTCCTCGGTGTTGAAGCGCGACCGGGGCAGCCGTCCCACCACCGACAACGGCCGCCGCACGTCACGCGGCTCGACACGAATGACGGCATCGGCGCTTCGCGCGCCGAAGTTCGCCGTCACCGTGTACTCGCCCGGCTCATAGGCGACGAAGGCGCCATCGGCATCGATCATTCCCTGTCCAGGCGCAAAGGTCCAGCTGGGCGTCAGGCCGGTGATCCGCGCACCCGCCCGATCCTTCACCGCCGCCTGGAAGCGAATGACGTCGCCCTGACGCACGCGCGTCGTCGCCGGCGTCAGCTCGATCGAGCCGATGGGGGTGGCGATGACCTGAACCGGGAGCGTGGCTTTCGCACTTCCCGCGGTCGCGGTGATCGTCGCCCGGCCGGCCGCGACGGCGGTCAACAAGCCGGCGTCGTTTACCCGCACGATCGCGGGGGCCGAGCTACGCCAGGCGATCTCATCCTGACGCGCGTCACCGGCCGCGGAGAAGCTCTCGGCTTCGAGCCGAATGCGCTGTCCCGGAGCGAGCCTGGTGATACGAGGGCTGAGCTCGACGCGCGTCGCCGGCCCCGGTACCATGCGGAGCTCGACCCGCTCCGTGACTGGCCGCATGCCGTCGACGAGCGCGGCGATGTTGACAGGCATCACACCCGGCGATCCGGCCGTGACGAGACCGGTGGAATCGACCTCGCCCTCGAAATAGGCCCCAATCTTTCGGAAGAAGATGCGGGCGTTAGGCACAGGCTGGCCCGCCGAGTCCACCGCCTGAACGCGCAGGCGAAGCGTGTCCCCGGCGGTCACGGTGCGCTGAGTCGGCGTGATGACGAGACGCGCGATCGGCGAGACGCGGGGCGTCGACGGCAGTGGCTGAGTCGGCTGCTGCTGGAGCGCGGCAGCGAGCAGGAGGGTGTACTGGATCATGAAGTATCTCGGAAATGGGCGGTGGAAAAGTCGGTCGGCGCTTGGCGGGAGTCAACGGCGGCGGTGGGCGCTGGGGAAGCGCTGAAAACCCGACTTCCCCGTCGCTCAGCGCTGTTCCGGCGCTTTCCCAGCGCTGTTCCAGCGTCTCCTCTTGAGCATCCCCGGAACCGATAGCAGGGCCCACGCGCCTTCGACTAGCGTCAACCCAACCTGGCGGTCCATGGCGGCGATCCACGCGAGCAGGCCAGCGCCGATGAAGTTCATCACGTGATACACCCGCTGCTCGAGTGTGAGCCATCCGCGCTGGAGCGCGAGGTAGGCGCCGAGGACGAGCAGGGCGCCAACGATGCCGATGAGTTGATGCAACATGTCCGACCCGTGAGATTGCAGGGATGGGTTGGGGACGCCTCACACTCTCGCTGGCCGCGCGCGCGGCCGTGAATCCGCCGCTGGCGGGGGCGCTGGTGCGCGTAATCTGGCGATTTCGCCGCCGGAAGTGGTATCGCCGCTGGCCGTTTCTGCCCATTCCGTCACGCGAGTACGTGCGCTGGCGCATGCACACCGCGTACGGTGACCACGACGCCGTGCCGCCGGTGAAGGACATCGTGCGGTACGCGCAGTGGGCGGTGAAACCATGATCGCGCCGGTTACGCGCGCGAGCGCCCTGGAAGAGCGGATCAAGGCACAGGCCTTCGGCCTGGGCTTCGATCTCGCCGGGATCGCTCGCCTGGGTCCCGTGGAGACGGCCGGCGCGTTCGACGACTGGGTCGCGCGCGGGTACGCGGGCGACATGCACTACCTCCCGCGATGGGCGGACAAGCGTCGTGACACACGGCTTCCCTTCCCGGGCACGGTGAGCGCGATCGTCGTCGCCATGGATTACGGCGGCAGGAGTGAGACCGGTCCCGTCGCTCGTTATGCGCGTGGCGACGATTATCATGACGTCATGACGGCGAAGCTCGACGCGCTTCGGGAGTGGCTCGCTGCCGAGGTTGGCCACCCCGTTCGCGGGAAAGCCTACGTCGACACGGGCCCGTTGCTCGAGCGCGACCTCGCCCGCCGCGCCGGGCTCGGCTGGTTCGGCAAGAACACCAACCTCGTCAATCCGGAGCTCGGCTCGTTCTTCTTCCTCGGCGCGCTGGTCGTCGACCTCGAGCTCGAGCCTGATGCGCCCTTCGAGGCCGATCGGTGTGGCACGTGCACCCGATGCCTCGAGGCGTGTCCGACGAATGCGCTCGTCGAGCCGCGTCTGCTCGACGCGACCCGCTGCATTTCTTATCTGACCATCGAGCTCAAGGGGCCGATTCCCGAAGGCCTACGCGAGCCGATGGGGTCGCTGCTCTATGGCTGCGACATCTGCCAGGATGTGTGCCCGTTCAACGTCAAGTTCGCACAGGAGCTCAAGGAGCCGGCGTACGCGCCCCGGGCGGCGATCGCCGCGCGCGATGCGCGACAGCTCGCGCGGGACCTGTTGGCCATGACGCAGGAGGAGTTCAGTCGCGCGTTCCGCAAATCCCCCATGAAGCGCGCGAAGCTGCGCGGGCTCAAGCGCAACGCCGCCGTGGTACTCGGCAACGTCGGCACGACGGAGGACGTCGCGCCACTGATGCTTGCGGCAGGCGAAGACGCGGACCAGCTGGTGCGCGAGCACGCCGCGTGGGCGCTCGGGCGACTCGCGGATTCCGTTGCATCATCGGACGGATGAAGGGGCCGCGTCGACGTTAGGCAGCGCCGAGGCACGCCGCAGCCGCCCCGAGTACCCTTATCGCTCCCACCTAGAAGGATCATCACCTTGATGGCTTCGCGGTTGTTCATCGCGCGATAGCCGTCCGGCACGGCGTCGAGCGTAATCACGCTGTCGAAGACGCGACCCGGCTGTATGCGCGCGTCGAGCACGTCCGGCAGCAGCTCCTCCAAATACGCACGCACGGGCGCCGGGCCGCCAGCGATCGTGACGTTGTTGTAAAACGAGGGTTCGGCCGCGGGAATGGTTTCGTCCTGCGGCACGCCGACTCGGCCAACCGCTCCGCCCGCCCGCGCAATCTTGAGCGCCGTATCCATCGACTGTCCGTGGCCGACGCACTCGCGAAGTGCTGCGCGCCGTTCCCCGGCTACTACCTGTACTATCCGCACGGCGTCAGGCACCGCGGACGCTGCGCGCGTTGATCGACTACCTGCAGCAGTGGCGGCGCGCGGGGCGCAGACGCAAGCTCACGAGCCCGTCGTCACTTCCTCGTACGCCACGGTGAGCGGATCGCGCGCGCCCGGCTGGCCGAATGGGCCCCACACCTCGAAGCCCGCGAGTGGCTCACGCATCACCATGACCTCTTCGCGCGAGCGGCCAGCCCCGGTCTGCCGCTCGACGAACGCCAGGACGGCACCGAGGTAATCGCGGAACTGGAGCACGTCAGCCGAGCTGCCGGTGACCGGAAGCCCCGTGTTCGCGTGGCCGAAGATGTAGATCGTGTCGCGCCCATGGGCGTTCACCACTTGTTCGAGCACGCGCATCCAGTTCCGCATCGACGCACCGGCCGCCCGGTCGACGACCGGATGACGCCGGTGGAACATGAGGTCGCCCATGTGGACGACGTTCGCGCGCTCGAAGGTGATCACGGCATCGCCACTGGTATGGGCGCGCCCGTGGTGTCTCGCGACGATTCGCTCGTCGCCGACCTCAGCCGACCAGTCGTGCGTGAAGGTCGTGTCGGGGTAGAGCGGCTCTGGCGCGTTCTGTGGTGGCTGCTGCGGCTGTGAAGCCCCGGGTGAGCGCCGCATGTGCTGGTCCGCCATGCCGTGCGCTACCACGCGACGCGCGATACCGCGGAATACCGGGTTTCCGGAGGTGTGATCGCCGTGATGGTGGGTGTTGAGCAGCACATCGACCCCGCGGTTGTTCGACCGCGACTGCAGCCCGGCGAGCAGAGCCTGCGCCTCGGCCGGAAACTGTGTGTCGACGACGGCAACGCCCCTGGCGTTCACCAGCCAGCCCACTGTGCCTCCACGCATCGTGAACGTCCCGACGTTGCGGCGTACGGGCGTGAACACGGCTTGTCCCTGCGGACCCTCCCTGGCGAACGCGTAAACCGGCCGTCCGAGGGCGACACCTAACGCCGCAGCGGCCGAGCTGGCGATGAAGTCGCGGCGGGTATGGGACATCGGTGCCTCCAGTGTTGGTCGGTGGGTCCATGAAGCCCGGGACGGCGCGCCTCCGGGCGGAGCATACGACCTTGTCGGCGCGCCTCGCAATGCAGGGAGGGCGAGGCATTGCAGGGTGGAGCTCCAAGGGGTATCTGTAGGATCCGCACCCCGGCGACGAAGTCGACCAGGTTCTCCCACCTGGGGTTGTCGCCCTACATCCAATGCATCCCTCCTCCACGGCCGCGACGCCGGCCCCTCGTCCGACAGGTGACGACGATGAGCGCGAAGACTCAGTCCGGCCGGTCCGATTGGCGTATCCCGGCGATGCTGATCGTGTTGAGCATCGTGCCTGCGATATTTGGCACAGTGAGGCTCGTGGAGTTGGGGGGCGGCGCCGAAATCACGCCGGCGAACGCCCGGTTCTTCGAGAACCCGTTCCCAGTGGCCTTGCACATTCTCGTCGTCATTCCATACGGCATCGTCGGAGCATTTCAGTTTGCCCCGGGTTTCCGTCGTCGCAACCGCGGCTGGCATCGCGCGGCGGGGCGGGTGCTCGCGCTACTCGGACTGGCCGCTGCGCTGACGGGGTTGTGGATGACGCTTGCCTACCCGTGGCCGGACGGTGATGGCGAGGTCTTGTACGTCATCCGCCTCGTGTTCGGTTCGGCAATGGCCGTGTCGATCGTCCTCGCGATTCGCGCCATTCGACGCGGAGACTTCGTGTCGCACGGCGCGTGGATGATGCGCGGCTACGCCATCGGACTGGGGGCGGGCACGCAAGTGCTCACGCATCTGCCCTGGTTCATCCTCGTCGGCAAGCCTGGGGAATCGAGCCGGGCATTCCTGATGGGCGCGGGGTGGGTCATCAATCTTCTCGTCGCGGAGTGGATCATCCGAAGGAGACAGTCTCGTCGAGCCGTGCGCGCATCGGTCGCGGGAGTTCGCGCGCCCGACGGAGTGTTGTCATCTGCGCTGGAATGGGATCGTCGGCGGGAAGCCCAGCCGACAGAGCCCACCCCCTAGGTCGGCGAGGGGCTCGGGCGGAAGGCGCGAACGCGGCGAGCGACTCGCCGCACCTAACGGCGATCGTGCGGCCCCGCTCCGGCGAGCAGACGTGGCTTGATGATCACGCGCATCTACTCGCCGTCGCCGAGCCTTGCGGCGCCGGCATCCGCTCCCGCGTCGAGCCGCTCACGGGCTTCCCCTCGCCGGGCGAGCGCCAGCGAGGCGGCGGCCGAGCCAGCGCTCATCAGCGTGAAGGAGCCAATGACGACGGTCGCGAGCCGCGCAACATCGACGTCGGCACTTGGTGTCCCCAGCAGGAACGGGAGCACGCCAATGGCGAGACCCGCCGCCGCGCCCCAGGCCCCGAATCGCCGGACCGACAGGTCACTCAGGTTTCGACGGCGCTCCGCGATCGAGAGCACAATGGAAAACAGCACTCCCCCGAGGAAACCGGGGTACGCGCCGATCACCCACCACATTTCGTCCAGGGACCCATCCGGATCGATGACCATGCCTAACAGTACCGCGACCACGGCCCATGGCACCGCCCACAGCAGTCCCATCGTCACTGCCGCACGAATGCGTCTCAGCCATTTCTTCATGACGACTCCTTTGCGCTTCGGCGCTCGATCTTCACGGGCTCGATGTTGTCGCCCTCCTCCCAGTCGAGCAGGTTGTACGGATCAATACCCGCCCGAGCAGGCTCCTGTGGTACCGTCACTGTGATCGTCTGCGTGCCGGAAGCGATACGATGCTTCTGGACGTAGAGCGGGTTGCCGAGCACCTCGCCCGGCCCGGCGCCTGCGAAGATCCCGATTTCCACCCACTCCGTCATCGGTGTCTCCCGTTCGACACCAGCGCTGTCGCCGACGACCTTGTGCGCCTCCACCTCGAGCGTCACGCGCCACGCGCCCGCTTGGGTCTGCACCGCCGTCGCCTGCCGGGTATCGAACGTCCACCAGGCATTCACCTCGAAGAGGTCGTGCAGCAGTGGCTTTAGCGAGTCGGGCGTTACCGCCTGAAGCTCACGATACATATCGAGTGTCGTCGCGAAGGACGAAACCTTCGTCTCCACGAGACTCCGCAGCGCACCGTTCACACGCTCCTCGCCCACGTATTCGCTGAGCGCGAGGAAAGCGTATGGGCCTTTGCGGTAGTTGGCCCAGGGGTCCATTGCGCGGAGCAGAGGAAGTCCCGTGCGGATCGGCGGCCACGGGTTGGGCTCGCGCATGAAGCTCATGAAGCGGCGCAACGCCTCTCGCCCCTTCACTGTCTTCACGAGCTGCATCGCCGAGTACCACGCGAGGCTCTCCGAAATGACACCGCCTCCCTCGGCGAACGCGGGCTTGAGCTGCATGCCCCACCACTGATGTCCCATCTCGTGCGCCACGATCTCGAAAATGGCATCGAATCCCGCCCCCTCCGGGTTGAGAAGGAAGAAGCCTTCCCCTCCCGTGATGACGCCGCTTCCGTCGACACCCATGCCGAGGAAGTCGCCAGGTTGCTCGATGATCTGGAGGAAGCGATACGGGTAGGGACCGAACTGTTCCGAGTAGTAATCCAGGCTCGCTCGGGCGCTTCGGAGCACGCGCTCCCTCTGCGTCGCGTGGCCCGGGTGGACGAAGAGCTGAAGGTCGACGTCCTTCCATCGTTCGCGATGCACCGTGTAATCGGCGGAGAAGAACACATCCGTACCGCTGATGGGAACGTCACTCCCGTAGTGGAAGTAGCGCCGCCCTGCTTCGCTCCACGTGCGTCGTAGCTCACCGGGTGCAACCGCCACCTGATTCTCGTCGGTGCCGATGATGGCTTCGAACGTCGCCGGCGCGTTCGCCGCCACGCTCGGATCGATGTCTCCGGGCGGAGGGAGTGTCACCTGCCGCGGCAGGCCATGCTTGCGCCGGTCGTCGGCGCTCCAGAGCTCGCGAAGCGGCTGGTAGCCGATGACCGGCAGTGCGCCGCTCGTGAAGTAGGTGCCGTTCTCGAGAATCGACGTGCCTGCTCCACTGCTGCGCGCGCCACTGTTCGTGAAGCCGCGCGGCTTGAAGATCACGTCGAAGCGGAGCGTCAGCGAGTCGCCAGGCTGTAGCGGCTCCTCGAGCGCGTAGATGTCGTGACCGAGCCTGGCGTCCGTGACCGCCGGACGGAACGCGCGATCGAACGACACCCGTGTGTCGACGTAGAACGCCGGCTCCAGATGCACGGAGTCGATGGCCACTGTGCTCCGATTGAGGAGCCGGTAGCTGCCGTGGATGGTCGCCGCTCCGCGGTCGGGATGGATCTCGATGCGCAGATTCGTCCCGACACGCACCGGTTGCGGAATCCCCTCGTACTGCCCGTAGCGCCGCTCGTAGTCGGCGCGGCGCTCGATCGATTCGTCATCCGTGATGTACTCGTTGAGCACGTTCGTGTTGTAGAAGATGAAGCCGCCGAGCGTGCCGATGAGCGCGACCGCCACCGCCGCGGCCCGTGCGGTCCCGCGGGTGAAGCGAAGCCGCGCGATGTTCACACGACTGCGAAACGCGGGCTCCCGGCCCCGGACCCAGAGCAGCGTCGCCGCAACCGCCAGCAGCAGCGCCCACGCGGCCCAATAGAGCTTGAACATCAGCCACGGACCGATGGACCGGCCGAAGCCGCGCATGTCGGTGAAAAACCATCCCGGACTCGAGCCATACACGAGCAGCTTGTGGTCGACGCCGATCACGGAGGAGAAGACGATGAGGAAATACACGACCAGTGCGGCCAGCATCGCCATATGCTTCTGGTCCACCAGCGCGTGCACCAGGAGGACGAGCACGGCGAACAGCAGGTACTCCGGGAGCTGAAGGCCGAAAAGAATCTTCAGGTACAAGCCGACCTGGAAATCGTGGTAGCCCATGAGCGTCTGGGCGAGCATGCCCGCCGCCGTGAGGCTCACCATGAAAGCGGCGAGCACCAGACCGAGTCCGAGAAACTTGCCGAGAACGAAGACCCACTCCGAGACGGGAGTGGCGTCGATGTTCTCGCTGATCCGCGCGTCGCGTTCACGCCACACCAGCTCACCGGCGAAGTAGACGATGAGCAGCGGGACGATCACTCGGTAATCAGCGAAGTACGTCAGGGCGGCCGTCACGTGCTTCGTGAGGATGTACCCCGTGCGGGGAAGCATCTGAATGCCCCACATCTCCGATTCCACGTGCAGTACCAGCACGACGAACATCGGGAAAACCGCCAGCAGGAAGAGCCCGGGTGGGCTCTTCGCGATCATCCAGAACGACGACCGCGCGACGGAGACCGCCTGGCGGAAACCGGTGGTGAGGCCGAACGACCGGCGGACCTGGGGAACGGAGATCGCGATCCGCGCCGGCGCGGTGTCCGGCATCGGGACCCTGACCGCGAACCGCCCCCGGAGCCGGCGAAAAACGTCGGTGGCGCGTGCCCTCTGGGCGGGGCGGTGCGCAAACCGGAAGCGAACGTACATGAGCGCGAGCGTCAGCAGCGCAATGCCGACCCAGATCGCCCGATTGAGGAGCATCGGACCCTCGAGCGTGAACATGCGCACGTTCTTTTCGACGATGGTCCAGTTGCTCATCATCTCGTTCATGATCGCCATGACGCCGATCGGGTCTGCCAGGAGCGCGAGCTTCTGCACGCCCGAGAAATACAGGACGACCGTCACCGGGTAGGAGAAGAAGAACAGGCCCATGCTGCCGGCATAGCTCGCCATCGGTCGCCCGCTGAGCAGAGCGATGGAGAACTGGACCGCGGTCGCAATGAAGGCGTTAGGCAGGGCAATGAGCCCGTAGGCCGCCAAATATGCCGCCGGCCGGAACGGTCCGATGATCTCGGGATCGACCCCGGGCGCGTGGGCGGCGAGGAGGCTACCGACCTGCACCGCGAGCAGAATCAGCGCGTTGAGGACGAACGCCGCGAGAAAGCGCCCACCCAGATACTCGGCCTTGCTGACGGGGCTCGTGTACGTGAGAGGGTACATGCGCGTGTAGACGTCACGCGCAGCCGCCTCACCGGCGACAGCGGGAGCGATCAGCAGCCAGATCTGGCAGCTGAACACCGAGACCACGGCGATGATGAATGGGGAGTTGAGAATGAAGTCCTGAGGGAGCGTGGCCGGGACGACGGCCACTCTCGTGTTCACGAACGCGAACACGGCGAGGACCGCCATACAGAGCCACGGCCATGGACGCCGCAACTGGTAGGCGAGCTCGAAGCGGAAGACGCCGAGGAGCGTCATCGGGTCGCCACCGGCTCTGGCTGTTCGTGCCGCCGTCCGATTCTCCCCGCCATCGCGGCGAAGTAGACATCCTCGAGGTCCGGCTCGACTGCCTCGAAGCCAGGGCCGGGCGCCGCGTCACTGTGGACGCGTGCGACGGTGCGCCCTGCGAGGAGCTTCGTCGAAATCACCGCATGCTCGCGCTCGAGCGCGGGGAGCTCGGCCTTGGACATCACGCGGCGCCAGATCCGGCCACGGAGATCGGTCATTGCGCGCAGCGGCTCGGCCTCGAGCAGGATCTTGCCCCGGTCGATGATGGCCATGCGTGTGCAGAGCTCGCTGACGTCCTCGACAATGTGTGTCGAGAGAAGCACGACACTGTTCTCCCCGAGCTCGCTCAGCAGATTCAGGAATCGCACTCGCTCGGCGGGGTCGAGGCCGGCGGTGGGTTCGTCGACGATCAGCAGCTTCGGATTTCCTAACAGCGCCACCGCGACGCCGAAGCGCTGACGCATCCCGCCCGAGTAGCCGCCCAGCTTCTGCTTGCGCACCTCCCAGAGGTTCGTCTGGCGGAGGAGCGCCTCGACCACCTCCCTGCGTGCGCCGCGCTCGGGAATGCCCTTGAGCAAGGCGAAATGTTGGAGAAGCTCCTCGGCGCTCACTTTCGGATAGACCCCGAACTCCTGCGGCAGATAGCCGAGCGTCTTGCGGACCTCGTCCTTCTGGCTGAGCACGTCGAGCTCGCCCAGATGGATCGAGCCCTCGTCCGGATCCTGAAGGGTGGCGAGCATGCGCATGAGCGTCGACTTCCCGGCACCGTTAGGCCCCAGCAGCCCGAACATGCCGGGCGGGATGTCGAGGCTCACGTTGGTGAGGGCGCGGACGCCGTTGGGGTAGGTCTTGGAGATGTTGCGGATGCTGAGGTGCACGGCGGACCTCGGTCGGGGGATACTATAGAGTACTCTACAATACAAAGTAGACGCCGACAAGTCCAGCGGAGGAACGGGGATCCGCGGCTAGCGCCCCGGGCTCACTCGATCCGCACGAAGGCGAGCCCGTTGTTCGGGTTCATCGGGATCACCAGCTGGTTCGCCCCGGCGTCGTAGCACATGGAGGCGGCACTGGGGATGTTCCGGGCGATCAGCTCCGCCGGCCTCCCCGGACGGATGCGGGATACACCTCCCTGCCGCACGCTGCTCACGTACTTCGTCCCGTCGGGCATGATCACGAGGCCGTCGCTCCCCGGCTGCGCCGCCTGCTCGGTCGCGAGTAACCGGCCAGCGGGCGAGAAGGTCAGCACGGCGGCGTCGCCGACGTTGACGACGACAATGTTCCCGCGCGGATCGAAGGCGACCCCGTTAGGCTGAAAGAGCGGCGCGCCCTGCACGAAGACCGACGCGGTGCCGTCGGGCGTAATCTTCCAGACTTGCCACGTCGCAGGGTCCGGCGTGCTCCCGAAACTCCCCGACCGCGTGGCGTAGATCGTCCCATCGTCCGCGACCTCGATGTCGTTGATCCAGTCGACCGCATCGATGCGGACCTCTCCCGCCGGCGCACCCGTCCGCATGTCGAACCGGCGGATCACCGCGACGCTCGCTTCGTTCGTGGTCCTTCCGCCGTCCCGGTCTGCCACGTACAGCATGCCGTTGGCGATGTCGCTACCGAACGGCTCGTTCAGCACGAGTGGCGGCGTCAGGTTGGCTCGCTCCGCCGGGCTCTGGACACCGATCCACCGCGCGGTGTGTACCGACCCGTCGTGGTTGATGAGCGACACCCAGGCGTTGTTGGCCTGCACGTTCTGCGGAACGCCGCGGTTCGGCACCACGATCAGTCCGCGCCCCGCGTCGTACGAGCAGCTCTCGGCGGAGTAGATGGCGCCGTAGACCTTGACGTTCGACGACATCGGCTCGAACGCCCGGTCGGCGGACGGAGTGACGGGAAGTCCGAGCGGGCTTCCAACGACGAACGGCTGCGGTCCCTGCGGCTGCTGCGCAAGCGACCCGGCGGGGACGATGCCGATGAACAGCGCAACGGCGCTGACCCGTA
>JAICOJ010000045.1 GCA_025930755.1 Gemmatimonadaceae bacterium
CGGGACGCCATGCCGAGGCCGTGCTGTTCTGGTCGCAGACGCTCGAATCCTACCCAGGGTATTTCGTCACTCGCGGCGCGGAACGCCTGCTGTGGAACGCGAGCGTCGCGGAGGTCACGGCGCGAAAGCCGGTCACCGCCGTCCGCGCACCCTAACGATCGTACCGGTCCTCCTGCGACTGCGGGCGTGAGCGCTCCTTCACGTCCTCGTCGTGCACGCGCCTGCCCGCGCGATCAGCGACGTCGGCGCTCACCGGAGCGAGGTCGGCCAATGCGGGCCCATTGAGGACGCGTCCCTCCGGCGAAAACCGCGACCCGTGGCAGGGACAATCCCAGCTCTTTTCGGCGGAATTCCAATCCACGATGCAGCGCAAATGGGTGCACGTGGCGTCGCGCAGGTGAAGGAGGCCCCTGTCATCTCGATAGGCAGCAACCTTGTGCGCCCCCATGCGCACGAGGCGACCCTCACCGAGCGGAATGTCCTCGAAGGATGACTCGCCCGGGGTGATCCAGTCGGTATACTGCACCGCGACGTTGAGGTTCTCGCGCAGCATGTCCTTGATGGCGCCGAGCGATTTGCGGCCGGGATCGTACAGCTCGGCCCACGGGTTCTCCTTCCCTCGAACAAGATCGGCGAGCAGGATGCCGGCGATCGTTCCATGAGTCATCCCCTGCCCCGAGTCGGCGGTCGCGAGATACACGTTCTCGGCGCCGTCGGGGTTGGGCCCGATCATGGCGAAGCCATCCGCCGGCTCCATCACCTGCCCTGACCACCGATACTCGACGGACTGGACCATCGGGTAGCGGCGGCGGGTCCACTCCTCGAGCCGCCGGAACCGATCGGGGGCGTCGTCCTTTTGCCCCGTCTTGTGATCCTCGCCGCCGACGATCAGCACATCGTTCGCATCGTCGAGCGGCGTCGTGCGCACGTAGATGTAGGGATCGTCGGTATCCCACACGAGCGCCCGGGGTACCGAGTTCTTCGGTATGTGCGCTCCAATCACGAAGGTTCGATACGCCGCCATCTTCACGTGCGTCTCGACGTAGTCGCTGATCGGAGAGTTCGTCGCGACGATCACCGAGCTCGCGGTGACGACGCTCTTGTTGCGCGTCTTCACCTGCGGACGACGCGGCTTGCCCTCGATGGAGTCGACGTGCGTGCCGGTGAAGATGCGCCCGCCGCCGGCGACGATCGCACGCGTCACCGAGGCGAGATACTTGAGCGGGTGGAACTGCGCCTGCATGGGAAACTCGAGGCAGGGACCGCTGTCCCACGGTAGACCGGGTGCGCGCTCGAGCCTGCGCGCGTCGGTGAGACCGGCGCGTTTCGCCGCCTCGAGCTCGCGATCCAGAAACTGGGGAGACTCCCGCTTGCCCAGGAACAGGTATCCCGGCACCCGCTCGAACTCACACGCGATGCCTTCCTCGCGAACGATCGACTCGATGCGATTGATCGCCGCCATGTGGCTGGCGGTGCTCTCGCGAACGCGCTGTTCGCCGTGCACGTGCTCGAGCCATTGGAAGCGGTCGTCGAGCACGCAGCTGAGGTGGGCGGTCGTGCGCGAGGTCTCGCCACCGCACACGGGCCCATCATCGAGAATGACCACATCCGCGCCCGCGCGAACGAGATGGTACGCGGCGGTGAGGCCGACGATGCCGGCACCGACGATGCAGACATCGCACGAAAGGTCTTCCTCGAGCGCCGCGAAGGTCGGCATCTTGGAGGTGCCCATCCACACCGACACGGTATTTCCGGAATCACTCTGCATGGTTGCGTCCCCAGGCTGGATATCTCGCGCGCACTCCCGCGCCGCTCTCCGCGACCGGCATGTGGGCATGGCGTATGCCAGCCCGGGCGGCGCACGATGACCGTGTCCCCCGACGCGCTGCACGACCCGGGATCCAGTCGCGCGGCCCTTCGACTCCGGGATATCGAGCCGCCGCCACGCGCCGAAATTCACGTCGGGGATGGTCGCATCCGCGTGGGGATCGCCGCCTGGACGGAACCGACGCTCGTCAAGCCCGGCGTGTTCTACCCGCAGGGCGTCACGAGCGCGGAGGACCGACTGCGGTATTACGCTTCCCGATTTACGCTGGCCGAGGTCGACTCGACGTATTACGCGCTTCCCGCGCGGCAGATGGTCGAGCTGTGGGTGGAGCGCACGCCCCCCGACTTCACGTTCGATGTCAAAGCGCATGCGCTCATGACCGATCATCCGACGGAGACCAAGCGTCTCCCGAAGGCGATTCGCGACGCATTGCCACCCGACCAGGCCGGGAAGACGCGGCTCTACGCGAAAGACCTGCCCCCAGGCGTGATGGACGAGGTCTGGCGCCTCTTCCGCGAGGCGCTCGAGCCGCTGCACTCGAGCGGGAAGCTCGGGGTCGTCCTGCTCCAATATCCGCCCTGGTTCGTTCCGTCCCGGGCGAACGCCGAGGCGCTCGTCGCGACGCGCGAGCATCTCGACGGGCTGCCGATCGCGGTCGAGTTCCGGCACCGCTCATGGCTGAGCGGACGAATGGCGACGCGGACGCCGGAGTTTCTCACCGAGCATGACATCCCGATGGTGATCGTCGATGCGCCGCCGGGAATGAAGAGCAGTCTCCCGGCGACGCCCCTCGTGACCTCGCGTCGTCTCGCGATCCTTCGGCTGCATGGCCGGCGCGAGGAGACGTGGGAGCGGCGAAACGAGATCACGTCCGAGCGCTATCGGTACCTTTACGATGAGGCCGAGCTCCACGAGTGGGTGCAGCCGGTGCTCGACGTTGCCGCGCAGGCCCCGGAGACGCACGTCATCTTCAACAACTGCTATGGAAATTACGCCCCGACCAACGCGATCGAGTTCGCGGCGCTGGTGCAGGACGCCCTTTCGCACGAGAGAGGCTGAGCGGTGAGCGAAGTCCTCGAGACGCGCGTCGTGTCCCGCAAGACCGCGCGGGACGGCAAGCACGAGATCTCGGGCGCCACCGCCGTGCGCCTTCGCGCGCTTCCCTCGCCCTTGAGCGTGATGGTGGACGGGGTCAGCGATCGCGCCACGGTGGCGTCGATGCCGTGCACCTGCCGGCCGGAAGCCCACGAACACTGGTTCATCGAGTCGGACGCGCTGCGATCGCTCGAAGCGGGGCGTGAGGCCACGACGTCCATTTCGGTTGACGGACGAACCATCGACATCCGCACGACCGCCGGCCGTTAGGCGCCGAGCGAGGGATGAATGTCGCTGTGCGGCGTGAAGACGCGTGCCGATGAGATGGAACGGGAGCGCTCGCTCATCCCCGCCTGACGGGCCAGCAGCGCCTCCGCCTCTCGCGGGGGGACCGGGCGTGCGCACGCATAGCCCTGGAGAAGGTTGCACCCGATGTCGCGCAGCCGCACGCCCTGCTCGTCCGATTCCGCGCCCTCGGCGATCGTATCCATGCCCAGCCGCTTTGAGAGCTCGACGACGGAGCGAACGATCTCCTCGCATTCCGCCGCGTCCAGCCGGCTGACGAAGTAGCGGTCGATCTTCACCGCCGAGATGGGAAACCGGTGAAGGTAGCTAAGGGAGGAGTATCCCGTGCCGAAGTCATCGAGGTGAAGCTTCACGCCCAGGCCGGCGAGCTCGCGAAGCGTGGCGAGGGTGGCGTCGCCGGTATCGATGAACAGGCTCTCGGTGATCTCGAGCGCGAGCGACTCCGGCGCGACGTTCGCCTCGCGCAGCGCCTCGGCCACATTGGACGGAAGCCGCGGCTGGAGCACCTCGCGCGGCGAGAGGTTGACGCTCACGCCGAGCGGCCGTTCCGACGGATAGTCCCGCTGCCACTGGGCGAGCTGCGCGAGCGCTTCGCGCAGCACCCACCGGCCGAGCGCCGAGATCGTGCCGCTCTCCTCGGCCAAGGGGATGAAGGAGGCGGCATTGAGGAGGCCGCGCTGTGGATGCGCCCAGCGCGCAAGCGCCTCGAACGCCACGATGCGCCCGTCGCCCGCATCGACGATCGGCTGGTAGTGCACGCGGAGCTCGCCGCGCTCGAGCGCGCGCCGCAGATCGTTCTCGAGCTCCATGCGAGCGCGCTCGGTCGCGCGGGAGCCGGTGTCGAACACTTCGAACCGCGCTTTCCCGCTCGCCTTCGCGCGATACATCGCGAGATCGGCATCGCGCAACAGCTCCTCATGCCCCTCGAGATCCGCGCCGCCGAACGCGATCCCGATGCTGGCGGTGACGATGACTTCGCTCTCGTCGTTGCGGAGCGGGCCGTGCAATGCCTCCTGCATCCGCTCGGCGATGCGCGTGGCATCGGTCGGATCCTTGAGATCGTCCAGCAGCACCGCGAATTCGTCGCCGCCCAGGCGGGCGAGGACATCGCCGGGGCGCACGCATCCCTGCAGGCGCCGCGCGATGCTGGTGAGAAGCCGGTCACCGGCAAGGTGGCCGAGGCCGTCGTTGATCTGCTTGAAGCGATCGAGATCCAGGAAGAGGAGCGCGATCGTTTTGTCGGGCCGGCGCTGGACGCGCGCGACGGCGCGCTCCAGTGACTCGAGGAAGTAGGCGCGGTTGACGAGCCCGGTGAGCGCATCGTGCATCGCGGCGCGGCGGAGCTCCTCCTCGGCGCGCTTCCGTGCGCTGATGTCGGTCATGGAGCCGGCGATGCGCAGCGGGCGTGCGTCGCCTTCGCGGAGCGCCAGCGCCCGCACGAGCACCCATCGCCAGGTGCCGTCCGCGTGACGCAGGCGATGCTCGCTCTCCAGTCGCGGAGAGGTCCCGGCGATAAGCGCCTCGATGTCGGCGCGGAGGCGCGTCGCGTCATCGGGGTGCACGCGATCGAGCCATTCGCGAGCGAGTGGCAGGAGTGCCGTGTGCTCGAGACCGAGCATGCCGCGCCACCGCGGAGAGAAATCGCAGCGGTCGCGCACGAGATCCCAGTCCCACAGACCGTCGTTGGCGGCGAGGGCGGCGAGCGCGTACCGCTCCTCGCTCTGGCGGAGGGCGTGACGCGCACGCTGGAGCTTGTTGTCGAGCCGAGTCATCTCCAGCGCACGTCGTGCCCTCGAGCGTCGCTGCCTGACGAGTGACCACAGCAAGGGTGCCCCGACCACCGCGGCCAACGGGAGGAGTGCTGCCCACATCGTCCCACCTCCCCGTGCGAAAGGACCGAAGCCGCGGAGCGACCGCATCGTCGCGTCCCTCGCACCGGCCTCACGGGCGTACTAAGCGAGAATCATACCCTCGCTAGGCGGCGTGGGATTCGTCGCACGTCGCGGGCGTGATGCGCGTCACGCCCGTTAGGTATTGCGCGGTGGATGTTCGGGCAGAACGCACGAGAAACGAGCAACGAGGAAGCGCGACGAGACTCTTCCTGGCGATTTCCCCGTTCCTCGTTCCTCGTGCGTCGAGCGCTGTCCTCTTCACCGTCAGCCGACAAGGTGCCATATCACGCGCCGAACCGCGTCCGCGTCGTACAGCATCCGCCGGTGCCCCAGCCCCGGCACCGGGGAGAGCGTGGCGCCGCGCCAGGCATTGGCGAGCGTCTCCCCCTGCGAGAACGGCACCTGACGATCCGCGGGATCGTGGAGGATGAGCGCACGCGCATCGAGCGTCCGCGCCGCGGCCGCTCCGTCGATGTCGTGAATGGCGACGCCGGCGCGGCGCTCGAGTGCGGCAACCAGCCCGCGATAGCGCGCGTCGGAGAAGGCGAGCATCTCGGCCATCCGCTGCAGGAACAGCCACGGCTCGGTGACGGGCGCGAGCAGGGCGGTCGACGACGCGGGCAGCCCGTCGCGGAGCGCGAGCACCGCCGCTGCGGCACCTAACGAATGACCGACCACGGCGTCGGGCGCACCGGTCGCGCGAGCGACGGCCGCGAGGGCGTCCGCCATCTCGATCAATGTCGTCGTGCGCCCCGTCGAGCGCCCATGGGCCGGCATGTCGAAGACCGTGACGCTCCGCCCGCGCGCCACGAGGGCGTTCGCGATCGGCACCATGTCGCGCGCGGTGCCCTCCCATCCGTGTGCGAAGAGGACGCGCGGACCCTCGCCCCACGTCCACGTCGCGAGACGCCTGGAGCCCGACGACACGAGCTGCTCGCGCGCGTGTGCGGGAACCAGTGGGACATCGCGGTGCTCCAGCCGCCGCGGAAGGCAGAAGAGCAGCGCCGCCTGCCGCTCGGCGGCCCTCGGCGATGCACGGCCGAGCAGCGCGAAGTACGCTCGCATGAGCGCGACATGCAGCGATGCGATGCGAACGCTCGTGCTTTTTCGGCGGCGCGCCCGGCGCGTGACGGCAGTCGACGTGTCCATGGATTTATCGAGTCCCGCGCGAGCGGGCGCTGGTGATCAACGCCTCGAAGGCGTCGCGTGCTCGGCGCCCCGCCTCCGGATCACGCAGCAGGCGTCGGGCGTGATGGTAGCCGAGCAGGATCGAATGGAGCTGGAAGGCGAAGAGGTACGGGTCGAGGTCGGCGCGAAAGTGGCGCTCGTCGATCGCGATTCGCGCCGCGCGTGCGAGTGTGTCGGTCCACTGTCGCTGGGCCTCGACGAGCGCGTCGCGTGCGGGACCTGGCTGGTCGTCCAGCTCCGCGGCCGCCGCGGTGAAGAGGCACCCTCCGGGGAGCGACTGGTGATCGGCCCAATCCAGCCAGCGGGTGAACAATGCGCGAACGCGGGGCTCGCCGCGGTCCGCCCGGAGCGCGGGGGTGAAGACGCTGTCGCGGAATTTCGCCGTGGCGAGCTCGAGCACGTCGAGCTGCAACCCCTCCTTCGAGCCGAAGTGCGCGAAGAGCCCGCTTTTCGACATCCCGTTCCGGTCGGCGAGCCGGCCGATCGACAGGCCGGTCAGCCCTTCGGTGCTGGCCAGCTCGAGGGCCGACTCGAGAATTCGTTCGCGGGTCGCTTCGCCTTTGCGCATGGCGAACGATGCGAACGATCGTGCTTTTCCGTCAAGGGGTGCCGACGACCGCTGCTCCGTCCCCCGCCGCACGCGCGCCGTTGCCGTTCGAGCCGTACGTGGCGAAGAGGCGGAGGAAGCGCTCCTGCACGACCTGGTAGCATTCGCACGCCGCCTCCTCCAGGCCCGCGCGATTCTCGATCACCACACGGCCATACAGGTAGCGAATGAGCTTCGCGCGCTGGAGCTCGCCGGCCGCCACGGTCACACTCGCGCGGCGGACGCCCAGCATCATGGCGAGAAACTGGTGCGTCAGCCCGAACTCATCGGCGTGCGCGCGGTCGTGCGTCATGAGTAGCCACCGCGCGCATCGTTGCACGGTGCTGTGGCGGCGATTGCACGCCACCGACTGCGCGGTCTGCTCCAGCAGGGCGTGTGAGTACCGCAGCGTCAGCAGCCGGAGTGAGGCGTCGTCCTCGACGATTTCGTGAAAGACCCTCGCGCCAATGCGCAGCGCCTCTCCGGGGATCTGCGCCAGCACGAGCAGCGGGCTTCGGTCGGCACCAAGGACGGTGCTCATCCCCAGCAGGCCTTCGTTGCCGACGGTGGCCGCCTCCACCGGTGCGCGATGCTTGAGCGTGACGAGCAGCGAGAGCACGCAGCGTCGCGGAAAATAGACGAAGTCGATGGGATCATCGACGTTCCAGACCACAGACCGCTTTGGGAGCTGAATCGCTTCGAGATACGGACGAATCCGGTAATACGATGAGGCCGGCAGCATCCGGAGAAACCGGTTCTCTTCCGCCGTCTGGTCGTACGCAGTGATCAACGTACCCGTGCGCGTGGCGTGGGGCATGAGACTCCGAGCTCGATCCTGGTGAAACGTGAGGCGCCAGTCGGCATTGGGGCGGGCAACGTGCCCTCCAATCCCAGCGACCGAGCGAACCAACATGGCTTCGAGAGCCGCGAGCACCATAAGCGGAAACCGTACCAACGCCGCCAATTCGTGAACAATTGGTTGCGCGCCGCCCACGAGGAAAAAAAAGAGCGCACCCCGCAGGGTGCGCTCCCGTACACTCGAACCGCCTTACGCGCCCGGACTCTTGTAGATCTCCTCCAGCACCGCCTCATCGCTCCGCGCCTCGGCCGAGGGGAGCTCGATGTAGACGACGTTTCCCGTGGGCGGCGTGCACGCGAGCCGCATCCGGCCGCGGAGGTCCGGATAGTTCGCGCCTCCACTCGGCCGCCACGCCAGGAAGCCGACTTTCCAGTTCTGGCCCCGTTCGTCTCGCACGACCCGGTCAATTTCCTTCATGGCTCCCTCACATGCACACGTAGTCGATGCTGTCACTGTCCGCTCATGCGGCAATCGTACCCTGCCAGAAGATAACGCCGTGACCGGCGGATTACCCCCGGTGTCCCGTCTGACAGCGCGGTCGCGTCCAGTCTTGCGGCATTTCCAGGGGACGGTGGCAGGATCATTGTAGTCTCATGCCTGCACGTTGGCCCCCCCTTGGAGCGGACATTCGCGTGACGACATACACCGTGGGCTACTTCATCGGCAGCCTGGCGAAAGCATCGATCAACCGGAAGCTGGCACAGGCGCTCGTGGGCCTCGCTCCGCCGGAGCTGCGCATGCGCGAGATTCCCATCGGAGATCTGCCGCTGTATTCGCACGACTATGACGCGGACTACCCGCCGGCGGGTCGGGCGCTGAAGGATGCGATCGCCGCCGTCGATGCCGTGCTGTTCGTGACGCCCGAATACAACCGGTCGATTCCGGGCCCGCTCAAGAACGCGATCGACTGGGCGAGTCGGCCGTGGGGAACGAACTCGTTCGCGCGAAAACCCTCGGCGATCATCGGCACCTCGCCAGGGAAGATCGGCACTGCCGTCGGCCAGCAGCATCTTCGGAGCATCCTGTCGTTCTGCAATTCCCCGCAGATGAATGCGATCGAGGCGTACATTCAGTTCACGCCGGGCCTCATCGACGACCGGGGCAACGTCACCGAGCCCTCGACGATGGAATTTCTCGCGACGTACATGCGCGAGTTTCACGGGTTCATATCGCGCGTGTATACCGTGCTGCCGCGAGTGGCGAGTTAGCATGGACGGAAACTCCGTCCCACGGAAACACGCTCGGCCGTCGCGTGAACGCTCGTCAGGCGGTCGGTGTTTGGATGGATGAGGATGCCCCACCGACGACAAAAGAGGCAACGACCCCCGGACGGGCGTTGCCTCCTGATAGCAGGGGCGGGACTCGAACCCGCGACCCCGGCATTATGAGTGCCGTGCTCTAACCGGCTGAGCTACCCTGCCAGGAACCTAAAACGGCCGGCCCTTGTGGGACCGGCCGTCTTCATAGCGGGGGCGGGATTTGAACCCGCGACCTTCGGGTTATGAGCCCGACGAGCTACCAGGCTGCTCCACCCCGCGATAGGTGAGTTAAGCTAGTCCGCTTCGGGAGCTTGGTCAAGGTTAGACGAACGAGCAACGAGGACCGAGGACGGCCGCCGCAGAGGTCGCGCCGCGCTTCCTCGTTCCTCGTGCTTACGGCTCCGCGAACCGGTAAAGCAGCTCTTTCTCCCCCTTCACCATCCCGAACTCTTCGCGCGCGATACGCTCCTGCGTCGCCGCGTCCGTGCGTATCGCCCGCTTGCGGCGCTCCAGGGAATCGACGAGACGCGTCAGCGAATCGATGCGCGACTCGAGCCGCTCGCGACGCGTGCGCTGCCTCACGAGATCCGACGTCCCGTATTCCCCGCCCTGCACCGCGAACACGACGATCCCCAGCACCGCGACGCCCAGCACGATGCGCTTCGCGCGAGTCTTTGCGACCGACTTTGCCATCACAGGCCGTAGATGGCGCCTCCCGGATATTCCGCCGCGTCGGCGAGCTGTTCCTCGATGCGCAGGAGCTGATTGTACTTGGCCACTCGATCACTGCGCGATGCGGAACCGGTCTTGATCTGCCCCGCGGACGTTCCCACGGCGAGGTCGGCGATGAACGTGTCCTCCGTCTCGCCGGACCGATGTGAGATCACGGAGAGATAGCCCGCCGAGCGAGCCAGCTCGATGGCCTCCAGCGTCTCGGTGAGGGTACCGATCTGGTTCACCTTGATGAGAATCGCGTTGGCCACGCCGCCTTCGATGCCGCGCGCCAGACGGTCGGTGTTGGTCGCGAAGAGATCGTCACCGACGAGCTGCACGCGGTCGCCAAGCGTCTTCGTCAACGCCTCCCATCCCTTCCAGTCGTCCTCGCCGAGTCCATCCTCGATCGAGACGATCGGGTAATCCTCCAGCCACTTCTGATAGAGCTCGATCATCCCGTCGGCGCCCCGTGTCTTCGCGCCACTCTTCTTGAAGACGTAGTCCCCACCCTGATGGAGCTCCGACGCCGCGACATCGAGCGCCAGCGCGACCTGTTTCCCCGGTGCGTAGTTGGCCTTTTCGATCGCCTCGATGATGACCTTCAGCGCTTCCTCGTCGTCCGCCAGATTCGGCGCAAACCCTCCCTCATCGCCAACGCCGGTCGCCAGCTTTCGCTTCACCAGCACCTTCTTCAGTGAGTGAAAGACCTCCGCGCCCATCCGCAGCGCGTCGGCGAACGTCGTCGCGCCAATGGGGACGATCATGAATTCCTGGAAGTCGACGGTGTTCGTTGCGTGTGCACCGCCGTTGAGGATGTTCATGAGCGGCACCGGGAGCGTGCGGGAGAGCGGATGTCCCAGGTACCGCCAGAGCGGCACGCCCAGGTCGTCGGCGGCCGCGCGCGCGGTTGCCATCGATACCGCGAGAATCGCGTTGGCGCCGAGCTTCGCCTTGTTCGGCGTCCCGTCGAGATCGATCAGCGCGCGGTCGATCGCGATCTGGTCGGCGGCGTCCATCCCGAGCACGGCCGGCGCGATCGTCTCCTCGATGTTGCGCACCGCCTTGAGGACGCCCTTCCCGCCGTATCGTTCGTTGTCACCGTCGCGCAGCTCGATCGCCTCGTGCTCGCCCGTGGAGGCGCCGCTGGGCACGGCCGCGCGCCCAGTCGCGCCGCTGGCGAGCGTGACATCGCATTCCACCGTCGGGTTGCCGCGGGAGTCGAGAATTTCGCGTGCTGCAAGATCGAGAATGGTCGTCATGGATTCCGGGGTATACGACGATTGTCAGGCGCTTGATAACGACGTTTGAGTCGCTGGGTGCAAGGCACTCACCGCAGAAGGCTGCAACGAGACGGAGCTCTTTGGCCGATGTGTCTTCCACCTCGTCTCATGGCTGCAGACACTGCAACATCCAAAACTAAACGGATCTATCACCAGCGCTGCTGCCCTTGACCAGGGGATGGATCAATGGCCGCAGGGGGAGCGACCTCAGCGGTGAAATACGGTTGCATTGCTCCGTTCATCAGGCGTCAAACCTCCCTGCCGTTGACGCTTTGCAGCGCCAATCTGGGCGCTGCACTCAAGAGCTCAGACGCCGCTCACTAGTTATTCACCTCGACTATCCACGTCAATCTCCTCGACAGCGCTGCCCGCGCTGTGGATCCCGAGCTCCTCGAGCGCGTTGGCCATCGTCTTCCAGACGCGCTGCATCAGCGCATCGCGATCGGAATAGGCGAGCCCGGTCGTCGGGATGGGCGCGAGAAAATGGAGATCGATCACTCCCGGACGAATGCGGAACGAGCCCTTGGGCTGAATCTCGATCGTGCCATGGATAATCGTCGGGACGATGGGCACATGCGCGGCGATCGCCAGAACGAACGGCCCTTTCTTGAACGGGCGCAGCTCGTACGTGCGACCGCGCGTCCCCTCCGGATACACGACCACCGACAGCCCCTCTTTCACGTCACGCGCGGCGGTCTCATAGGCCTGGAACGCCGCCTTGCGATTCCCGCGATCGATCGCGATCGCGGCGGTGGAGCGAATGGCGGGGCCGAAGATCGGAAGCTTGAACAGCTCCTTCTTGGCGATGAACCGGTAGCGCGGCAGGTAGGACGCGAGCGCGAAGACGTCGAACCAGCTCACGTGGTTGGCGACGTACACTCGGGCGTCGTGCGGCGGCACGTTCTCGGCGCCGTGGATGCGCAGCCGCACGCCCGCCGCCCGGAGGATCGCCTTGCACCACAGGCGGGGGATCCCCTCATAGATCCATTTCGCATTCCTGATGCGAAGCGCTGAAGCGACGATCACGGTCAGCCCCATCCAGACCGTATTCACGAAGATCACCGCCAGCACGAAGATCGCGCGCATTATGGCGAAAAGTGATCGTAGCCCGTGGGTGAGGCAACGCGCTCCCCGCCAATGAGCAGGTCGACCCCGGGATCACCCTGCTCTACCGTCCCGATGCGCGTGAGCGAAAGATTGAACTCGCGCTGAAACGCAGCCGCATCGAGCGGGGAGCGCGTCGTCACCAGGAGCTCATATTCTTCGCCGCTCCGTTGCGCCGTCGAGACGTCCGCGCCGGGCGCGCGCGGCAGCGCGTCCGCATCGATCGCGATGCGCACCCCACTCGCCGCGGCCAGATGCGCGGCGTCGCCACCCAGTCCATCGGAGATGTCGATCCCCGCCGACGCTCCGGCGCGAGCGAGCCACTGTGCCTCACGAATCCGTGGCACGGGCCGGGCGAATCGCGCTCGCGCCTCGGGAGTCGGCTGGCGTCCCTCGTTCCAGGCGGCGATCGCGAGCGCCGGGCCGCCCAGCTGACCAGTGACCCAGAGGATGTCGCCCGGGTGGGCGCCATCGCGTCGCATCGGCGCAGCCGTGCTCCCCAGGACGGTGATCGTGATCGCGAGCTGCTCGCCCCGCGTCAAATCGCCCCCCACGATCGATGCTCCCGCCGCCGACGCGGACTCGGCGATCCCCTCGGCCAGCTCACCGAGGTCGTCCAGCCACCGCTCGGACAGCGTCAGCGCGATGAGAATGCCTAACGGCGTGGCGGCCATCGCGGCAAGGTCGCTCAACGCCGCGGCCGTGGCGCGCCACCCGATCTCTGCCGGCGCGAGCCAGGCGCGGCGGAAGTGCACGTCCTCGAGCGACGCGTCGGTGCTCACGACGAGCTGCTCACCCGTGGGCACCGAGAGCACGGTCGCGTCATCGCCGATCCCGCGCGCGCGGTCGCCCCACCGCGACATCATGACGCGAACGAGGTCGAACTCCCGTCCGGGGCCGAGCGAGGTCTCGTCGCTCATGAGGGCATCCCGTCCGAGCGGCGGCGGATGCGCACGAGCCCGCCGCGCGTTCCAATCCAGGCGATGTCGGACGCCAGAGCGACGCTGGTGGCTGGCGCGGGAAGGCTCACCCCGACGGGAAGCAGCGTCGAGCGACCGGACGCACGATGGATGGCCAGCACTCCCCCCTCGCCGGCCAGCCAGATGGTCGAGGCGTCCATCGCCATGCGCTCGATGCGGCGCACCGCTGCCACGTTCGCCGCGCGCGGGGGCAGAACACGTCGCGCAATGAGATCGATCTCGATCAGCTCCGCGTCCGTCGCGAGCGCGAGCACGGTGTCGGAACGCGCGAGCGCTTCGATCGCGCGCGCGAGTCGAGCGTCATCGATGGCGAGGCGGCGCGGCGCGCTGTCCGGGCCCGCAAGAGCGAGGACGCCCGCGGCCGACGCGATCCAGAGTGTGTCAGCCACGAGCACCAGATCGTGAATCGCCACGCGAGGACCCACGGCGCGGGCCGTGCCCTCGACGAGCGCCAGCCCCGCCCTGGTCCCCACCCAGGCGCCCTCCGAGTGCGGGGCGACGCTGGTCACGATGTCCGACGGTAACCCATCGGCGATGTCCCATCGGCTCAGGTCGTTGTCTTCGTCCAGGCCCATTCGCAGCACGCCGCGCGTCGTCCCGATCCAGGCCCGTCGATCGCGGATGCCGAGCGCTTGAACTCGCGCTCCCATGAGCGGACGCGAGGGCGGGCCACTCACCCAGCGCCACCGCTGGAGATCGTTCGATGCGAAGACGAGACCCGAGCGGGCAACCGGTGACCCGAGCCCCGCGCTCCACACACCGTCGGCGGCGAGCGCCAGCGCACCGACTCCGGGCTCCATCAGCCCAAAGGGAAGGTGTTCACCGCGATTGAACGTGGGATCGACGCGAAACAACCCGTTCCCGCGGGTGCCTAACCACACTTCACTGCGGCCGGGCGCGAGCGTCGCGGCGGTCGCCTGCCACTGCTCGAGGTCGTCGTCGCGCGTGAGGAGGGGAAGAAACGTCTCGAGCGACGGATACTGGCGGAAGACGTCGCGGGCCGTCGGCGGGTGAAGGCGATCCTGTGGCGCCGGCGGCGTGCCAACCGGAATGGCGCTCCCGGTCCGTGATACCCGGAGGAAAGCGGGACCGACGCGAACGTACGCCCCCGCGCTGAGATCACGCCGATCGAAGAAGATCTCCTGCGGAGCTCCCGAGACCGTAGCCGTCACCGCGTAGTCGATCCGGGGCCGATAGTAGATCACCTGTCCGGTCCTCGCGACCCACACGGCGTCCTCGGTCGGGTCAGCCGCGAGCGCCGAGGGCGAGCGCCGGACGTCATCGTCCATTTCCATCGGGGGGAGCCAGCCGCGAAAGAGCGCGTCGTAGATGATGACGCCGCGCGTCGACGCCGCGAACACGAGACGCTCGCCGGCGCTGACGTGCGTGATCTCGTTATGGGCGCCGATGACGACCTGCTCCTCGCGCCGTGCCGTCGTGAGCGCGGACCGTCCTTCGGTGGCCGCGCCACCCGCGCATCCGCCGACCGTCACGAGTCCCGCCAGGACCAGAGCCCTCATGACTCGGCGACCGCGGGCAGCTCGAGGATCGCCGGATATGACGGCGGCGGCGGCGAGAAATTCCACGCCAGCTCGAGTCCCTCGAGCACTCTCCCCAGGGGAACTCCCCGGGGCGCGCGACCACGCGTGGCAACCTCCCCCGCCCGCCCGTGCACCCACGCCGCACAGGCGCCGGCCACGAGGGCATCCGACGTCCCCGAAAGCAGCGATGCCGAGATCCCCGCGAGGAGATCACCGCTCCCCGCCGCAGCGAGCGCGGGGGTCCCGGTCGCGCTCACCATCGTTCGGCCCTCCGGCGCGGTGATGATCGTCGGCACTCCCTTGAGCAGAACGGTCGCCCGGGTAATGGATGCCAGCCGCGCCGCGGCCTCGTACCGGTCGCGCGCCACCTCCGCATTGTCCCGATCCAACAGCCGCGCGGCTTCGGCGACATGCGGCGTCAGGAGCGCCGGGCGTCCCGTGCACAGGTCGCCCAGCGCCTTCGCATCGCCGGCGAAGACGTTCAGACCGTCGGCATCGATGACGACCGGTCCGCGCCAATCGCGAAGGATCTCGCGCGCGAGCGCGCGCGTCTCCTCGGTGTCGCCCAGTCCGGGACCGAGCAGGACGATGTGAGCCCAGGAGGAAAGGGTCGCGCGCGTCGCCGATCGTCCTTCCTCGTCCACCGGCCACGCGTGGGCCAGCGCATGCGGCTCGGCGCCCTGCACGATCGCAAGCGCCGCACGTGGCACGAGGAGCCGCACGAGGCCGATGCCGCTCCGCATCGCCGCGCGGGCGGCGAGCACAGCGGCTCCCGTCATCCCTCCCCCGCCCCCAACGATCGCGAGACGTCCGCGCGCGCCCTTGTGCGCATCGACGGCAATCGCGGGAACCATCTCGCGCACCCAGTGCTCGCGTACGAGCTCGGGACATTTGTCGGTGCCCTCCCCAAGGCCGATGTCGAGCACGACGATCGTTCCGGTATGCGCCCGCGCGGCGAGCAGTCCTCGCTTGACCGCGGCGAAGGTCAGCGTCAGGTCGGCACGGACCGCGACGGTCGCTTCGCCGGTATCGGAGTCGACGCCGCTTGGCACGTCGAGCGCCACGACCGTCGCCCCGCGCTCTCGGCCGCTGGCTATCTCCTGCACGGCACGCTCGACCGCGCCACGAGGAGCGCCGCGCGATCCGGTCCCGAGGAGCGCGTCGACGAGAATGCGCTCGCGTCCACTGGCGGCCTCGGTGAGCACAGGCCGTGCGAGCCCGCGCTCCGCTTTCGCATCGTCCGTCTTCGCCGGCGTCGCCTCGCTGACAGCGACGCGAATCCCCGCGGTCGCCAACGCGCGTGCCAGCACCCACCCGTCACCACCGTTGTTCCCCGCGCCTGTGAAGATGTGTACGCCGTCGCCGAGCAGGTGTGGCAACCGTCGCACGATCTCCGTTGCCGCGGCGGCGCCGGCACGCTGCATCAACGCTCGCGATGGGATTCCCGCCGCCGTGGCATCACTGTCGAGCGCGGCAGCGTCCGCAGCGCGGAGTACGCGGGCTGCCCGAAGGCCACCCGCGTGTGTCACGTCCCGATCAGCGCCGCCGCGTACCCGACGACGCGGTCGTGATTCCCGTTGATGAGGCCGGAGTGCGAATACCCGACGACCTCGGCTCGGCCGAGGCCGGCACGGCGAGCGACCTCGAGGGCACACGCGACGGGAACGCGGCCGCACATCGAGATGTGGCGGGTGCGTGTGACCTCGAGCAGCCCTTCACCATCGAGCGCGACGATGCGCTCGAGCGCCGCCGCATCCTTGTCGGTCGACGCGGGCGCCGGCTCGTAGTGATTCATGTCGCTGCTCGCGACGAGGAGCACGTCATCACGCCCTTGAATCACATCGTGAATGACGTGGGCGAGGCGGCGGGTCCGCTCCCAGTCGTCCCAGCCGAGCACGAGCGGGACGACGCGCACCGCCTCGTTGCGCATTTGCAGGAAGGGCAGGAGCACTTCGACGCCGTGCTCTTCGGCATGCGCGAGCGGGTCCTCGATCAGGAGCGGATGGGCGCGCTTCTGAAGCTCGGCGCCGAGCTCGGCATCGGGCTCCACGTTGCCGAGCGGGGTACGATACGACGTGTCGACGAGGAGACTCCCGCCTTGTCGCGCTCGTCCCCGGCCGGTATGGTTAGGCGCGAGGATGATGCACGTGGCCGGCACCTCCACCGCGGCGAAGGCGGCACCCGCGGTCGCGCCCGAATACATGTATCCGCCGTGGGGGACCAGGATTCCGAGGGCGCGTTTCGGCGGCGCGCTTCCCTGATCGAGGAACCCTCGCACGTCGGCGCGAAGGCGGCCAGGCAAGGCGGGATAAAAGGTCCCCGACACGGCCGGCGTGCGCGATGGCAGCACGATCATGCGACGCACGCAGGTGGAGATGAACGATGCGGCGACCCGGAGGGGTCGCCGCTCACGCGCACATCCACTGCACCCTTACTTGTGTGAGTGGGCGATGACTCGGCCAAAGCTGATCTCACCGTTGTCGATGCGCAGATTGAAGCCGCAGTCGGGGTTGCTGCACGCCCATGCCTTGTAGGTGATCGGCGCGCCGTCGCGACCGTAATCGCTGAGGGGAAGCAAGGTGCCGTCGGTACACTTGCGGCATTTCGGCAGCTCCGTCACGTCCATGCTCCCCTCCTCACCCGATGTCCGCCTGCCTAATCACACCGCCGGGACGCTGCCCCATGGGTGATGCTGCTCGAACGCCTCATCGAACTGAAACACCCCGACAAAGTCATCGCGCGTATCGGTCGGTTGGCTGATCAGGAGGCCGAGGTCGACCAGCGTAAAGACAATGTCACCGAGGTCGGCGGTGGTGCGGACCGACCAATGGTCGAGGACCACCGGCGCCATCACGCCATAGCGGTCGAGGGCGAGGTCGCGGCATGCTTCGACGAGCTCGCGCCCGGAGATGTGCCGCCGCTCGGGCAGCCGCAGCTGCGAATACTCGAGGGCCGCGAGCACGAACAGGTACGCGCGCTCGTGGAAGCGCGGATCCCGCGCGCGGATTCTGTCCATGATCCCCTCTCGAAAGGCCAACTCTGCCACGTCCTACTCCTCGCGTGAAGCAAACATCCGGTCATCTCCGAGTTCCGGGCTAAGATGACGAGCGGCCCCGAATCGCACAAGGAAGGTCACAGACGCAACACCCGATCGGGCGGGGCTGCTGCCTTACGCAGCGTGATACGGAGAAACCCCCGTTCGTACCGGGCGCGAGTCTCGTCGGCGACGACGGGTCCCGGGAGCGACACCGCACGCTGGAACGGGCCGATGCGGATCTCGCCGAGGTGATAGCGCCGCTTGCCTTGCGAGTGCTCCTGCCGTGATCCGGTGATCGTGAGCGTCTTGCCTTCGACCGCGATGTCGAACGCCCGATCGTCCGCGCCCGCAACGTCGACGACGACGACGTACTCGTCATGCGTCTCCATCACGTCGACGAGCGGGGAGAACGGCGCGGCGGGCAGGAACCCGATCTGCGCATCCGTGGGCCGGACCCCGCCCGAGCTCGGCGTCGTGCGGCGTCGCGGCGTCACCGAGCGGGCATCCCGGCAGCGACGCGATACAGCGGGAAAGCACTGGCCAGCTCCCGGACGCGCCGCTTCGCGCGCGCGACGACGGCGGCGTCGCCCGGGGCGCGAAGCACCTCGTCGATGAGCGTCGCGATCGTTCGCATCTCCGCTTCACCCATTCCGCGCGTCGTCACCGCCGGGGTGCCAATGCGAATGCCGCTCGTCACGAATGGCGACTGCGTCTCCCCAGGCACGGTGTTCTTGTTCACCGTAATGTCGGCGTCGCCAAGGGCACGCTCCGCATCCTTGCCCGTCATGCCGCGGTTTCGCAGATCCACCAGCATCAGGTGGTTGTCGGTTCCATCGGAGACGAGCTTGAAGCCGCGCTCCATGAGCGCCGCCGCCAGCGCACGGGCATTCCCGACGACGCGACGAGCATAGTCGGTGAACGACGGCTCCATCGCCTCACGGAGCGCGACCGCCTTCGCCGCGATGACGTGCATCAGCGGGCCGCCTTGAATGCCCGGGAAGATCTGCTTGTCGATCGCCTTCGCGTGCTCCATGCGGCAGAGGATGAGACCCCCGCGGGGGCCGCGAAGCGTCTTGTGCGTCGTCGTCGTCACCGCGTCCGCATGCGGCACGGGCGACGGGTGAAGCCCCGTCGCGACGAGCCCGGCGATGTGGGCCATGTCGACCATGAGCTTCGCGCCCACGCCGCGCGCAATGTCACCGAAGGCGGCGAAGTCGATCGTGCGTGCGTACGCGCTTGCCCCGGCGACGATCATCGCCGGACGATGCTGCTGCGCGAGCTCGCGAAGCGCATCGTAGTCGATGTGTCCGGTGTCCTCCCGCACGCCGTACGGGACCACGCGAAAGAAACGCCCCGAGAAGTTCACCGGGGAGCCGTGCGTGAGGTGGCCGCCGTGGGACAGGTTCATGCCGAGGATGGTCGCGCCCGGATCCAGGAATGCGAAGTACACGGCCATGTTCGCCTGCGCGCCCGAGTGCGCCTGAACATTGGCGTGATCGGCGCCGAACAGCGTCTTCGCCCGGTCGATCGCCAGCTGCTCGGCGACGTCGACGTGCTCGCAGCCGCCGTAGTATCGCTTCCCCGGGTAGCCCTCGGCGTACTTGTTCGTCAGGGGCGTGCCCATGGCGGCCAGCACCGCTGGGGACACGAAGTTCTCGCTCGCGATGAGCTCGATCCCCTCCTCCTGCCGCCGCGTCTCGGCGAGCACCGCATCGGCAATGTCGGGGTCGGCGGCGCGCAGCGCATCGAGATCGGCGTCCCAGGTCCAGTCGGTGCCACTCATTGGGCCTCTCCGTGTACCTCGATCTTGTCCACGCGTCGCGCGTGTCGTCCGCCCTCGAAGGACGTGTCGAGAAAGCGCTTGACGATGTCCACCGCCTGATCCTCGGTGAGGAACCGCGCCGGCAGCACCAGGACGTTCGCATCGTTGTGCTTCCGCGACAGCTCGGCGATCTCCGGCGACCAGACCACCGGCGCGCGGACGTTCGGATAGCGGTTGGCCACGTACGACATGCCGAGCCCAGTCCCACAGAGAAGAATGCCCCGCTCCGACTCCCCGCGCGAGACGCGCTGCGCGAGCGGATGCGCGTAATCGGGATAGTCGCTGGACGCGGCGGTATCGGTCCCGAGATCCTCGACCTCGTAGCCGAGTGACCGCAGCACCGGGATGAGACGCTGCTTCATCTCGAAGCCGGCATGATCGCTGGCGATAGGGATGCGTCGTGTGGCCACGCTGCTCCTCGTCAAAAGGGGTCCGGAGTCAGGAGTCACGGATCAGGGGGGTCAGGGGAAAGGTGAGAGGGGAGATCTGCGCAGCTCCTGCGACCGGATTTCCCGCCACCCCTGATGCCTGACTCCTGGCTCCTGACCCCTATTTATTCGGCCATTGCGGCCACGTTTTCACCAGCGATCCTACCGCCTGCACGCGCCGCTCGGCGAGTCGGTCCGCCGCCACGTACGACGGTATGGAATCCTGCTTCGCGATCTCGAAGACCGACAGCACGGTCTCGTAAATCTCGTCGGCCTTGCGCAGCGAGCGGGCCGAGTCCCATCCGGCGATCTCGCTGTAGACGTTGATGACGCCCCCGGCGTTCGCGACGTAGTCGGGCGCGTACAGGATGTCGCGCGCCTCGAGTGCGTCCCCGTGCCGGTCCTCGAGCAGCTGGTTGTTGGCGGCGCCGGCGACAATCTCCACGCGAAGCTGGGGAATCGTCTTGTCGTTGATGATGCCACCGAGCGCGCAGGGCGCAAAGATGTCGCCTTCGACGCAATAGATGTCGTCGGGCTTCACTGCACGTGCGCCGAAGTCGGTGACGACCCGCTTTACACGCTCTGCGTCGATGTCGGTGACGATGAGCTTCGCGCCCGCGGTGTGAAGCTCCTGTGCCAGGTAGTAGCCGACGTGCCCGCACCCCTGGACTGCCACCGTACGGTTGGTCAGATCGTCGTCGTCCCAGCGCCACTTCGCCGACGCCTGGATGGCGCGAAACACCCCCCGGGCGGTGACCGGTGAGGGATCCCCGGATCGGTCGGTGAGCCCGGTAACGTAGTCCGTTTCCATGTGGACGAAATCCATGTCGGCGGTGCTGGTGCCGACATCCTCCGCCGTGACATACCGACCGCCCAGGCTTTCGACAAATCGTCCGTGCGCACGGAAGAGCATCTCCCGTCCGAGGGTCTTGTTGTCGCCGATGATGACCGCCTTGCCGCCACCGAGGTTGAGGCCGGCGACGGCGTTCTTGTACGTCATTCCGCGCGACAGTCGCAGCGCGTCGACGACAGCCTCCTCATCACTCGCGTACTTCCAGAAGCGGGTGCCGCCGAGCGCGGGGCCGAGTGTCGTGCTATGAATGGCGATGACGCCGCGATAGCCGGCGGAATCATCGTGGCAGAGCACGACCTGCTCGTGCCCCATGGAAGCGATCGTATCGAACAGTTTCACGTCGGGGATAGTTAAGTGAAGACTGCGAACTGCGAACTGCGAGCTGCGAACGAAACCGCGTAGTTCGCAGTTCGCAGTTCGCAGTCACTTCGCATATAGCTGTCTCGCGATGACGATCCTCTGTATCTCCGAAGTCCCTTCATAGATCTCCGTCACCTTCGCGTCGCGGAAGAGCCGCTCCACTGGGTATTCCTTCATGTAGCCGTACCCGCCGAAAATCTGAATCGCTTCTGTCGTCACCCACATCGCGGTTTCGCTCGCGAACAGCTTGCTCATCGAGCTGAACTGGGTGATCGGCTCGCCCCGGTCCTTCGCGGACGCCGCGGAGTAGAGCAACGCTCGGGCCGCGGTGATGCGCGTGGCCATGTTGGCCAGCTTGAACTGGATCGCCTCGAACTCCTTGAGGGGATGTCCGAACTGGCGACGCTCCGCGGCGTAGCGCACCGAATACTCCAGGGCCGCGCGTGCGATGCCGACCGCCTGCGCCGCGACGCCGAGGCGTCCGTTGTCGAGCGACTGCATGGCGTAGACGAACCCTTTGCCCTCCTGCCCGAGCAGCTGGTTCGCCGACACGCGCATTCGATCGAAGCTGAGCTGCACCGTCGGGGACGCGCGCAGCCCCAGCTTGTTCTCCTTCTTGCCGACGCGGAACCCCTCCAGCTCGGGCGTGATGATGAAGGCGCTAATGCCGCGAGCGCCTCGGCGCTCCCCGGGCCGGTCGGTGCGAGCCATCGCGAGGATGACACCGGCCTGATTCCCGCTGGTGACCCACGCCTTCGTGCCGTCGAGAATCCAGCCGTCTCCATCGCGGACCGCCTGCGTCGTCATCGCCGCCGCATCGGACCCAGCTTCCGGCTCGGACAGGGCAAACGCGCCGAGCCACTCGCCGCGCGCCATGGCCGGTAGGTAGCGCTCGCGTTGCGCCTCTGAGCCGTAGCGGAGAATCATCTGCGTCGGGAGCGAATTGTGAACGCTCATCGCGACAGCGACCGATGCATCGACCGCCGAGATCTCCTCGAGCGCCACCAGATACGTCACCGTGTCGAGCCCGAGCCCCTCGTACCGCTCCGGGACCATCATGCCGAGAAACCCGAGCTGGGCGAGCTTGGTGATGATCGCCGGATCCATCGCCGCGTCGCGATCCCATTTGTCGGCGTGCGGGGCGATCTCGCGGCGGGCGAACTCGCGCGCGAGCTGCTGAATCTCCTTCTGCTGGTCAGTGAGTGGAACGAGCGCCCAGGACATCGCGGTGGCTCAGTAAGTGTAGAAACCGCGTCCGGACTTCCGACCGAGCCATCCGGCGGCGACGTATTTTTTCAGGAGCGGACAGGCGCGGTACTTGGGATCGCCGAGGCCGTCCTGGAGGACGTCGAGAATGGCGACGCAGGTGTCGAGGCCGATGAGATCGGCCAGTGCGAGCGGTCCCATGGGATGGTTCATCCCGAGCTTCATCACACTGTCGACAGCCTCCGGAGTCGCGACGCCTTCCATCACGCAGTAGGCAGCCTCGTTGATCATCGGCATGAGCACGCGATTCGAGACGAAACCCGGGGCATCGTTCACCTCGACCGCTCGCTTGCCGACCGCCTTCGCGTAGGACATCACGTTCTGCGTCGTCTCATCGCTCGTCGCGAGACCTCGAATCACCTCGACCAGGACCATCACCGGTACCGGGTTCATGAAGTGCATCCCGATCACCCGGTCGGGTCGCCGCGTTCGCCCGGCAATCTGCGTGATCGAGATCGAGCTGGTATTCGTGGCGAGGATGGCGTCAGCCGGTGCGATCCCGTCGAGCTCCGCGAAAAGCTTGAATTTGAGGTCGGGGCTCTCGCTCGCGGCCTCGATGACCAGCGCGCACTTGCTCGCCGCACCGAGATCGCTGCTCACGCTGAGTCGTGCCAGCGCGGCCTCGCGCGCGGCGGCATCGATGACTCCCTTCTCCACCTGACGCGCGAGGTTCTTTTCGATCGTTGCGCGCGCTCGCGCGAGCACCTCGCTCGACACATCCACCATGGTGACCGGAAATCCCGCTTGCGCGAACACGTGCGCGATCCCGTTCCCCATCTGCCCCGCGCCGACGACCACGACGTGCTCTTTCATGCCGCGTCTCCTTCGCCACGCCGGCGCCGGCGAATGAGGAGCGCCGCGGCGACGAGCATTCCCGCGATGGCGCCGGCGCCTCCTTCCGGGCCCCAGGCGCCGCCAGTCGCCCAATCCGGGCCGGCGTCGATGACGCGATAGTCTCCCACCGGGACCTCCTGTCCGCTGAGCGCGGTGTGGAGGAAAACCGCCAGCGTGAGGTTCCACGCAAAATGCGCGGCCGTGGCCGCCCACAGGCTTCGCACCTGATACACCAGGGCGCCGAGGAACAAACCGGCGACCGTCACCAGCACGATCGCGGTGACGGCGACGTTGGGGTTGAACACGTGCAGCACACCGAAGACGACGCTCGTGAGAACGATCGCACCCTGCCAGCCTAACGTTTCGCGCAAGACGGCAAGCGGGTACCCGCGTATCATGAGCTCCTCCGCCATCGCCGCGGGGAGAAGCATCATCGTCGTCGCCAGGGCGCCGGTGTGCCACGGACCGGGGGCATCGGCGACATCGAGCCATCCCACGCCGAGCAGCAGGAGCGAGGGCACTCCGATGGCGAGCGCGCCTATCACAAAACCGCCGGCCAATGCACGAGGCCGCGCCGCGCGTCGGTCGAGCCACACGAAATCCCATCCGCGGTGCTCGACGAAGCGTAGCACGAACGCATGCGCGCCGAGGAGCGCCAGCACGGTCGCCCAATACGTGAGAATGACGTCCGGCCCCACGATGTCGGACGGAGGAAGAACTTCGGCTCGCTCCGCGGCGGGGACGATGAGACCGACGAGGCCAAAGGCGAGCAGGGCGAGCACGACCGCGACGAGCCCGAAGATGAGCAGACGCCACGGCGCGCGGAGCCTGCCATCTCCCGAACGCAGCACCGCGCGCGCCGTCAAGCGGTCGCGCGCGGTGTCTTCGAAGAGAGCGCGGCGGCGGTGAGCACTTTCAGGAGATCGAGCGGGACGAACGGCGTGGCTCCCAGCGCAAGCGCGCGTTCGGCGCTTCCGGTGAGCACCAGCAGCTGAAGAAATCCGCCCAGATGGATCACCGCGATTCCCGCCGCGGCCGCGAGGACTCGATAGGCGAAGTCGCGACGCATCGTGACCACGACCCCCGCGACGAAGGCAGCAACGGGGTATGCCCAGAGATACCCACCCGTTGGGCCAAGAAGCCGGGCGAAACCGGGCGCTCCCATCGGCGCGAACACTGGTAGCCCGGCCATGCCCGCCGCGAGATAGAGGGCCATGCTCGTGGCGCCCGCCACCGGGCCCAACCACAACCCGGCGAGGACGACCACGAGCGGCTGCAACGTCATCGGTACCGGCGTGCCGGGGATGGGGATGGCCACCTGCGACGCCGCCGCCAACGCGACCGCGAACCCCGCCACGCCAAGCGCCGTCGTGCGCGCGTCGCGCACCAGGACCGTCGTGCTCGTGCCCATTAGTTCATGCGCTCCACGCTGAGGGCGACCGCGTCTCCACCACCGAGGCAGAGCGTCGCGAGCCCGGTTTCCTGGTCTCGATCACGCATGGCATACAACAGCGTCGTCAGCACGCGCGCGCCGCTTGCCCCAATTGGATGTCCGAGCGCAATCGCGCCGCCATGCACGTTCACACGGTCCCACTCCCAGCCCAGCGCGGTGCCATCCGCGATCGCCTGAACCGCGAACGCTTCGTTGGCCTCGATGAGATCGTAGTCGCCGATCGTCGTCCCGGAGCGATTCATGAGGCGCTTCACCGCCTCGATCGGAGCGAAGAAAAGATCCTGCGGCTCCACGGCGCCCGTCGCATACGCATTGATGCGCGCCATCATCGTGAGGCCGTGCGCGCGGGCATATTCTTCCGACGTCACCACCAGCGCTGACGCCCCGTCGTTCATGGGCGATGCATTGCCCGCCGTCACCGTGAGGTCATCAGGGCGCGCGCCGTTGCTCGCGAATGCCGGCCGCAGCTTCCCCAGCGTGTCCAGACTGGTATCGCGTCGCGGACCTTCATCGGTATCGACCGCGGTCGGCCCCTTTTTGCCCGGTATCTGCACCGGGACGATCTCCTCGCGGAATTTCCCCGCGTCGATCGCCGCGACCGCTTTCTGGTGGGACTGCACCGCGAACTCATCCTGCATCTGCCGCGAGACCTTCGCCTTCCGTGCCGTATACTCGGCGTGCCCCCCCATGTGCACGTCGCAGAACGAGCACCACAGCCCATCGCGGATGACCCCGTCGACGAGGGTTTGATCGCCGAACTTCACCCCCGCGCGCAATCCATAGAGGTAATGAGGCGCGTTGGACATGGACTCCTGCCCTCCCGCCACGATCACCTGCGCATCGCCGGCCTTGATCGCCTGCGCGGCAAGCATCACCGCCTTCAGCCCGGAGCCGCACACCTTGTTGATCGTGACCGCGGACACGGTGGCCGGCAGTCCGCTGCGAATCGCCGCCTGCCGCGCCGGTGCCTGCCCAACGCCACCCTGCACGACGTTCCCCATGATCACTTCCTGCACATCCTCGGGCCCAACGCGAGCGCGCTTGATGGCCTCGCGAATCGCGGTCGCCCCGAGGTCGGGAGCGCTCACCGACGCGAGCGCGCCGAGGTAGCGACCGATGGGGGTCCGGGCCGCTGAGACGATTACAGGGGTTCGGGAGGTGTCGGACATGCGAGAAAGCTATCAGGACTCCGTGGGGACGCAAACTCCTTTCGGGAACGGCAAAGACGTCAGATCTCAGAATACAGAATTCAGAATTCACCCGAAAACCAACGGGGAGCCTCTCTCGGCTCCCCGCGGTCGTTTCTGAATTCTGAAATCTGAATTCTGAGATCTGACATCTTTGCCGTTAGATCAATCAGGCATTGAGACCGCCGGCACCCCTGCCAACCCAAGCTGATCGATGATGAACGCGTATCTGAACGCCAGCTCTCTCAAGTTGTCGTAGCGCCCCGATGCACCGCCGTGGCCGGCGCCCATGTTCGTCTTCAGGAGCAGGACGTTGCCGTCGGTCTTGTTGGCGCGGATCTTCGCGACCCATTTCGCCGGCTCCCAGTACGCCACGCGCGGATCGTTGAGGCCCGTCGTCACCAGCATCGCCGGATAGGTCCTTCCGACGTTGTCATAGGGCGAGTACGACTTCATGTAGGTGTAGTGCTCCTTGACGTGCGGATCGCCCCACTGCTGCCACTCACCGGCGGTGAGCGGGATCGACGCATCCATCATCGTGTTGATGACGTCGACGAAGGGCACATCGGCGACGACGACCTTGAACAGGTCAGGACGCATCGATACCACGGCGCCCATCAACAGGCCGCCGGCGCTGCCGCCGCGGATCGCCAGCTTTTCCTTCGACGTGTAGCCCTCGCGAATCAGATGCTCCGCCGACGCGATGAAGTCGGTGAACGTGTTGCGCTTGTTGAGCATTTTGCCCTGGTCGTACCACCACCGGCCCATCTCCTGCCCGCCGCGAATGTGCGCAATCGCGTAGATGAAGCCGCGATCGAGAAGCGACAGGTTGTTCGATGAGAAGGTGGGGTCGGTGCTCGAGCCGTACGAGCCGTACGAGTAGAGCATCATCGGCCGCGACCCATCCCTGACCAGCGGCCTGCGGTACACGAGCGAGACCGGGACCATCACGCCGTCGGGCGCCTTCGCCCACGTCCGCTCGGTCGCGTATTGCGAGGGATCGTACCCGCCGAGTACGTCCTGCCGCTTCTTCAGCTCGCGCTGCTTCGTCGCCATCTCGTAGTCGTAGACCGTCGACGGCGTGACGAGCGACGTATACACGAACCGCAGCGTGCGCGTGTCGAACTCCGGATTTCCACCCCACCGCACGGTGTAGACCGGCTCATCCATGGCGATGTGATGCTCCGCGCCGCTGGCAAAGTCGCGAATCCGGAAGCGTGTGAGCGCCTTTTCACGCTCCATCAACACGAGGTGATTCCGGAAGACGTCGAAGTCGGCGAGCAGCACCGAGTCGCGGTGCGGGACCACCGTCGTCCAGTTCGCGGGATTCGGGTCGCGGTCCGGTGCGCGCACGAGCTTGAAGTTCGTCGCGTTGTCGTTGGTACGGATGTAGAAATGCGTGCCGTGATGCTCCACCGAGTACTCCACGTTCGGACGTCCCGCCGAGATGACCTTCGGCGCTTCGCCCGGACGGTACGCATCGATGTAGTACCAGGTGGACTGTGTGAAGCTTTCGTCCCCAATGAGCAGAAAGCGATCGTCCTTGGTCTTGGTAATGCCGAGGCCGAACAGCACGTC